>JAURFT010000030.1 GCA_030834185.1 Candidatus Nanopelagicales bacterium
CATTAGGGTGTGGGGCATTAATAACGCCAATCGCTGTTATTAAATCTGGATGATTCTGTGCTGCAGCCCATGCGGCAAACCCACCCCAGTCGTGACCGATCACTATTGCAGTTTTTGCACCAAGCATTCGAATTACTGCAGCGATGTCATGTGAAATAGATTTTGGATCATAACCGCGTGGTGGTTGATCACTATCTCCATAGCCACGTAAATCAATTGCCACAACTCGATAGCCATGATTTGGAAGTTCAGTTAAGTAATCACGCCAGGTATACCAATACTGACCAAAGCCATGTAAGAGCAGAATTAGTGGATCAGTTTGGTTGCCGGCACTAACAACATGAAATGCATTTGCAGAGGCGATAACTTTGCTATGTTGCCATGGTCCATCTTGGTAGATGACTTTATGGGCAGCCCACATAAGTTAGTCGCCAGCAATAATGTCTTTGGTTTCCTGCCAAGACTTAAGGGCACGAGTTGGAGCTTTAATTTTACTAAAGGATTTAACTCCAAGAATTAGTAGCAAAGCTGCAACTAAAAACAGCACACCAGTCATAATTAAAAATGAAAACCAAATTGATAATCCAGTTTCTGAAATCGCTAGCGCAGCTGTAATAGCTGCAAAGATCATCACAAAAATTAAACTTGCAGAACCAACAATTATGAAAACCACCGCAAATAGCGCACTTTTGCTCGATGCGCGCAGCTCTGCTCCAAGTAGTCGCAACTGCAGCAGCGCAACTTCCTCGACAGAATCAACTGCGTCCACCAACTTTTTTCGAACTGGCTTGCCTGACTGTTGGTGCTTCATAACTCTCCCTACGATCTTGCCCAAGCGTAGTAGCAAGATGGCGCGCTTAATCTTCCGTGCCGCCACTTGATAACCCCTCACTGATGAGCTTCATAACTGCTGAATCGGCTAATGTGGTGACATCGCCTAATTCTCGATTTTCTGCCACATCTTGTAGCAATCGACGCATTATTTTACCTGAGCGGGTTTTGGGTAGTTCAGCCACAATCAGAACCTGGCGCGGCTTGGCAATAGGGCCAATCTCTTTTGCCACATGATTGCGCAGCTCAGCTATCACATTATCGTGCTCATGTCCGGCCCGCAAAATTACAAATGCCACAATTCCCTGACCTGTGACCTCATCATTTGCTCCCACAACTGCAGCTTCTGCTACTGCAGGATGCGAAACTAGGGCAGATTCAACTTCAGTTGTTGAGATGCGATGGCCAGATACATTCATCACATCATCAACTCGACCTAATAGCCAAATCGCACCTTCGTCATCCCACTTTGCACCATCACCTGCAAAATATTGACCTTCGAAGCGGCTCCAATATGTTTCACGATATCTAGCTGCATCACCCCAGATGCCTCGCAACATACTTGGCCAAGGCTCAGTTAAAACTAAATAACCACCATGCCCCCAACCAACTGCAACACCTTGGTCATCCAAAATTTCAGCGCTTATTCCAGGGAGCGGAATCATCGCTGAACCTGGTTTAGTTGATGTCACACCAGGTAGCGGCGAGATCATGATCGCACCAGTTTCAGTCTGCCACCAAGTGTCAACAATTGGACAGTTGCTGTTACCAATTACTTCTCGATACCACATCCATGCTTCAGGATTAATTGGTTCACCAACAGAACCAAGTAAGCGCAAACTTGATAAATCCGCTTCCGCAGGGAAGTTATCTCCCCATTTCATAAATGTTCTAATTGCAGTTGGTGCAGTGTAAAGCTGAGTTACTTTGTATTTTTCAATTAATTTCCACCAACGAGATTTAGTTGGAGTATCGGGAGTTCCTTCATACATTAACTGTGTTGCACCATTGGACATTGGTCCATAAACAATATATGAATGACCAGTTACCCAACCTACATCTGCAGTGCACCAATAAATATCTGTTTCAGGTTTTAGATCAAAAACATTAAAGTGGGTGTAACTTGCTTGAGTTAGATATCCACCAGTTGTATGCAATATGCCTTTTGGTTTTCCAGTAGTGCCAGATGTGTACAAAATAAATAGTGGATGCTCAGCATCAAATGCAATTGGCGTATGCGTAACGCTTTGCTTATTAACTACTTCATGCCACCAAAGATCTCGATCACCAAACCAGGCAACATCTTGGTTAGTTCGACGCACAACTAATACATTTTCGACGGTTGGACAGTTATTAACTGCTTCATCAACCGCAGGCTTAAGGGCAGATGCGGCTCCACGTCGATATCCACCATCAGATGTAATAACTAGCTTTGCAGCAGCATCTTCAATTCGACTGCGAAGCGCTTCAGCAGAGAAGCCACCAAAAACAACAGAATGCACTGCTCCAATTCGAGCACATGCCAACATTGAAATTGCAGCTTCTGGAATCATTGGTAAATAAATTGCAACCCGATCACCTGCTTGAATTCCTAATTCAAGCAGCGCATTTGCAGCTTTTGATACCTCATCTTTTAACTGCGCATAAGTAATTGTTTGACTATCGCCAGGCTCGCCTTCCCAATAAAGCGCAACCCGATCACCATTCCCAGCTTCAACATGGCGATCCACACAGTTGTATGCCACATTTAACTTTCCGCCAACAAACCATTTGGCAAACGGGGCATCGCTCCAATCAAGAGCTTGCTGCCATGGGGTTTCCCAACTTAACCTGCCAGCTTGAGTCTCCCAGAATTTGATTCGATCAGTTTTAGCTTGTTCATACAAGTCAGGCTGGGCATTAGCGACAGCTGAAAACTGTTCGGTTGGTGGAAAATATCGATTTTCGTGGAGCAGATTTGCTACCGCATCGTTACTCATAAGACCCCTTAGCTTCAATAGGTAGATGTTGGTGCATCAGCAGGGCTTGGTGCAAGTGGGCAGCACCAAGTTATCCCCAGATTCAAAATTAACCTATTGAATTTAGTGATGTAAACGCATGCTCAGCGGGTGAAAAGTGGATTTGTGCTACTAAGCCGCGATGATCAGTTAACTGCAACCGCAGTTGCTGCAGCGGCAACGGCAGGTATTGAGCTGCGATTATTAGAGCAATATCCAGTTATTTCAGCAACTGAATTTTTAATTGCCGACCTAAAAGCATTAATTGATCATCCTACGCTTCGTCCAGATTTACTAATTAGCACTGAGTTAACAGATTCAATTTGGCGATATGCCGCAACTTATGCACCAGCTCAATTAGTTCAGTTGCCACAAGCTGCTAGCTGGTTTCAAACTTGGTTAACCAGTCAGCATTCAATTAAATCACCGCTGATCTGTATTCGCTCTGTAACTGCAGGTGCAGGAAGCAGTGTGCTCGCAACTGCAATTAGTTACACCGCTTCGCAGCAACAGGAAGTAGTTTTAGTTGACCTGGACCATGCTCGCTCCGCAATAAATTTACTAACCACCATTGAAACAAAAAATGCAGTTAGCTGGGAGCAGCTTTCAAGTTTAATCGGCCTACCTGCTGGTTCGGCGTTATCAGCGCGATTGCCAAATCATCAGAAATTAAAGTTATTAAGTTTTAATGCCTACCAAATAAAACCGCCAGAAATTGAATTGATTGAAAGTGTCATTGCCCTGCTGCGAGAACAATTTAGTTTAGTAGTTGTTGATCTAGGCCAACTACCAACCTCAATTTTGCATCGAACAGCATTAACAAAAAGTATTTTAGTATCACCATGTAATCTACTAGGTGTTGCAAAACTAAAAACTCAACTTACTACAAGCCAAGTTGTGCTTCGAGTTGAACAAAAAACTGGTCTAACTAAAAAAGATGCTTTAGATTTTCTTGGGCTTAGCTATCTGCCCAGTTATAAGTCTGACCCAAAATTACAACTTGATATCGCCGATGGAGTGATTCCAGGTGAACGAAAAAAGTCTGAGTTAAGAAAAATCTCCGAAGAGCTACTTATAGGGATAAAAAATGAATCAACTATTGCTTGAGCAAGTTAAGGAACAATTAGCAGTAAGTGGCGCTGAGTTAACCGAAGTTGAGATTAGTCAGGCGCTACGAGCTAGCGGCGCGCTGGAGTCAGGTAGCGAGCTAATTTTGTTAGCTCGAAATATTAAATCAATGCTAATTGGATATGGGCCGTTGGAAGAGCTAATTCAGCAACCAGGACTAACTGATGTGCTTGTGCATGGTGATGGCCGGGTTTATACAGATTCTGCTGCTGGCCTGCAGTTTGTAGGCAAACTATTTGCTGATAGCAGCTCGGTGCGCAGCTTTGCTCAACGCTTGGCGCTGCAGGCAAAACGAAGACTTGATGATGCTCACCCTTGGGTTGATGCCAAATTGAGCGATGGCAATCGAATGCACGCTTTGCTGCCTCCAATTGCGGTTAATGGTCCGCAAATCTCAATTCGTATCCCAAGCAAGCAACCGCTGAGCATGACGCAACTAATAGAAAATAAAACCCTAAGCCAAACAGCAGCTGCTGATCTAAGTGCGTTAATTGAATTAAAAAAATCATTTTTAGTTATTGGTGCAACTGGAGCGGGTAAAACATCTTTATTAGCCAGTTTGTTATCAACGGTAAATCATGCAGAGCGAATTTTGGTAGTTGAAGAAAACAGTGAACTCAGAATAAATCATCCACATGTTGTCCAATTGGAAGCTAAACCTGTAACGGCCGAAGGTATTGGTGCGATCACTATGCAAGATCTGGTTCGACAAACTTTGCGGATGCGACCTGATCGAATCGTCGTTGGTGAAGTTCGAGGTAGCGAAGTGCTAGATTTATTGCTTGCTTTAAATACTGGTCACGCTGGCTCAGCTGCAACTTTGCATGCTAACTGCGCAACTGAAGTTCCAGCTCGAATTACTGCGCTGGGATTGCTGGCAGGTATTGAAGCGAAACTTAGCCATGACTGGCTGCTACATGGAATATCCCATGTAGTTGAAATCAAAAGAGCAGCTGGAAATCGAGTTGTTAGCTCAATTTCAGAAGCAAATACAACTGCTGGCAAATATGAACTGATTGCAAATTATGCTAGATCTGAAACCGCCCTAAAGGCTGCGTAATGATTGAAGGAGTATTAATTGCAGCAGCCATAGCTTTGCTGCTAGGTGTAAACCAAGTAGCAACTCCAAAATTAATTCGATATCAAAATCAAGATCAGGCCGATGAAATTGACTGGATGCGAGGTTTTATCGATGCGCTACGTATCGGTGCAACACCTACTGAAGCGCTAAATTATGTAAATTTAGAGCTAGTGCCAAAAACCAAAGCTGCACTACAACAACAAACAGATTTAAGTTCAGCACTTACAGTAGATGCTTTGCAACGAAATAGCCTGCTGCTCAAAGCGCTTGCAGCATGTTGGCAGGTATCACAACAGCATGGAGCGCCGCTATCGCCAGCTATGCAATCAGCGTTAACCGCTCAATTAGATCGAATGGCAATTGCAGCTGAAGTGAAAAGCCAGCTTACTGGACCAAAAACTGCAGCGCTAACTCTTGCCCTACTGCCAGCTGCCACCTTATTAATGGCGCAAGCAATTGGAATCTCAGCTGTTAAGTGGTTAATCACCAGTGGTTTTGGAATTGGGGTATTAGTTATTGGCAGCTCGCTGCTGGGATTGGGAACTTGGATTATGTTTCGGTTAGCTGCCAATATTGAACAAGAGCTACAACTTTGATAACCGGCCTACTTATTGCAACTGCAGTTTTTTTACTGATACCTAGCTCACCGCTAAAATCTAAATCACCTAAAAAAAAGGCCACACCTCAACAAATATCAACCATATTTGCGCTGGTAGTTTTAATGGTTTTTCCATCCCTAACAGGCTTATTAGTTAGCCTGATTATTTTTTGGTGGCTGCCTAATCTAATTCAAAAACTGCCAACAAAATCAACAATCAAGCAAGATCGGGTTATTCAGCAGGAGCTAGATCTCACAATTGATTTAATAGCTGTGGCCTTAGCAGCAGGATTAAGTGTGCTTGCGGCGCTTGATGCTGTGGCAAAAGTTGTGCAACCAAAACTTGGTGCCGAATTAACTGCTGCAGCAAATAGATTGCAGTGGGGTGCAGATCTAAATGACGCCTTTAGTGATCAGTTACAAGTTATTGCTGCAGCGCTTGGACGGGCAATGGATCATGGTATCGGTGCAGGAAAAGCCTTAGCTGAGATTGCAGCTCGCACCCGAGAGCAGCGAAAACAGGAACTGCTACGCCGAACCAAGAAGTTAGCTGTCACGTTAGCTTTACCAGTTGCGCTCTTAATGCTGCCCGGATTTGTGTTACTTGGAGTTGTGCCCATGGTTGTGCCAGCGCTTAGTTCTCTTTGGTAATCCCCAGCATCGATCAATAAACATTTTTTCAGAATCTTTATTTTAATCATAAAAATGTTTGAGAATCAATAAGTTGCAACTTGCAACCAAAAAAGCGGGGGAAGTGATGACAAAAGTTATACAGCTCACCAGATTCATTAAGTCGCACCTTGGCAATGATTTAGGAATGATAAGTGCAGAGTACGCGATGGGAACTATTGCTGCGTGTGGTTTTGCTGGGGGATTATTTAAAATCTTAACTGGAGCTGCAGCACAAGATGTGCTTTGGACAATAGTTAAGAAAGCATTATCAGTTTTTGTACCATGGTAAAACAAGTTGTTGTAGAGCGGATGCTAAAACACATCCGCTCTACAACTGGATTTGTAACAGTTGAGTTAGCAATTGGAATTGCAACTTTGGCTTTTGGCTTCCTAGCTGCAGTTTCAGCACTTGGAGTTTTTCTAACGCAATTAAATTTAATTGATACTGCACACAATGCAGCCAGAGCTGCAGCCCGAGGTCAGCAAATTGATTTACCAGCAAATGTTTCATTGACTCAACAACTACAAAACGGAGCAATTTTAATTGTGGTAAAGCGTGATTTAGATTTTTGGAGCAAGGCAATTGAGCTAACTGCGACCGCAGAGGTTATTGTGGAATGAAATACTTGACTAATCGCGGATCTGCAACTGTATCGATAGCAGGATTGCTTATTGCAATAATGGTGTTATTCAGCTTTGGCGCTGCTGGCAGCGGCGCTTTAATCACAAAACATAAATTGAATTCAGCGACAGATTTAGCGGCTTTATCGGCAGCAATGTCGCTGCCAGAGGTTTCAGCCGCCTGCCAGGTAGCGGCAGCTCAGCTACGCCGCGGCGGATTTGAGCTCACCAACTGCCAAGGGGGTGAAATGTGGGTTAGCCTCACAACTTCGGCAAATCTCGCCATCTTGTCACGCCCAATTCAGCTTAACTCCGAGGCGACTGCGGGCTGGTAGCGTGCTATTGCTAACTTGCGCCACGCCACAGGTTGTGAGGGGCGTTTGACAGCAGGTAGCCCCTAACCGCCACAATCTGTTGGATTCCTATTAATAAGGAGCTTAATTGAGTAAGGCTGGGACAGGGACCAAGCTGGTGATTGTTGAATCGCCAGCTAAGGCCAAGACCATCGAAGGCTACCTGGGCGATGGCTATGTGGTCGCAGCTTCAGTTGGTCATATCCGAGATCTGCGCGGCAGCGGCCTTGCTGTGGATGTTGATAATGACTTTGCTCCAACGTATGAAGTGGATGACAGCCGAAAGCCCAAAATTGCCGAACTCAAGAAACTGCTTAAGTCAGCTGATGAGTTATTACTTGCCACTGACGAGGATCGCGAAGGTGAAGCAATTGCTTGGCATTTAGTTGAAGCGCTAGAACCCAAAATTCCATACCGCCGAATGGTCTTTAATGAGATCACTAAAGATGCCATTCGAGGTGCCTTAAATAACACCCGTGATCTAGATCGTAAATTAATTGATGCGCAAGAGTCTCGTCGCATTATTGATCGACTATATGGTTACGAAGTATCACCTGTGTTATGGCGCAAAGTTCAGCCAGGTTCAAGTGCTGGCCGCGTGCAATCAGTTGCAACCAGATTAGTTGTAGAGCGAGAACGAGAAAGAATTGCTTTTAAGTCAGCTCAATATTGGGACATCTCAGCGATTCTTGCACCGGGTAATTTTAAATCAAAACTACTAGAACTAAATGGAACCCGAATTGCTGCGGGTAATGATTTTGATGAAGCTGGTAAATTAACTAGAACTGACCGAGTGGTGCTCGATGAAAAAACAACTACCCAGTTAGTTGCAGATTTAAACAATGCTCAATTTACAGTAGCAAGTGTTACTGAAGAGCCTCGAACATTTAAACCACCTGCGCCATTTATGACTTCAACGCTGCAGCGAACAGCAAGCAGCAAAATGGGTTGGGGGTCGCGTAGAACTATGCAGATCGCTCAAGGTTTGTATGAACGCGGATACATCACTTATATGCGAACTGACTCTACAAATTTGTCAGAGCAAGCTACTACTGCAGCCCAAACTCAAGCACGTGAAATTTTTGGTGCTGAAAATGTGGCAGATCAACCGCGCAAATATGCAAATAAAGTAAAAAATGCGCAAGAAGCTCACGAAGCAATCCGACCAGCTGGCTCAGTATTTAGAACTCCAGCTGAACTACAAGGTGAAATTCGCGGTGATGAGTTTGCACTTTATGACTTAATCTGGCGTCGCACTTTAGCTTCACAAATGGCCGATGCGCTGGGCTTCAATACTCAAGTGCGTCTTGAAACTAAAACTGCAGCTGATGCAAATTTAGTATTTACAGCTTCTGGCACAGTAATTACGCGTCCTGGATTTAAAGCAGCGCTAGATGAAGTAAAAGAAGAAGTTTCAGATGAAGATGATACTGCAGTTTTACCGCCATTAAGTGTGGGAGATAAATTAACCGCAACTGAACTTACGGCAGATGGCCATGCAACTAAACCGCCAGCTCGATACAGCGAAGCCTCGTTGGTTAAAGAACTTGAAGAGCGCGGAATTGGCCGACCCTCTACATATGCCTCAATCATTGAAACGATTGTGGCTCGTGAGTATGTGCGCCGGGTTGGTAAAGCGCTAGTGCCAACTTGGCTTGGCTTTGCAGTGACCAGATTGCTAGAGGGCCACTTTGGTCGCTTGGTTGATTATGACTTCACAGCCAAGATGGAAGAAGAGCTGGATCAAATTGCAAGTGGCGAGTTGGATAAATTACTTGTGCTACGCAGTTTTTATTTTGGTGATAACAACTTAGAGTTTCCAGGACTACATCCGTTGCTGGAAAGCGCAGGCGAAATTGATGCCCGCGCTAACTCAACAATTGCAATTGAAGGCACAGATATCACTGTTCGAGTTGGTAGATATGGTCCATATGTAGAACGAGGTGAAGAGCGTGGCTCGGTACCACCAGATATGGCACCAGATGAGCTAACTGCTGAAGTTGCTGAGCAACTACTTAAACAAAAGTCTGATGAACGTGAAATTGGAATCAACCCAGCAACGGGACGCATGATTGTTGCAAAAGCTGGACGTTTTGGACCATACGTAACTGAACTAATGCCAGAAGATTCTGATGATAAAGCTCCAACTGCATCTTTGTTTAAGACAATGGATCTAGGCAACATAAGTCATGATGATGCAATTGCGCTGCTATCTTTACCTAGATTAGTTGGAGTTGATCCAACTGAAGATTTACCAATTGAAGCACGTAACGGAAAATTTGGACCTTACTTAACAAGAGGTAAAGATTCTAGATCGCTTAATAGCGAAGAAGAAATTTTTAGCGTAACTCTTGAGCAAGCATTAGCAATATATGCACTACCTAAAACTCGCAGGGGAGCGCAACCAAAAGCACCACTAAAAGAATTAGGAATAGATCCAAATTCTGAAGTATTGATCACGCTACGTGAGGGTCGCTTTGGGTTGTATGTAACAGATGGTGTAACAAATGCTTCACTGCGAAGTGGGGATTCAGTAGAAACTATTGACCATGAGCGAGCTGTTGAGCTGCTTTCAATTCGTCGCGCTGCAGGACCGGTTAAGAAACGAACAAAGAAAGCAACAAAAAAAGCCACCAAGAAGGCTGTAAAGAAAACTGCTAAGCCAGCCAAGAAAGCTGTGAAGAAAGCAGCTAAAAAGCCAGTGAAAAAGGCCAAATCAGCTCCGGATCTGGCAGTAGTTGATTTAGTTGAGACACTAACTCCGGTATCACCGGTCTGATTTACCGCGTAAAGTAGCGCTTATGACCGCCTCGCTGCCAGATATCCCACTTCGCTCAGCTGGCCCTGGTTTCTTTGTAACTTTTGAAGGCGGCGAAGGTGTTGGCAAAAGCACCCAGATTGAGCTTCTAAAAGCAGAGCTAATCAAAATTGGTAAAACTGTTGTTACTACCAGAGAGCCTGGCGGCACAACTGCAGCTGAAGCTATTCGTTTAGTGCTGCTAGGAAATCAATATCAGGATCTCTCCGATAGATCTGAAGCGCTGCTGTTTGCAGCAGCTCGAGCTGATGTTGTAAAAAATGTAATTGATCCTGCGCTAGCAGCAGGTAGCGTGGTGCTCGCTGATCGATATCTAGACTCTTCAGTTGCATATCAAGGGATCGCACGTAATTTAGGAGAACTTGAAGTTAAAGCATTATCACTATGGGCAACTCGAGGTTTATTGCCAGATTTAACTGTGGTGCTAGATCTAGATCCAACTATTGGAATGAGTCGCGTTAAACAGCCAGATCGATTGGAATCTTTGGCGATTGAATTTCACATCAAAGTTCGCGCCGCCTTTTTACATTTAGCACATTTAGAGCCAACTAGGTTTTTGGTGGTAGATGCATCGCAATCTACTCAAGAAATAAGTGAATTAATTTTTGCAAAAGTTAAATCGAGATTAACGCCATGACTGTTTGGCAAGAAGTAGTTGATCAAGAAGAGGCAGTAAATCAGCTGCAGTTGGCTGTCAAAGATGTAGCCAAAGCTAAAACAAATACTGCTTCTGCAGCATTTACTCAAACTTGGCTTATTACTGGCCCACCTGGCTCTGGCAGATCAACAGCAGCTCGAGCATTTGCTGCTGCAATTCAGTGTGAACAAGGTGGATGTGGTGAATGTAAAAGTTGCAAACAAATTCTAAATAGTTCGCACCAAGATGTAATTGTGATCGCACCAACAGGCTTAACTATTGGTGTTGATGAGGCGCGAGAGCTAATTGGTAAAGCATATTTAGAGCCTTCAATTGGAAATTGGCAAGTATTTATTATTGAAGATGCAGATAGACTAACTGCCCCAGCTGCAAATGCATTACTCAAAATACTAGAAGAGCCCCCAACAAGAACTTTCTTCTTACTTTGCGCTCCAGCTGCTGAAGATGTGCTACCAACTATTAGAAGTAGGTGTCGTCATCTAGGGCTTAGGCTGCCTCGCACAAGTCAAGTAGCAAAATTGCTAGTAGATCGAAATGGCATTGAACCTGAGCTTGCAAATTTTGTGGCAAAAGCTGCACTAGGTCATGTGGGTGTTGCTAAGGCATTGGCCACAAATAGTGCGGCACGACTTCGACGAGAGCAGACGCTGCAAATACCACTGTTACTAGATAGCTTGCCATCGTGTTTTGTGCAGGCACAAAATTTGTATGATGCAATTTTGGAATCAGTTGAAGCTGCCCAAGATGACAAAGATGATAGTGAACAAAATGAATTATTAAATGCGTTTGGTGCAGGAACTGAAGGTGTTAAAAAATCTCGAGTTGAATTTCTAGCACGCGCTGCCATGAAAGAACTAAAGGATGATCAAAAATCTCAGCGAACTAGAGCAATTAGGGATCAACTTGATAGATCCTTGCAGGATTTACTAAGTTTTTATCGAGACGTGCTATTTGTTCAACTTGGAGTTGAAGTTGAATTAATTAATGATGAATTACGCGCCCCTATTCAGCGCCTAGCACAACGAGCAACACCGGTTGCGACACGTAAAGCTTTAGATGCAATTCAAGAATCTCGTGCTGCCATTTCAGCATCGGCTAATCCATTACTAGTTTTAGAAAGTTTATTGATCAATTTAGCTCGAGCAGCTTAATGCGAAAATATTTAAGCGCGCTAATTGTTTTGTTATTGGTATTTACAGCTTGCAGCAGCGAGACGGCATCTAAGCCAGCTAAAAGTGAGTTTTCAAGCTTAAATGATTTTTATGCACAAGAGCTCAACTGGAAAAAATGTGGTCGATTTCAGTGTGCGCAGTTGCTAGTGCCACTTAATTACAGCAAGCTTAATGAGGGTGTCTTTCAAATTGCCTTAACAAAAGTAGCTGCAACTAAAAGCGATAGTCGAATTGGAAACCTAGTTGTAAACCCTGGCGGACCAGGGGGTAGCGGAATTGATTACGCCCAAGGTGGATTGCGCACTGCATCTAATGAGATCCTAAATCGATTTGATCTTATTGGATTTGACCCACGAGGAGTTGGAAGGTCTGAGCCAGTTCAATGTTTAACTGACAGTGAGACTGATGAGTTTTTAGCAGCAGATGAAACTCCTGATACGGCAGCTGAAATTACCCAATGGAATAACTGGGTAGATCGTTTTGCGATTGCATGCAAAGAGCAGAACCCAACCACCTGGATGCATGTTGGATCGTGGAATGTGGCACGAGATATGGATGTCCTGCGAGCTGCTTTAGGTGATGAAAAATTAAATTGGCTAGGTAAGTCTTATGGCACTTTGTTGGGTGCGCTATATGCAGAGTTATTTCCTGATCGGGTAGGCAGATTTGTTTTAGATGGTGCAGTTGATCCTGAATTTAATGATGAACAGGTAATTACTCAGATAACAGCTTTTGAAATCGCACTAAACAGATTTATCGCAGATTGTTTAACCAGACGAGATTGTCCACTTAAAGCTCCGCAAGCAAATGCATATCAGCAATTAGTTAACTTTATTGATAATCTTGATCAGCAACCATTGCCAGTTTCAGATAACAGATTATTGACTCAATCACATGGTCAGACAGCTATTCTGATTGGCTTGTATGACGATGCTGAATTTTGGCCATTCCTGCGCGAAGCTCTTGATATGGCATTTAACGGCGATGGTGAATATCTGATGTTGTTGTCAGACCTGATAAGTGGTCGAGATAGTGATGGCACATATCTAGATAACTCCCTGGCAGCTTTGTATGCGGTGAATTGTGTTGATTACACCCAAGCATTAGCACCAGATCAGCTACAGTCAGAAGTGGCGCGATTAAGTGAGATATCTGAATTTTTTGGTCCACTTTTTGGTTGGGGGTCATCAGCATGCTTAGGATGGATGAATCAAGAATTGGAACTAGTAAGAAAAGTAGCTGCTAATCCAGCGCAGCCAGTATTAATCGTAGGAACTAAATATGATCCAGCAACTCCAATTCAATGGGCGTTTGCGCTAGCGAATCAAATAAGTAATTCAACAGTTTTGCAATGGCAAGGAGATGGCCATACTGCATATCGTCGAGGTTCTAAGTGTGTTGATGAAATTATTGATCAATATCTAGTATCTGGAAAACTACCAACTAATGGAACGATTTGTGCAGCTGCAGGGCGCAACTAAATTGATCAAACCACCATCTAATAAGGTTAACCGGTTTCGCCGCCTTAGCTCAGGGGTAGAGCAACGCACTCGTAATGCGTAGGTCGCGGGTCCAATTCCCGCCTCGGGCTCCACTCAGTGATTCGGCAATTGTTTGCGTTCTGACGATTTAGTTCAGTCAGGTCTACCCTATTTGCATGGATAAATCGCTTACTCCAACTCAAGAATTGATGCAGAAAATTTCGGGCACACATTGGCTCGACAATAATTATGTTTCAGGCAGCGGATCTCGA
>JAURFT010000031.1 GCA_030834185.1 Candidatus Nanopelagicales bacterium
TTAATTTTTGGCAGCTTTTTAGCAATTTGAGTATTTTTAGAGGTTGCTGTTTCGTCAGCTGCAAGTGGAATGGCTTTAAAATCTGCAGTTGATTTAATGCCAAGCGCACTCCAGGTGGCAGCATCAACAGTTCCAGTTACTTTCAAGCCATTTGCTTGTTGAAAAGCTTCAACTGCAGCTCGAGTTAAATTCAAGTAATTACCCGATGTGGGCTTAACTCCAAGTAAAACTTGCAGACGTTTAACCGCAGTTGATTTATCGCCAGGTTTAATTTTTGGCAGCTTTTTAGCAATTTGAGTATTTTTAGAGGTTGCTGTTTCGTCAGCTGCAAGTGGAATGGCTTTTAAATCTGCATTTGAATTAATGCCAAGTGCACCCCAGGTGGCAGCATCAACAGTTCCAGTTACTTTTAAGCCAGCTTGCCGCTGAACTTGCTCAACGGCAGCTTTTGTTTTTTCGAAAAAACCACCAGTGATTGGCCTAACTCCAAGTAGCACCTGCAGTCTGGTTACTGCTAACTTCTTATCCCCAAATTTTAAAATTGGCAGCGTTGATTGCGTAGTGCTGGTTTTCGCACCTTGAAATGCTGCGGTCGGAACTGCCGAGCCCAGCACGAGGCTGATACCAAGCAGCAAAGCGCCTGCAGCCCTGATCTGGGGGAAGGGCATGGGGCTACCATGGCACGGAAACCTCAGAATTGGGTGACTAATGCGACAATGTCGCCCAAGATCACAGGAAATTCTTCGACTTTAATTGGAGCTCAGATGATTGAAATACCAAGCAGCGCACTAGTTGTAACCGCTCATCCAGACGATATTGATTTTGGAGGTGGGGGCACAATCGCAAAGCTTCGTGCTGCGGGCACTGAAATTTCGTACTGTATTTGCACAGATGGGCACCAAGGTGGCGATGATCCGACAATTTCGCGTGATCAAATGCGAAAAATCCGACAACACGAACAGCGTGAGGCTGCCAAAGTTTTTGGTGTCAGCGATGTCGCGTTTTTAGGTTTTGATGATGGAAATTTATTTCCAACGATTGAACTTCGCAAAGCTATCGTAGCGCAAATTCGACGCACCAAGCCAGAAGTTGTGATCACTCAATCGCCAGAGCGAAATTGGGAGCGAATTTTTGCATCGCACCCAGATCATATGGCTGCAGGTGAAGCAGCTATGCAAGCAATTTATCCAGATGCACGAAATCCATTTGCGTTTCCAGATTTACTCACCCAAGGTCTTGAGCCTTGGCATGTTACTGAAGCGTGGGTTATGGCGCACCCAACTCCAAATAATTTTGTTGATATTACTGATTTTATTGACAAAAAAATTGCAGCCCTACATGCGCACGCGTCACAAACTACGCAAATTCCAGATTTGGTTGAGCGAATTACAGAATGGGGAACCATGATCGCTGAGCATGCGCAGCTGCCTGAAGGAAGACTGGCTGAAGCATTTTTTGTTGCTGCAACTAATTAGTTACCAAAAGACAGCAACAACGATATTTGTAAAGCTAAGAATTCCAATTCCAAGCCAAGTTCCTGAATCAACGGCTGCTTTTTTCTTGCCAGCAAATGCCAGCAGCACTATCACAACTAACACAAGTAATTTAACAAGAATTTTTGCATTATCTGGCAATTCATAAAGCGGATTTTCTGCATTGAGCGGATACCGAATTCCAACAAGAGCGACACCAGTTATTAGGGCTAAATATGCGCCATGCAACATGCTTGATTGAATTTTTCGCTCGCGGGCTCGGGATTGTGATATCACTCCACCAAGCAGCGCAGCCATGCCTACGAAGTGAAGCACAAGCAACGCATTTCGTACTAGCTCAAGTGTCATCTTTTTATCTTACTCCCATTCGATTGTGCCTGGTGGTTTACTAGTGATATCTAACACTACACGGTTCACACTTGATACCTCATTTGTAATACGTGAGGAGATCTTTGCCAAAAGTTCATAAGGTAATTTTGACCAATCAGCAGTCATGGCATCTTCACTTGAAACTGGCCTAAGCACAATTGGGTGTCCATAGGTTCGCCCATCGCCTTGCACGCCCACACTTCGCACATCAGCTAAAAGCACAACAGGGAATTGCCACACCTGACTATCTAATCCCGCAGCAGTTAGTTCTTCTCGTGCAATTAAATCTGCAGCTCGCAATATTTCTAATCGTGACTGATCAATTGCACCAACGATTCGAATCGCAAGCCCAGGGCCTGGAAATGGGTGACGGCTGATAATTTTAGTTGGCAGCCCAAGTAAGCCGCCTAAGTTTCTTACTTCGTCTTTAAATAAAGTGTTTAGTGGTTCTACTAATTTAAATTGCATATCATCAGGTAACCCACCAACGTTGTGATGACTCTTAATCGTGGCAGCTGATGCTCCCCCGCCAGATTCAACTACATCTGGATACAGCGTGCCTTGCACCAAAAAATCAATTACAGTTGGAGCAGCAGCTTGTAATTGCGCTGCTGCTGTTTCAAAAACACGAATAAACTGAGCGCCGATAATTTTTCGTTTCTGCTCTGGATCAGTTACACCAGCAAGAGCTGCTAAAAACTGTTCTTTAGCGTCAACAACTACAAGCTTGATCCCAGTTGCCGCAACAAAATCTAGTTCAACTTGTTCTCGTTCACCAGTTCTCAATAATCCATGATCAACAAAAACTGCTGTCAGTTGGTCACCAATTGCTCGCTGCACTATCGCTGCTGCAACTGCAGAGTCAACGCCACCAGAGAGCCCAACGATCGCTCGACCTGAACCAACTTGTGATTTGACTTTCGCAATTGCATCCTCAAGCACCTGATCTGCGCTCCAATTAGGAGTTAATTTCGCGATATTGGATAAGAAATTTCTAAGCACATCTAAGCCGTATTCGCCGTGAACAACTTCAGGATGAAACTGAACACCAGCTATTTTTCGATCAAGATTCTCAAAGGCCGCAACTTTTGTTACCTCAGTGCTGGCAGTTACTTTAAATCCAGCTGGAGCTGCTACCACAGCATCGCCATGCGACATCCAAACTTGATAATTTTCAGGTAGCTGTTTAAATAACACACTGCTGGAATCAATTTTTACTTTGGTTGCGCCATATTCACTTATGCCAGTTTTAGCTACCTCGCCAGTAAGTTGCTGTGCGATTAACTGAAAACCATAACAAATACCAAAAATTGGAACACCTTGATCAAATATTTCAGCTGAAATATTTGGTGAGCCTGGTTCATAAACACTAGCTGGTCCACCACTAAAAATAATGGCAGTTGGGTTTTTTGCCATCAACTGCGCTGCGGTGAAATGGTGTGGCACAAGTTCAGAATAAAAACCTAGTTCTCGAACTCTTCGAGCGATCAATTGCGCGTATTGCGCACCAAAATCAACCACCAAAACTGGTTGTAGTGCCAAATTTGAATCCTTCACTGCGAGACTATTACTTCAACTCGTTGGAGCTCTTTAATGTCTGAGTAGCCACATGTTGCCATGCTTCGTCGCAGCGCACCGACAGCATTTAATAATCCAGCGGAATTTACAGCTGGCCCATGCAATATTTGTTCAAAATTTCCAATTGCTGTAGTTGCAATTGCGCTAGCCCGAGGCAGCGTTGGATGGCCTGCTTCAACTGCCCAATGAAAGCCGCTACCTGGCGCATCGCTAGCGCGAGCTAGCATCGATCCAACCATTACGGCATCAGCACCGCAGGCAATTGCTTTAGCAACATCACCTGTTTGATGTACACCGCCATCTGCAATCACTTGCACATAGCGACCACCTGATTCATCTAGATAATCTCGGCGAGCAGCTGCAACATCAGCAACTGCAGTAGCCATTGGAACTTTGACACCTAATACAGCCGTTGTAGTTCCACTAGAGCCGCCGCCAAATCCCACCAACACACCAGCTGCACCAGCGCGCATTAAATGCAGCGCAGCTTGATAAGTCGCGCAGCCACCTACAATTACTGGAACTTCAAGTTCATAAATAAATTCCTTAAGGTTTAGTGGATCATCCCCGTTTGAAACATGCTCAGCACTAACTGTCGCACCACGAATAACAAACAAATCAACTCCAGCAGCAACTACTTGCTGCCAATATTTTTGGGTGAGTTTTGGTGAAAGTGAAGCTGCTGTAACAATGCCAGCAGCTCGCATTTCTTTAATGCGAGCAACAATTAATTCAGGATCAATTGGTTGCGCATAAACTTTTTGAAGCACTGAGCTAATTGTGTTGCTATTAGCTGCTGCAATTT
This sequence comes from Candidatus Nanopelagicales bacterium, assembly GCA_030834185.1. GTDB lineage: Bacteria > Actinomycetota > Actinomycetes > S36-B12 > UBA5976 > AcAMD-5. The sequence goes on from JAURFT010000031.1 coordinate 4,246, forward strand.
CAGCAAAAGCAGCTGTTGGATCAGCATATCTAGTCCATAACCCTTCTAGATTCAAAACAGTAAGGCCACCAAGTGCGCTCAGCTGTGCGGCACTTGTTGGTGAGACCACTGAATCTGCAGGGGCTGCAATTATTGGATGACTGAATTCAAAGGCATCAATTTTCCAAGAAGTTGACACATTTTCCGGATCACGAGTTCGACGACTTGGCACTAACGCAATTTGATCAAAATCAAATGCTGCCCGAGCACGTTTCGATTGACCGATCTCAATATCACCCACAACTTTCCTATCTTCCGCTGTAGTTAGGTGCTTCGACGGTGATCTGAACATCATGCGGATGGCTCTCTCGCAACCCCGCAGCAGTTATTCGAACCAGCCTGCCATTACTTTGCAATTCTTGGATATTCGCGCTTCCGGCATAACCCATTGCAGCTCGTAATCCACCAACTAATTGATGTGTAACGTTTGCAACCGAGCCACGATATGGCACCTGACCTTCAATGCCTTCTGGCACTAATTTGTCATCGCTTAATACATCATCTTGGAAATATCTATCTTTACTAAATGAGCGACCTTGGGCTCTAGTTTGCATTGCACCTAAAGATCCCATTCCGCGATACTGCTTATATGGCTTTCCATTTATTACAACTACATCACCAGGTGATTCCTCACAGCCAGCAAGTAGTGAACCCAACATCACGCTGTCCGCGCCAGCGACAATCGCTTTTGCAATATCACCTGAGTACTGCAATCCGCCATCTGCAATTAGTGGCACTCCAGCAGCAACAGTTGCTGATGCAACTTCCATAATTGCTGAAACTTGTGGCACACCAACCCCTGCTACAACTCGCGTTGTGCAAATAGAACCTGGTCCAACACCAACCTTTACGCCATCAGCTCCAGCTTCAATTAGCGCAAGAGCTGCTGATCTAGTTGCGATGTTTCCGGCAATTACATCAATGTCAAATTTTTGTTTAAATATTTTCACAGTATCAATAACTGATTTTGAATGGCCATGAGCAGTATCAACCACAACAAAATCAACTCCAGCAGCAACTAACGCTTCAGCTCGCTCAATTGCATCTATGCCAACACCAACTGCGGCACCAACAATTAATCGCTGCGCTGAATCTTTTGTTGCGTTTGGATACTTATCTTTTTTGATAAAATCTTTCACTGTTATCAGTCCTGCTAGTTTTCCTGCAGCATCAACGATTGGCAATTTTTCAACTTTATGTTTGCGCAAAATGTCTAAAGCAGCATCAGCAGAAGTTCCAACTGCTGCCGTAACTAACGGCATATAAGTCATCAATTCACTAACTTTGCGTTCCAGATTGGATTCAAATCGGATATCGCGATTTGTGATAATTCCTTTTAGGATTCCAGCTGCATCAACAACTGGTAAACCAGAGATTCGATACCTACCGCATAGTGCATCAACTTCTCCAATTGTCATCTCTGGTGAGCAGGTAACAGGGTTGGTGACCATCCCAGACTCGCTGCGTTTAACCAAATCTAATTCTGCTACCTGATCGGCAATTGATAAATTGCGGTGCAACACTCCAACGCCGCCTTGTCGGGCAATTGCAATGGCCATTCTGGCTTCAGTAACAGTATCCATCGCTGATGAGACCAGTGGAATTTTTAGCGAGATATTTCGGCTTAACTTGGTTTGGGTCTCAACTTCACTTGGCACCACATTTGACGCATCTGGCAACACCAAGACATCGTCGTAGGTGAGCCCTTCCAAGGCAACCTTTTCCGGGCTCACCCTGCTTGGATCTGGTATTGATCGCGGCATTTGGACTCCCAGGTTTCGGCTAGGGAGTGAAGATTACCTGTCTACAGATCCGTGACGTCCAACAACCCATTTCGATGGGCTGCCAGCATGGCTGCAGCTCGAGTATGCACCTCAAGTTTGCGATAAATGCGCTTGATATGGGATTTAACCGTATCAGGAGAGATGAAAAGCTCCTGCCCTATCTCGACCCCAGTTTTGCCCAGACAGATGCCAATTAGCACCTCCATTTCGCGCGGACTTAAATGAATTGCCGAGCGCACTGGATCTGCCTCGCGGTGTCGCTTTAGCGCGATGGCATATTCATTATCGTCTTGGTCATCAAAGCCATAGATCAGATCTGGAGTGATATCTAAGGTTTTTTCAACTGATCTCCAGATTGATACTTCTGCTGCTACTGAGCCTGGATGTTTTGGTGCAAATATTGGCACCACTTTGGTTTTTGGTGATAAATTTAAAATCGCCTTCAGGATGTTTTCAAAATCATATCTACGGATATTTGCCTGGATTAAGACGATTTCAATCTCATTTTGTTTAAGCACTGCCAACAAATCAGCTAGTTCATCAAATTTTAAAACTCGATGAAATACTTCAACTTTAACTAACTTTAGGTGTAAGAAATTTGTCAATCTCATATCAGAATGACAAACTGCGATAGCACCATACCGTTCTTTTTTTCTATTTTCTTGTATTTCGTAGTTTTTCATTTTTTACTGCTATCCAGCAAGTCAACTTGTAGCCTAACGAGCCTAACTCAGTTGTTGCGCTTAGGCAACAACTTTATAGTCCTGCAGCAGCGCTGATCTGGTTTAATGCATCAGTCATATTTCTAGAGCGCATCACGCCCTCTGGCAGGTGATCTTGCCAACCTGGGCCAGCTGCAATAACCAGCGGGGATGGACGTAAAATTGGTAGCTCAGCCAACGTGCTGGATTTGCCGGTGGTGCTGATCTGCGACCAAACTAAAACTGCTGCTGGTCCAGTTTTTCGAATTGCTGACACTAATGCAGTAACTGGCACTCGCGGACCTAATGTCTTTGAACTTACTCGCCGCTCAGCTAAAGCTGCAGCCAGCACAAATGTTGGCAGGCTGTGCAACTCATCTGGTGCGCATGCCAACAACACTGCCCGGGGATTAATTGGGTGACGCAATTTGTTTACAACATCTTTAAATGAAGTTATTAATGAATCTGTTAGCAGATGCTCAGTCTCAATTGCATCGCCATGAGTCTCCCAGCGCTTACCTAAACCAATTAAAACTGGTGCAATAACCTGCTCCCAAGTCCAGATCGTGCCACGCTCTGCAATTGCGTCTGAAACTATCTGGGTCACTGCGGTTGAATCCAAAGCTGATGCTGCCCGAGCCAAGCCTCGAGCAGTGGTGGTTGAGCCAGGGAGCGCAAGTACATTGCCACCGCCAGCTGGTGCAGCGCTTTGAGTGGGTGTGTTTAACGCGTCAGCGCCGTTATGTGCGCACCGAGCAGCTTCGGCAGGTGATAAACCTAAAATCACAAGTCGGCGCATGCGGTCTAGCAACGCAACATCTGTGGGCGAATATCTGCGATGCCCCCCAACAGTTCGGTCGCTAGGGGTGATCCCGTAGCGCCGATCCCAGGTTCGAAGCGTGGCTGGGGCCACTCCCAGTCGCCTTGCCACCGCAGCCACAGTTAGCGCGTATGAGATCTCAAGGTATGGGGTGGCGGAAACTTGTTCAGCCTCAAAGTTGTTCATGGCGCAATCTTCTGGCCAATATTGGTTTTCCGCACCCTGAAAGGTGATCAAGGTCTCAGCCTTATTCAGATATTGTTCATCTGCGAAACTTGACTAACTTGTGAACAACTTCTACCCTAGGGGTAACGAAAGGAGCGCCATGGCAGATATCACCAGACTTCCTGGACCAAACGCCGACCTTTGGGATTGGCAGCTCCATGCAGTTTGTCGCGGTGAAGATCCTGAGATCTTCTTCCACCCAGAAGGCGAACGTGGTCCAACCCGCGTTGCTCGCGATAATGCTGCTAAAGCTATCTGTGGGACCTGTCCGGTCATGAAGCAATGCGCAGCGCATGCATTATCAGTTCGCGAACCATACGGAGTATGGGGCGGACTTACCGAAGAAGAACGCGAAGCTATTTATCTAAACCAGCGAAATGGCCTAGAGCTACTAGCTAAGTAAATCAACTTCAGCGGCCTGCCCCCACGTTTTATTGGGCCGCTGACCTGAGTGTGGAATTCACTTAGTGGACGCCACACTTTCTCTCCAAATCAAAAGGGCCCAAGCATTGCGCTTGGGCCCTTTTGATTAAAACTATTTTTTAGTGACTGTGGCCATGGTGCGAATGACCAGCTGCAGCGGGCTCATCGTCCTCAGTTGGCTTCTCAACTACCAGCACCTCAGTGGTTAGCAACATAGATGCGATCGATGCTGCATTTACTAATGCTGATTTTGTCACCTTTACTGGATCAATCACACCGCGTGCAATTAGATCTTCGTAAACACCGGTCGCTGCATTAAAGCCATGACCAACTTTTTGATCGGCAACTTTTGCACAAACTACATAACCTTCAAGACCAGCATTTTCAGCGATCCAGCGAAGTGGTTCATTGACTGCTTTTCGAACTGCAGCAACCCCAGCTTTCTGATCTCCTTCAAGCCCAAGGTCATTTTCTAAAACCTTCGCGGCATGAATCAAAGCTGAGCCACCACCAGCGACAATTCCCTCATCGATTGCTGCGCGAGTGGCGCTGACAGCATCTTCAACTCGGTGCTTTTTCTCTTTAAGTTCAACTTCAGTATGGCCACCAACTCGAATCACACCAACACCGCCAGAGAGTTTAGCTAGGCGCTCTTGTAGTTTTTCGCGATCCCAATCTGAATCTGATGCTTCGATTTCATTTCGAATCTGTGCGATTCGATCTTTAACTGCCTGGGCATCGCCACCGCCACTAACGATGGTGGTGTTGTCTTTTGAAACCACAACACGCTTCGCCGAGCCAAGCAAAGATAAATCTGCCTGATCTAGCTTAAGACCAATATCAGTTGAGATAACAGTTGCGCCAGTTAGCACTGCTATGTCTTGCAAAATTGCTTTTCGTCGATCACCAAAGGCTGGTGCCTTTACGGATACTGAAGTAAAGGTGCCACGAATTCGGTTTACTACCAAAGTTGAAAGCGCTTCGCCTTCAACATCTTCAGCAATAATTAGCAACTGCTTGCCGGACTGCACAACTTTTTCTAGCACTGGCAAAATTTCAGCAACTGATGAAATTTTTCCCTGCGCCAACAAAATATATGGGTCTTCAAGCACTGCTTCCATTGATTCTTGGTCAGTTACAAAATATGGTGATATGTAGCCTTTATCGAACTGCATACCTTCAGTGAAATCAAGCTCTAGCTCAGTAGTGCTTGATTCTTCAACAGTGATAACTCCATCTTTACCAACTTTGTCAAAAGCTTCTGCAATCAGGTCACCAATGGCGCGATCCTGCGCTGAGATGGTTGCGACGTTAGCAATCTCTGCTTTATCAGCAACTGGGCGAGCAACCTTGCTCAACTCAGTCGTTACAGCTTCTACTGCTAGATCAATACCGCGCTTTACTGCAGTTGGTGCGCTACCTGCCGCCACTAGCTTTAAACCTTCGCGAACAATGGCCTGAGCTAATACGGTTGCAGTTGTGGTGCCATCGCCTGCAAGATCATTTGTTTTTGTAGCGACCTCTTTGGCTAACTGCACACCTAAATTCTCAAATGGATCTTTGAGCTCAACTTCCTTAGCAATGGTTACGCCATCATTTGTGATTGTTGGCGCACCCCATTTTTTGTCAATCACAACATTGCGACCCTTAGGTCCAATAGTTACCTTGACAGCATCAGCAAGTGCATTGACGCCGCGCTCAAGTGCGCGTCGGGCGTCTTCGTCGAACTTCAAAATCTTAGACATTTATTTCCTTCTACTGCGTGATAAACCAACTAGTGCCACAGCAGTGGCACTAGTTGGCGAAGCTGAATTTACTTATCGAGAATTGCAAGTACATCGCGAGCAGAAAGCAGCAAATATGTTTCGCCGCCATGAGTTACCTCAGTGCCGCCATACTTTGAAAAAATCACAATGTCATTGACTTTTACATCAACTGGAATGCGCTTTTCGCCTTCGTCATCAAATCGACCTGGGCCTACTGCTACTACTTTGCCTTCTTGCGGCTTTTCTTTTGCAGTGTCAGGAATTACCAAGCCACTTGCAGTTGTTTGTTCAGCCTCAAGCGGCTGAACCAAGATTCGGTCCTCTAAGGGACGGATGTTGACCGACACGGTCTTCCTCCGATTTGTTGTGTGTGAACAGGGTCTTAGCACCCGCAGGTGGCGAGTGCTAAGACCAAGCGTAGATAGCCATTAGCACTCCGTCAAATGGAGTGCTAATTTCCCCTGGTGGCAGGGCGGCCAGCCCGAAGCCGCAGCGCCCCTAACGCAGCCACCATCGCCCCATTGTCAGTGCAAAGCTCCGGTGGGGGCACCCTCAGCGTGATCCCGGCGGCAGCCGTGCGCTGCTCAGCTAGCGCTCGGAGCCGCGAATTAGCAGCCACCCCGCCGCCTAGCAGCAGCGTCCCAACTCCAGCTTCTCTACAAGCCGAGATCGCCTTCTGGGTTAGCACATCAACAACAGCCTCTTGAAATGATGCTGCCACATCTGAAACTGAAATGGCGGTGCCAGCTTTTTGCTGCGCCTCCACCCAGCGTGCAACTGCAGTTTTTAATCCCGAGAATGAAAAATCAAATTTATGTTCAACCAAATCATGTGCTGCCGTTAAGCCTCTTGGGAATTTAATTGCTAACGCATCTCCAGTTTTTGCTGCTTTATCAATTTGCGGGCCGCCTGGAAATGGTAATTCAAGCAAGCGAGCAACTTTGTCATATGCCTCACCAGCTGCATCATCAATTGATCTTCCCATTAATTTTGCCCCCAGCGTGATGTCTTCAACTAACAACAGCGAGCTATGACCTCCAGAAACTAATAATGCAACAGCTGGTTCATCAAGCAAACCATTGTTTAAAACATCAACTGCAATATGTGCATCTAAATGATCAACATGATGAAGCTGTATGCCAAGTCCGCTTGCTAGGCCCTCAGCTGCTGCTACCCCAACTAATAGCGCTCCAATTAATCCCGGATTTCGCGTAACTGCAATAGCATCTATCTCAGCTAGCGTGAGCTGAGCTTGAGCTAGCGCTCGATCAATAGTTGGCAACATCGCTTCCAAGTGTGCTCGCGATGCAATCTCTGGAACTACGCCACCAAATCGAGCATGCTCATCAACGCTACTTGCCAGCGCATCTGCTAACAATGTCGTGCCGCGCACAATTCCAATTCCAGTTTCATCACATGAAGTTTCAATTCCAAGCACTATTGGTTCACTCATAAGTCACCAACCTTGACTCGCATCACATAAGCATTTCTGCCAGCGCCGTAATAATTTGGGCGAATTGAGATTTGCTCAAAACCAAATTTTTGATACAACGAAATAGCTGGTTGATTTTCAACTGCAACTTCTAAAAACACCTGTGTTACACCTCGACGCTTTGCTTCAGCTAACGCCAAACTCAATAACTTTGTGCCAGTTCCGCTGCGTTGCGCAGTTGGAACCACTGCAATTGTTTGCACATCAGCATCAACACCGCGAAAAGCCAATCCAACATATCCCACAATCTGATCGTGCTCTGAAATAAGTTGATACCAACGAGAACTTGGGACGCGAGAAATCTCATCAATAAACAGGGCCTGATTCCATGCAGTTTCACCAAATAACTGGTTCTCAATTTCAACTAATTTTGGGATGTCTTGCATTTCAACAGCTCTAAGCAACTGGGTCATTTTGGTTCCGCCGCATCTGGCCGACGTAGATAAAGCGGTAGTGGTGAAAGCAGCAAACTGGCACCAACTGGTAACGCGTTCGCACCATCACCAGCTGCTGGTGAAACATTTGGAACGATCTGCGCTACCTGAACTCCAGCTGCAATTGCAGCATTAACCAGCAGGCCTAAGCGGCCTGCACTTATTTGAACTAATTTGCCAGTAGTAAATATGTCACCAAATACTTCAACACCATCTCCAATTATTGCTAAATCACCCTGAACTATCTGATCAGGTTTAATCACTATTGGCGAGGACAGCCTGTTACCAGTTTCATAGTGAGATAAATAAACTTCTTTTCGGCGAGCATCTGTAACAACAAGACCGGTGTAATTTGAAGGCGCAATCACATCATGACTACAAATTCCAACCAATTGAATTTTTAGTGCTCGCGCAAATGCAGTTGCAAACATTAAACCAACCCGCAAACCGGTGTACGCCCCTGGTCCAACTCCAACTGCTACTAACTCAATATCGGTTCGCTGTTTGCCATTTTGCTTAAGTAATTGATCCAATAGCAAGGGCAAACGCTCTGCATGTGCTTGCGCCGCTACTTCACTAATTTCAGTGAGCACATTTTGATCCTCAACTAGCGCAACACTTAAGGTTCGAGTAGCTGTATCAATTGCCAAGTTCAACATCAAAGCACCAAGCTACGATTAAGCGGCGCAAGAATTTCCACTTCGCGAATTTCACTATCAGCAATCACATCTCGTGCGATTTTAATTAACCAACTTTCAGCAGTTAGTCCTTCAATAAGGCCAGCTCCCCATTCAACAACTGTGATTGAGTCATCTAATGAAGATTCCAAATCCAAGCTGTCTAGCTCGGTAATCGCACCTAATCTATAAGCGTCAACATGTACTAAATCAGGTTTTGTCGAAGCGCTGCTATGGACGCGTGAAATCACAAAAGTAGGCGATGTAATTACCTCAGTAATCCCCAGTCCAACAGCTATGCCTTTAGTAAGAGTTGTTTTGCCAGCACCAACCACACCATCAAGCACCACCAAATCACCGGCTTGAAAATTTAAAGCTAGCTTTTTGCCTAATTCAATCATCTGCTGATCAGATTCAATCAATAACTTTTTAGACATAACTGCGCTCAACGCGTTCACCAATTCGAACTAATACTTCATATGAAATCGTGCCAGCTGCTTGAGCTATCTCAATGACACTTGGATATCCAAAGCCTGGATCACCAAAAATTGTGACTTCATCGCCAATCGCATCGGTAGCTGCAGCCTGAATAACTATTTGATCCATGCTGATAGTGCCCAAAACTGGCCTAAGTGTCTTATTTATATAAACAGCGGCTTTTCCAGAGGCAGTGCGCGGCACTCCATCGGCATATCCAATTGGAGCTAGCGCAATTCGTAAATCCTGATCTGCAACAAAAGTATGA
>JAURFT010000032.1 GCA_030834185.1 Candidatus Nanopelagicales bacterium
TCGGATGCAGCAGCAAACACCGGACCAATCAGCAGCCCCATCAAAGCAATAGCAATTGGGGCAATGGGTGTAAAAACTATCGCCACCATCACAACTGGAAATGCCAACGCAACCGACCCAACCAATAAAGTCTCAGCTGAAAGTTTATGTGAAAGCGGTATTGCAATTATTCGACCAATTGTGAACATCAAATAAAATAGTGCACCAGTTAATGCACCTGCTTCTAAAGATCCAGATCGCTGCTGCATCAGGGTTGGCAACCATGATCCTGCAGCGACTTCTAATCCAACATAAAAAGCGATGCCAATCACAAACACCGTTAACATCGGTTTATTTCGAATAACTTTTTTGTTCTCTGAGACTACTTGTACTTTCCAATCCAAACCACTTAGTATAAGTAGGGACAAACTGGCAATAACTACGGTTGTAATCATGATTGTCGGTAAATATTTTGCGGTAAAAATTGCCACTAATAGTGGACCCAGGATAGCGCCAACACCAAAGAGCGCGTTCGAAAAATTTATTTTCACACTTGATTTGTTATCTGATCTTGTAATGGCCTGAATTAAACCAACATCTAATATTCCAAATCCAAACCCTGCAACCAATGTGGATCCTAAAACATACCGAAATTCACTGTTAAGAACTATTCCGCTAAAGCCTAATGCAAATGCAACAGCACCCATTCTAAGAAACCACAATAATGAACGGTGTTTAACTAGCAATTGGGCTAGTACAATTCCAGTAATTGCTCCAATATTTAGAAAAAACAGCGTGATGCCAGCAGTTCCGATTTGAACTTCATGTTTATCTGCTAGCCAAGGAAGTACTGGACCCCAGCCCCCTGAGGTAAGTCCAAGTGAAGCGAAGATGGCATTCGCGCCAACGTAGCTTTTAAGGGAAACTTCTCTGGTGTCTAAATTAGGAGTCATATGTGCGAAGTGTGCTGGAGTTTTGGAAAAATAGACAATCGAATTGCCAGATTCCAGCAGTTATTTTGACTTTCGAAGTTCTTCTAATATTTCCCGAAGCAAAGCTACTTCTGCAGGCTCTAGGTTTGCTCCAGTGGCAGCATCTTGACGAATTAGTGCCCGAATCCGATTAACCGGAATAATTACAACAAAGTAGATCACAGTTGAAGTAATAAAAAATGCCATTACTGCATTAATTACTATTCCTAAATCTATTGACTGACCCCCGCCAATGCTAATTGCGATTGCAGCAGTTTCTGAACCAATAAATCGAGCAACAATTGGAGTTAAAATTCCAGTTGAAATCGCAGTAATCATTGCCGTAAATGCAGCTCCAATAACAACACCCACTGCCAGATCCAAAACTGAACCACGCAAAATGAAATCTCGATAGCCCTTAAACATATAACCCCCTGGTGACTTAACACTAGTCACTCGCAGGCAATAAAAGTTGGATATTGCCACTTTGATTTGCCGCAGCTACTTGGGCCCACTCACTAAATGCAACAGCGATTAGCAGCTCAGTTGTGCTGCCACCAATTTGATTGCTGGCAGCACCAATTGCGAGTATTTGGGCGTCACGTGCCACAGTTGTTGCATAGCCGTCATCAACCGCAATTAAGTCAGTATTGTCACCAACAGTTAAAGCTGCGGTGATTAGCTGACTTGTAGATTCGATGGCAATTGCCACTTTTCCTGCTGGCACCAAAATACCTTGATTTGGGTTTAGCTCGCTTGAAGGATTTGAGCTTAAAGTTGAGCTAAATACAATTGCAGCTAGACCAATTAATCCGGCTGCAATGATCCGACGATTACGTCTTACAAATCTAGGAAGCTGACGCGATTCTGACTGAATTTTGTATTTCATCTTTACTCCTGAAGTGAGTAAAGCGCTTTACTTAATGTGAGAAAAAAGTTTTACACAGGCCTAATCTGATGAACTTGACTCGGTTGGCTTAGGTGTTGGTTTAGTGCGCGAATCGGTCTTATAAAACCCAGGACCCTTAAATAACACACCAATACCGCCATACACCTTTTTAGATTCGCCTTGACATTCAGGGCAGGTGGGCACACTTGAATCATCAAATGACTGAATGACTTCAAAGCCATGGTCACACTTAGAGCACCGGTATTGGTAGGTAGGCACGCGCGAATTATCTAACAACCTAGGCTTTGGCCATGCAGCGGATAGCAATGAGCAGCTTGTTGGCAGTTAGCAGTGGTGGGGCAAGCGGAGCTTTGGCGCGTTGGGTGCTGGATTCAATGTTTGCAAGCGGATTGATCTCAATTATTTTGATAAATACTTTAGGAAGTTTAGCTATTGGCGTAGTTGCTGGTTTAAAGCTGGGAACTACCTGGGCTCACTTTATTCAAACAGGTGCGTTGGGGTCATTTACTAGTATGTCAGCTGTAATTATTTTAGTTCAACCAAACATCACAACTACTGAATCATTAATTGCAATCGCAATGACTTTTATCGCAGCGCCGATAGCAGTTAGCGTTGGCAAGAAGTTAATCACAGTTGGTTTAACATGATAATTACAATTGCAATCGCCGCCGCAATTGGCGCAATCATTCGATATTTACTCAGCAGCCTAAATCGAGATCTGCCATGGGGAACTTTAGCGGCGAACAACTTGGCAGTATTTGCAATTCCTGTGATACTGAATTTTCAAATGGATCTTTCCGATGCTTTGGTAATTGGGTTTGCAGGATCGTTATCTACAGTTAGTACGTTTGCATTAGAAATGCACAATTTCAGTTTTGCAATGAAGCTTAGATATGCAACCCTTACTTTGATTACTTGCTTGGCTAGCTTTGAGATTGCTAGTTATTTATTTTAATCAAACTATTCTCAGTTACAATTAAGTCCATTTTTACATCGTGATCTTCTGCAATTACGTGATCAACTATATCTGCTTCAAAAACAAGAACAATTTTTTCAGCCTTAGCATTAATCAAATTGCGATCAAAATATCCCGCTCCAAAACCAACCCGATTTCCAGTTAAATCAATTGCAAGTGCGGGCAGCAAAATACAATCAAATTCGGTTACTTTAATTTCAGCAGCCGCAATTGGTTCTCGTATCCCAAATGGTCCCAGCTGATATTTACCTGTAACCAATATCCAGTTAAGTGATTTCGCAACTACTGCTGGCGCATATACAGAGTATCTCTTTTGGAGCTCAAGAATTAAGCCATCAGTTTCAATTTCGGCATTCTGGTTTAAGTAACAACCAATTTGAGATCCAGGTGCATATTTGCTCAGCAAGTAATCCAACAACTCGCTGGTTGGGCGAACCGCGCTGCGCTGGCTGCGCCGTTGCTTGGCCTGCTCTCGAAACTGCGATTTAGTTGGAGTCATAGCGGTATCGTGGCAGGATAGGTGCCTAAACCCAGTTAAGGACCAACCATGAGCTCAGCTTGTCGCGTCAGAAAAGCCGTTTTGCCGGTAGCGGGGATGGGTACCAGGTTTTTACCAGCGACTAAAGCCACGCCAAAAGAGATGTTGCCAATAGTTGATAAACCTGTAATTCAGTATGTAGTTGAAGAGGCTGTGGCTGCTGGGCTTGATGATGTGCTGTTTGTTACTGGTAGAGCAAAGCGTGCTCTGGAAGATCATTTTGATTACAACGGTGAGTTAGAAAATATGCTCGAAGCTAGAAATGATTTAGAAAAATTAAGCGCAGTTCGAGGACCAGCCCAATTAGCTCAAATTCATTATGCGCGACAAGGATCACCTAGCGGGCTTGGTCATGCTGTGCTTTGTGCGAAAGCTCATGTTGGAGATGAAACATTTGCCGTTCTATTAGGTGATGAAATTATTCCATCTGAGAATCAAGTGCTGGATAAAATGTTTAAAGTATTAGCAAAGCACGGCGGCTCAGTGTTACTGCTTAAGCGAGTTCCATCGGATGAGCTTTCACGTTATGGCGTGGCATCGGTTAAGCCAACTGATGATGAAAATGTTGTTGAAGTTATTGATTTAGTTGAGAAGCCAGACCCAGCCCAGGCTCCTAGTGATTTAGCAGTGCTTGGCAGGTATGTGCTTAATCCGGCAATCTTTGAGATTTTAGAAACCACTAAACCTGGCAAGGGTGGCGAAATTCAGCTTACCGATGCAATACAAGTTTTAGCGCGAGGAGAATTTAATGCTAGCGCTGGAAAAGTTCATGGTCTAATTTATGATGGCGAACGTTTTGATACTGGTGAGATTTTAGGTTACATCACAACCGTTATTGAATTTGCTACTCGTCGAGCAGATATTGGTTCAGATGTAAAGGCTTGGTTGCAAAAGTTTGTGCAAGGTTTGTAGTAATGGCATTTGATAATGCTGTAGTTTTGCGATTTAAAGATCTAGAATTATCTAGATTGCGTTTTAGAGATCGCAAAACTTATATCGATATTCGAGAGCACAGCGCTGACTGGCTGCTGCCATGGGATGCAACACTTCCTCCAACTGCAGTAACTGAAGGTCTGCGATTAGATCCAAAATTTAATCAAGCATCAACAGCAGCATTCAGCTCTTTGTATTTTGCTGCGAGGAAAGCAAATGAAGCTGGCAGTGGCTTAACGCTTGCCATGCGTAATCGTGGCAAGCTCATGGGAATTATTACTGCAGCCAACATTGTTTATGGTGCAGCTCGCAGCTGCCAGGTTGGATATTGGATAGATCGCAGGTTTGCAGGACGTGGATATACAACTTGGGCGGTGGCGTTGCTAATTGATTACTTGATTTTAGAACGACAACTAAATCGGGTGGAAATTGCAATTAGGCCTGAGAATCAAGCTAGTTTGCGGGTTGTACAAAAGCTCGATCTGCGAGCAGAAGGGCTGCGACCAAGGTATTTACATATTGCTGGCGACTGGCGAGACCACTTGATATTTGCAATTGATAGTTCTGAGATTGGAAATGGTTTAGTTTTAAAGCTCAAATAGCAGGCGGCGAGCCTTACTCTATATAACGCTTCTTAAATACATACTTTGTCTTCGTGGGCTCAGGACTGCTTTATCTATCAATCGTCGTACTCTGGGGTGCCGTTTTAGTCCCGATGTGGCTCAAGCGATTAACTCACAATGAACTTGGCAGCATTGCAAAATTTAATGAATCAATGTCACTTTTAGGTTCGGTCCCACAGCGCGAAATCCCAATCTATCAAGCCCTAACTCCAACCCAGATGGCTGCCATAAGACGACGCAGAACTGTGCTAGCGCTAAGTGCAGTAACTTTTTTTGGTACTGCTATTTCTATTGTGACTGGTATCTGGCTGCTTATGGTTGCGCCAGCAGTTTTGCTATTTGGATTTTTTGTAGCAGCATGGCGAGCCATTAATTTAAATCCTGACGTTGTTGAACAACCAAAACAACAGCGATTAAATGTTTCACGAGCTGATCTTGCTGCGCAAGCAAAGCAATGGGAAGCAGCTCCAACGGTTATTCCAAATCGAGTTGTTGGTGAAAAAGTTGATGGCTTTGGATCACAAGAAATGCTTGAGATGGCAACATCACAAGTTGAAGCAGAACAACAAGAAGTTGTGATGGAACCTGAAGTATTAGTTGAAGAGTCTGAAGTAGCGCAAGATCGGAAAACGGCAACAGGCTGATTTTGGCTCGTGTGAAATATTTAAAGTGGTAGCCTCTGATAGCCAACACTGGCTTGCGGTAAGGGGATTTTGTGAGCGGATTACTGATTCTGCTTGGCATGCCCATTGGAAATGTCGCAGATATTTCACCAAATGCTATCAGTATTTTAAATAGCGCAGATTTAATTGCTGCTGAAGATACTCGCAGATATTTTAGAATTGCAAAAGAATTAGGAATTGAAAAAAACATCAAAGTAATTTCATATCATGATAGTTCTGAATCCGATCGAGCAAACCAACTGCTCACCGCTTTAGATCGTGGTGAAACTGTTGTGGTGGTAACAGATGCTGGGATGCCAACTATTTCAGATCCTGGTTATCGAATAGTTTCAGCTGCAATTACAGCAGGACATAAAGTCACAACTGCACCTGGTCCATCAGCAGTAACTGCAGCGTTAGCTGTAAGTGGACTGCCAACGGATCGATTTTGTTTTGAAGGGTTCTTAGCTCGCAAGTCCGGTGAACGCAGAACGCAACTGCAGCAGCTGGCAGCTGAAAAACGAACGATGGTGTTTTTTGAAGCTCCGCATCGACTTGCTGCAACGCTTGGCGATATGGCTGAAATATTTGGTGCCCAACGACCCGCAGTAATATGCCGTGAACTAACTAAAACTTATGAACAGATAGTGCGAGCAAGCTTGGCTGAGCTTGCCAGCTGGGCGCAAGCAGAGGTGCTGGGTGAAATCACGCTGGTGGTTGCAGGAGCGAGCTCAGCGGCCAAATTGGATCTGAGCCAACCAGCTGATCAAGCTCAGCTAATAGAACTGGTGCTTAATCATCCGTTGGCCAGTGAGAATCGCAAAGCTGCAATCGCAGCAGTTGCCAAGACGCTCAATCTGCCCAAGCGTGAGGTATACGACATAGTGGCTAGATCTCCCAAAGCATAGGATTTAGCAATGGCCAACTCCTTTTACATAACCACACCTATTTATTACGTCAATGATGCACCTCACATTGGCCATGCCTATACAACCTGTGCTGCAGATCTGTTGGCTAGATGGCATCGAATGCGCGGTGAAGATGTATGGTTTTTAACAGGAACTGATGAGCACGGCACAAAAGTGGAGCGCGCTGCGGTAGCTAATAACGTCGCCCCACAAGCTTGGTGTGACAACTTGGTTAGTAATTCATGGTTACCTGTGCTGCAGACTATTAATGCTGCAAATGATGACTTCATTAGAACTACCGATGAGCGTCACAAGCTTGGGGTACAGGCATTTTGGCAGCGACTTAAAGACAATGGTTTTGTTTCACAAGGCAAATATGAAGGTCCATATTGTGTTGGCTGTGAAGAATTTAAATTACCTGGAGATTTAATTGCTGGCACTGGCGAATTTGAAGGCAAGGAATGCTGCCCGGTACATTCAAAACCAGTTGAAATTTTACAAGAAAATAATTACTTTTTTGAACTATCAAAATTTCAAAATGATTTGATTGCACATTACCAGCAGCATCCAGAGCGCATTCAGCCGGAATCTGCATACAACGAAGTAATGTCATTTTTAAAGCAAGGATTACAAGACATCTCAATGTCACGTTCTTCTGTTGCTTGGGGAATTCAGGTTCCTTGGGATGCTGATCAGGTAATTTATGTTTGGTTTGATGCGCTGCTCAATTATGCAACTGCCATAAATTATGCCGGGTTTGCAGATGGCACCGATAGGACACAATTTGAAAGACATTGGCCAGCGGTGCATTTAGTTGGAAAAGATATTCTGCGATTCCATGCTGTTTATTGGCCAGCAATGTTATTAGCTGCAGGGCTGCCGTTACCGCAGACAGTGTTTGCTCATGGCTGGCTGCTGGTTGGTGGCGAGAAAATGAGTAAATCCAAACTTACTGGAATCGCACCTGCGCAAATTGTTGATCACTTTGGCTCAGATGCATTTCGATATTACTTCATGCGTGCAATTAATTTTGGTCAAGATGGCTCATTTTCATGGGAAGACATCTCGGCTCGCTACACCGCAGAACTTGCCAACGGACTTGGCAATCTGGCATCTCGACTTACTGCAATGCTTGAAAAATATTGTGAAACCAAAGTTCCGCAGCCAGCTGATTATCAACCAGCAGATCAGTTAATTATCGATTTGGTTGCTAAAAATGCTAGCAGCGCTGATGCGGCAATTGACAGCTTTGAGATTGCAGCCGCAATCACGCTAACTAAAGAGATTATTGATGCTGTGAATATGTATGTAACCGAGCAGGCGCCTTGGGTGTTGGCAAAAGATCTCGCGAACACCGCGCGGCTACACACAGTGCTTTATGTCATAGCTGAAGCGCTGCGAGCCATAGCGGTGCTGCATCACCCAGTAATGCCAATCGCTACATCTGCGCTTTGGGAGATGTTGGGCGCTGATGCACTTGGAGAGCTTGCTGCTCAATCAATCTCAACTGCAGGCAGCTGGGGGCAGCTGCCAATTGGAGCTGTCACAGTTAAAAAAGAATCATTGTTTCCAAGATTGGCTGAGGAAGTTTAAGTGAGTCTGCCCACCCCGCCAGCTCCGCTGCCGGCAGCAGTTGCTGATGCCCATCTACACATTGATATGGGTACTGGCAAAACCCATAATTCACTAGATCTTGATCATGACCGCTTAGAAATTGAGAATTTAATTTCCTTAGCCAAAAAATCAAATATAACCAAACTAATCAATGTTGGCTGTGAGATTCCTGGTGCAAGATTTGCGATTGAATTTGCAAACCGATACCCAAACGTTTATGCAGCGGTTGCGCTACATCCAAATGAAGCACCTCGAATTGTTCGAGAAGAGGGCGAGCAGCAATATCTAGCTGCGTTAGCTGAAATTGCTCAACTAGCACAAGATCAGCGATGTGTGGCAGTTGGTGAAACTGGTATGGATTTTTTCAGAACAACTCAAGCTGCTGATTTAAAAGTACAAGAAGAATCCTTTCGCTATCACATTGACTTAGCTAAAAAGTTGGGAAAAGCCTTAATGATTCATGACCGCGATTCACACCAAGCAATTTTAAATGTGCTTGATAGTGAGGGGATTCCAGATCGCGTGATGATGCATTGCTTCTCAGGTGATGCTCAATTTGCAAAGCAGTGCCTGGATCGAGGATTTTATTTATCTTTTGCTGGCACTGTTACATTTAAAAATGCTGGCAATTTGCGCGAAGCATTAAGTGTGGTGCCAGCTGATAGGTTGTTGGTGGAAACAGATGCTCCATTTTTAACACCAGATCCATTCCGAGGTTCACCAAATGCCTCTTACATGATTGGATACACCATGCGTTTTATTGCAGAGCATCGCGGCGATGATTTAACTCAGTTGTGTAATGAAGTTATGAGTAATACCAATCGTGTTTTTAACTTGGTAGATTAAATGCTATTAGGACCTGCTGAAATAGCAGAGTTGCTCAAGCAACTTGATGTTAAGCCAACAAAAAAACTTGGTCAGAATTTTTTGCATGATGGAAACATAGTTCGTAAAATTGTTAAATCAGCGCAGTTGGAACCAACAGATATTGTGTTAGAAGTAGGTCCTGGACTAGGTTCGCTCACGCTGGGCCTGTTACCTGAAGTAAGCCAAGTAGTTGCAGTAGATATAGACCAAAGATTTATCGATCAGCTCCCTGCAACTATTGCAAAATTTGAACCCGAATTTAGCAATAGACTTTTAGCAATCCATAAAGATGCAATGCAATTAGAAACAATGCATTTACCTAATCAACCAACTGCGCTGGTGGCAAATCTGCCATATAACATTTCAGTTCCGGTGATTTTGACGCTTATGGCAAAGTTCCCAACTATTGAAAAATTATTAGTGATGGTGCAAGCTGAAGTAGCCGATCGGTTAGCTGCAACTGCTGGTGATGCGGCATATGGCGCACCAAGTGTTAAATTGCAATGGTTTATGGATGTTCAACGATTGGCAAATATTGCGCGCCCAGTATTTATTCCAGTACCAAATGTGGACTCTGGTTTAGTAAGTGCAACTCGCAAGCCGGAGATTGAAACTTTTGTTACTCGAGAGCAGGTATTTAAAGTGGTTGATGCTGCATTTAATCAACGTCGAAAAATGCTGAGAGGCGCACTGGGGTCAATTGCGGGTGGTTCAAAAGCAGCAGAGGCTGCGCTAGTTCGTGCTGGAATTGATCCAACGCTACGCGGCGAGATGCTTGATGTAATGCAGTATGTACGATTAACTGAAGCATTGAATTAAGGTAGTAGCGTGAAAGTTACTGCTGCTGCTCCAGCAAAAATAAACCTGCAATTAAGTGTGGGTGCATTACGTGCTGATGGCTATCATGATTTAGTCACTGTTTATCAGGCGCTTGATCTTCGAGATGAAGTCACAATTTTTGAGCGTGCTGAAGGCATGGGAGTGCAATGTGGAATCAGCGGAGATTTTAGCTCTGGTGTGCCAGGTGATGAATCTAATCTAGCTGTTAAGGCCGTAAAGCTGGTAGCTGAGTTAGCAGGTGTTAGTTGTGATTTGAATATTCAAATCACCAAAAGAATTCCAGTAGCTGCAGGATTAGCTGGTGGCTCTGCTGATGCAGCGGCAGCATTAGTGGCGGCAGCAGAGCTGTATGGCTACGGTGGTGATTTACAGCCGCTAGCTGAGCAGCTGGGCTCTGATGTGGCATTTTCGCTATTAGGTGGAACAGCGCTTGGTACCTCACGCGGTGAAGTTGTAGTTCCCGTGTTAGCGCGCGGCAATTATTGCTGGGTGATTATCAGCAGCAGCAACGGTTTATCTACACCTCGGGTTTATCAAAAGCTAGATCAACTCAGAGACGAAGGTGCAGTTCGGGAACCGCTGCAGTTGGCTCCTAAAAATGAGCTGCTACAAGCTTTAGTTAGCGGCTCAGCAACACAAATAGCTGCGCACCTATCTAATGATTTACAACCTGCTGCATTAGCGCTAGTACCCAAATTACAGCGAATTTTGGATGTGACGGTTGAAGATGGTGCGCTTGCTTCACTAGTTGCAGGATCTGGACCAACTTGTATTGCGCTAGCAAAAGATCATGAACATGCTTTAGATATCGCAGCTCGAATCTCAGGACAAAACTTGGCAGATCGGGTTTTAGTTGCTACTTCACCTGCAGTTGGAACCGAGATCACTGTTATTGAGAAAAATTAGTTATCAAATTGCACAGTAAGCGATCGCAGCAAAGCTGCCAACTCAGTCTGATCTGCCTTAGATAGATCTGCTAATAACTCAGCTTCAATTTCTAGTAAATTGCTAAATGCAGCATCAACTAACTGCTTACCTGTTTCGGTTAATGAAACAATCACACTTCGGCCATCTGCTGGATCTGGCCGTCTGGAAACCAAGTTGCGCTTTTCTAGCTGATCAATTCGATTAGTCATAGTTCCTGAAGTCACAAGATTTTCTTTGATCAGCTCTCGTGGCGGCAGTGCATAGGGCTTTCCAGCTCGTCGCAGCGATGCTAGAACATCAAATTCCCAAGATTCTAAATCTGATTTCGCGAATGCCGACTTGCGCCCAGCATCAAGGTGGTGCGCTAATCTGGAAATGCGAGAAAGCACTTGCAATGCATCTAGATTTAAATCAGGTCGTTCTCGCTGCCAGGCAGTTACAATTTTGTCTACTTCATCCATGATTAATATTTTGGCTGCGGCTCTAAATTACGCAGCCCATTCCAAGACAGATTAACTAGATGGGCCACAACTACTTCTCGACTTGGTCGCCTTGGTGCATCCAGCCACCATTGCCCAGTTAGCGAAACCAGGCCAACTAGGGCATGGGCATATAGCGGAGCAGTTCCTTTATCAAAACCATTTTTAGTTAACTCAGTAGCAAGTAGTGATTCAGCCTGGCCAGCAAAATCTCTGATCAAGCCAACATATCTACTTTCATCCGCAGTGCTTGGCGCATCACGAACTAAAATTCGAAAGCCATCTTCACTTTCTTCAATGTATTGAAAAAAAGCTTCCGCAGCTTTTTGCACAACTCGGCGGGCACCGCCACCATCAAAAGCTGCTGAAACCAAACTAATTAATTTATTTAACTCGCGATCCACAATAACTGCGTAAACTCCATCTTTACCACCAAAATGTTCATAGATAACTGGCTTTGAAACACCAGCGCTGCTGGCAATCTCTTCAACCGAGACGCTCTCATAACCCTTTTCAGCGAATAATTTGCGAGCAATACCAACAAGCTGCTCGCGGCGGTCAACCGCAGCCATCCGTGACTTGGCTACGGATTTGGCGCTGGTGCTGGGGTTAGTCTCAATATTTGCCATGATCTCCGAAGGTAGTGCAACGACGGGGCTGAGGTCCAATGGGGCCGTTAGATACCCTTACCCCTTGGGTTTGGGTCGAGATGAGCTAAACCAATTCCGGGATAGTGTAATGGCAGCACTCAGGTCTTTGGATCCTGCTGTGAAGGTTCGAGTCCTTCTCCCGGAGCGCACTAAAGTTAGGCCAAGCGATCCAAACTGATTGGGGCTTAGTGGCAACAGTTGTGGTGGTGTTAGCAGCGGGCGCAGGTACTCGAATGCGCTCTAGTTTGGCGAAAGTTTTGCACCCAATTGCAGGTCAACCAATTTTAAGTCATGTTTTAAATGCAGCTGCTGCACTAAATGCAGATCACACAGTTGTTGTAGTTGGACATCAACGCGCAGCAGTAATGGAATACCTAGCTCATGATTACCCTAGTGTTATTACTGCAGTTCAAGAAACCCAGAACGGCACTGGCGATGCAACCGCGGTTGGATTAGCAGCGCTTAGCGCCAGCGGGGTCAAGCTAGATTCGAACGACACAATTGTGGTGCTCGCAGGCGATATTCCGCTAATTCGTGCTGAAACCTTGCAACCACTGGGTCAGTTAAGCCATGATGCGGTCGTAGTGACTTCCATATTTGCCGACCCCACAGGTTATGGTCGAATTATTCGATCTGACAAATTAGTAACGGCAATTGTGGAAGAAAAAGATGCAACGGATGAACAGCGGGAGATTTTGGAAATTAACTCTGGCATCTATGCCATAAAGCATGAACAGCTAGTGAATCACCTTGCAAATTTATCGACTGATAATGCCGCAGCTGAAAAGTATTTAACCGATGTCATTAAAGCAATCGCAGATGGCGGCGGTGAAGTGTTAGCAGTGCTTGTAGATGCTGATGATGTGATGGGAGTTAACGATAAAGAACAGTTAGCTCAAGCAAATGGCCTGCTTTCAGATCGAATAGCGCAATATTGGCTACAGCAAGGCGTGACCATGATTGATCCAAGCTCAACTTGGATTGATGCATCAGTGCAATTAAGCGCTGATGTTGTGCTTT
>JAURFT010000033.1 GCA_030834185.1 Candidatus Nanopelagicales bacterium
AGAGATCCTCGATCTGCGCTCTGATCACAAAAGACGGTAAGTGTCGCATCTTGAACAGTATCTACTGTTCTTGAAATATCTCTAGCTGGTACATAACCATCATATTTAGGTGAGAAATCAAAGAAATGATTTGAAGGAGCCCAAGTTAGTAAAAGTGCTCCTGCTGCAATAGGGGCTGTGATGATTACCAAAAAAGCTATAAAGGGATTCTCGGATCTATTCATGGCTACGAGCCTAGAGCCAGCATCTGACAAGGGCCCTTATCTTTGTCCCCACCCACCTCTAGATTAAAGCCATGGATCTTGAGCAAGTGATACTCACAGTAATGGCTATGCCAATAGTTTCCTTTACCGCCTTTGCCTTTGGAAGAAATCCTTTTATCTGGGCCTTCTGGGCCTATCTCTTTCAATTCTGGTGCTTAATCCCTCTCTTTCTCATGAAGAAAAAACCAAGACAGGAGCTTCCCCAATCAATCCTGAAATTGGCAGGAGAGGTCAATATGAAGCGAGAGCTTAGAAAGATTAAGACTCCAGATGATCTTTTTGGGGGATGAGCAAATGAAACTTGGTTCAACAGCAAACTATTTATAGATTATTGAAGAGCTTCAAAAACAACAGCAATTACATTAGCTCCAGCATCTTCAAGCCCTTTTGCTCTCTCCCCAATCCATCCCGCTCTACCGTGACGTGGCATCATCTCTGCTGTTGCCTTTGCGCCAGCCCTGGCAGCTATTGCAGCAGAGGAGAGACTAGATCGAAGATCGCTGGCATCATTTAGGGCAGTTAGCGCCGGCGCTAGCGCATCGAGCAAAGTTCTCTCACCAATCGATGCTTTTCCGCGCGCAGCAATTCCTTCAAATGCAGCTTTGAAGCCCTTTTGGACATTCTCTAAAGGAGAATATTCATTTGAAACTACCCCTGAAGCTCTAATAAAACCTGTGGCAAACAAAGTGCCGAAGGTTGAAGGCGCTGACTTTGAAATTTCACGGCCCAGCATCATGAGATCTGCCTTTAAATCTCCAGTAGATAATGAAATGCCAGATCTTATTCCTTCAGCAATTTTTCCTGCTGTAATTCCTAAGTCCCCATCTCCAGCGGCTGAATCTAACTCCTCAAATCTCTTTGAGTTGTTCTCCAGCGCCTTGGCTACTTTCTCTAAAGTTGCAGAAAATTCACTCATACCTGGGTAAAGAAAGGAGTGTGCGCAGGGGCGTTAATGTAACCAAGTAGTTCTGAGTCAACTCTAATAACTGAAATAGATGCACCGGCCATCTCTAGCGAAGTGGCAAACTCACCAACATATACCCTAGCTACATCAATTCCGTCACCACTGAAAATCTTTTTTACTTGACGGTACATGATGTATAGCTCCTCAGGAGGCGTCGCTCCCAGGCTATTCATCAAAACACATACTTTATCTCCGGACTTTAATGATAAATCACTCTTGATTGCGCTAATTAGTTCTGTAGTAATCTGGTCTGCAGTCTCTAATTTAGCCTTTCTAATTCCTGGCTCTCCATGAATACCCATGCCAATTTCCATTTCGCCAGCTTTGACTTCAAATGTGGGATGTCCAACGGTTGGAAGAGTGACAGGGCTAAGTGCTACTCCCATTGTTCGCGTCTGGGCAGCAGCTCGCTTGGTGATAGCAACTACTTCATCTAGCGATTTACCTGCAGCAGCAGCCGCACCTGCGACTTTGTAAAGAAAGAAAATTCCTGCAATGCCTCGTCTGCGAGATTCTTCTCCCTTTGGAGCTGAAGCAACATCATCGGCTCCGAGAATAGTTTCAACGCGAATACCCTCAGCTGCAGCTAACTCAGCAGCAAGATCAAAATTCATTACATCTCCACCATAATTACCATAGATGTAGAGAACTCCAGCACCTGAATTAACTTGCTTGGTTACCGCCAACATCTGATCTGCTGTCGGACTTTGAAAAACATCTCCAACTGCTACTCCATCGAGTAAGCCTTTTCCAACATAACCCAGGAATAAAGGAAGATGGCCAGAGCCTCCTCCTGTGGTTATTCCAACTTTGCCGGCAATCGGGGCATCTGCGCGAGTCAGGGCTTGGTTGTCACCATCTACAGCTTTTAATTGGGTTGGATATGCCTGAAGAATTCCTTCTAGCATCTCGCTAACAAATTCTTTTGGGATGTTTAATATTTTCTGCATAAAAGCGAGCCTATCTCTTCGAGGTGTGGGGAGTTTATAACAATATTGTGATGGAGCCTAGCAATACTTCACAGAACCCTTGACTCTTTTTGTGAATAGGGAAAAGATACCTCTAGACCCTAACGGGTCAATTACAAGTTGACCCCCAAGAAGGGCCATACAACCTAGGAGTATGAATGAATAACAAGAAATGGATAGCAGTTGGTGCAGCGTTTGCTCTTTTGCTCACCACTGGAACAGCAACAAGCCAAGCTGCTAAGAAGAGATACGTCGTCTCTGTTAAGTTGATTGGTGTTGGCTGGTTCGACAATATGGAAAAAGGAATCAAAGCTTGGGCCAAGAAGAACAAGATTGACGCCTCTATGACTGGAGCAACAGATGCTTCACCAGAGAAGCAAGCCAAGATGGTTGAAGACCTGATTGCTCAAAAAGTAACAGGAATCGGAATTGTCCCCAACGATGTAGCTTCAATCGATGGCGTTATCAAGAAAGCAAAGGCAGCTGGAATTAAAGTTGTAACTCACGAAGCCGGTGGCATAAAGAATGCAGATGCAAATATTGAAGCATTCGAAAATGCTGCTTACGGTGCAGTGATGATGGATAACCTCGCCGCATGTATGGGTAACTCTGGTAAGTATGTTGCATTTGTTGGAACACTTACTAATGGAAGCCATAACGAGTGGGTCGCTGGAGCTTACGAGCAAGCAAAGAAGAAGTATCCAAACATCACAAGAGTTGAAGACCCAATTGAATCAAAAGAAGATGCTGATGTTGCTTACAACAAGACAAAAGAATTGTTGAAGAAATATCCAGATCTCAAGGGATTTGAGGGATCTTCCGCCAATGACGTCGTTGGTATTGGACGAGCAGTTGAGGAGCTCGGACTAAACGACAAAGTTTGCGTGATGGGAACATCAATTCCATCGATGACAAATAAGTGGCTTCAAACAGGTGCGATTGACAAGATCTTCTTCTGGGACTCAGCGCTTGCCGGTCAGGCCATGCTTAATATGCTGGAACTTTTAAACAAGGGCCAGAAAATTAAGGCTGGAATGGACCTGAAGGTTAAGGGCTATAACAAGATCACTGTCAGCAAGACAAATCCTAAGAGCTTCAATGGAGCTGCATGGGTTATCGTCGATAAGAACAACGCAAGTAAGTACAACATCTAAGTACTTGTTAGCTTGCTAGTGGTAGGAAGATTGTGGGGCGCGCACACCGCGCCCCACTTTCATTAACGATACGTTTGTCATTGAGCAGTAGACTCATAGTGAGATTCGATAAACGCTTACTAACCTGATATATATAAGGAAAGGCGGGTTTAAATGCTAGCCACGCAGACCGCTGATTACAGCGTAAAAAACATTGTTAAAAGCTTTGGAGGCGCAAAGGCTTTAGCAGGAGTATCAATGTCAGTCTCCGCTGAAGAAGTCCACTGCCTTGCTGGCGAGAATGGGTCCGGCAAATCAACGTTAATAAAAATTATGTCAGGTGTGCATGCCCCAGATTCTGGATTAATTACACTTGCAGGAAAAGAATTTACTCACCTATCTCCTCGCCAAGCGGTCAATGAAGGGGTGCAGGTAATCTTCCAAGATTTTTCCTTGCTTCCTAATTTAACCGTTGCTGAAAACATTGCCCTTCCAACAAACATATTGAAGTCTTCAAAATTTATTGGGAAAAAAGAGACCAAGAAGATAGCTGAAGAGGCGTTGGGTTATATCGGCGTAGACATTGACATAAACTCGCCTTTACTTGAAACCTCAATTGCCTCTAAGCAGTTAATAGCAATTGCTCGGGCCACTAATTTGGGCGTAAAGATGCTATTTATGGATGAACCAACCACAGCTTTAACTCGCAAAGAAGTCAAGAAGCTATTTGAAGTTGTGGATCAGCTTCGCAAGCGTGGAGTAGCAATTGTTTTTGTTAGCCATAAAATTGATGAAATTCAAGAGATCTGTAACACCATTACCGTCTTACGAAACGGCGAAGTAGTAGCTGAAGGCTTGATGTCAAAGTTTAAAGCCAAGGAGATTGCTATGGCTATGACCGGTTCAGAAATAGCGACATCTCGTATTGCCCCGCCCTTAAGTAAAAATTCTCGAGCCCTTCTTGAGCTTGAGAAACTAACTTCGATAAATACTTTTGATGATGTCTCTTTCTCTATTTCCGAAGGAGAAATTATTGGATTAACTGGCCTACTTGGCTCGGGCCGAACAGAGTTAGCCGAGGCAATATTTGGACAATACCCAGTAGATGCAGGCTCTATTAAGGTAGATGGAAAAGAAGTAACTCTAAATTCACCAGAGGCGGCATTAGCTTCCGGTATTGGTTATGTACCACCAGATCGATTAACCCAAGGATTATTTCTTGAGCAATCAATATTGCGCAATATTGTTGCTGTTGGATTAGATAGGCAAAGGGGTCGATGGGGGGGAGTATCAAAAAGTAAATTAGCAAAAATTGGAAGCTCTTGGATCTCAGAACTTCGAATAAAAACTAAGAATCCAATTAATCCTGTTTCCTCTCTCTCAGGCGGAAATCAACAGAGAGTAGTCTTAGCCAAATGGCTCTCTATTAACCCGAAAGTCATGATTCTCAACGGCCCAACGGTGGGCGTTGATGTTGGTTCCAAGCGTGAAATACTTGAGATTATTCGAGATAGAGCACAGGCTGGAATGGCATTTCTTCTGGTCTCCGATGACATTCCAGAGCTAGTGCAAATTTGCCACAAAGTTTTGGTAATTCGACATGGCAAAATTTCCAAAGAATTTAGTGATAAACAAATCAGCGAGAGTGCGATCTATAAGGAGCTGAATTGAACCCCAACTTAAAGAGATTATTGATGCGAAACGAAACCGTGCTCATTTTGGCTATCGTGATATTTTCTCTTGTAATTGGGTCGAAGAGTCCTGAGTTTTTCACACTTGCCAACCTCTTTGACATCTTAAGATCATCATTTGTTCAACTACTTTTTGCATTAGGCGTATTAATTGTAATTATCAGCGGAGGAATAGATGTTTCATTTCCCATAGTGGGAATATTTGCTGGCTATACCGCCGTGGTCATCATGCAAAAGTTTGAGCTAGATGGCGAGAGTCTTTTGATCCCAATTGTCTTAGCTATCGTAATTGGCACCCTATTGGGAGGAGTAAATGCAATTGCTATTGCTGGATTTGGAATTCCTACTCTAATAGCGACTCTAGGAACAGCCGGAATATTCCGAGGTTTAATGCTGACATTAATTGGCTCCTCATTTATCAGTGATATCCCTATTGCCCTCGACCAGTTTTCAACAGCAGATTTAGTTAAGTTTGAATCCGCGGCCGGTACATTAGTTCGACTTCATGTTCTAGTCATCCCCATAACCATAATCACAATTCTTATCTCACTAATTTTAAGTAGAACGCTCTTTGGTCGATCTGTTTACGCCTTAGGTGGCGGAGTAGAACCAACACGTCGTCTAGGAATTTCCGTTAAAGGAACTCAGACAAAAATCTATCTCTTGGCTGGGGCGCTTTCAGGACTGGCTGGAATTTTGTATGTCTCGTTACAAAGAAAAGCAAATCCTTATGATCTAGCAGGATCTGAGCTAGACATCATTGCAGCAGTTGTCTTGGGTGGCGCCAGCATCATGGGTGGTTATGGAACTGTTTTTGGAACTGTTCTAGGAGTGCTATTCATTAATTTAATAAAAAATAATCTAGTGCTACTGGGCGTCAGTAGTTCTTGGCAGCGAGCGGCTGTTGGAGCTCTTCTGGTTATTGGAATTACCCTTCAAGCCATTAGCGAAAGTCGACGCAATAAAAGACGTCGAGCCCTCTCAGAGAGTGAGGTAGATTCAAGTGAATGAGTTAAGAAATCGGTTCGCCTCCTCGACGCTTTTATCTGATAGAAAAGTAACTCAGTTGATGGGTTTTACTCTTCTAGTACTTCTAATTTTCTCTTACTTCTCCTCTGATATCTTTTTTACCCCAGAGAATTTCACTTCGATGGCATTTCAAATCCCAGAGGTAGCAATTCTCTCGATTGCAGTCATGCTATCTATGCTCACAGGTGGAATAGATTTATCCATAGTCGCAACATCTAATCTGGCAGCGCTTCTAGCCGCATACATTCTTACAAAAAATATGAGTGAGGATGGAGAAATATCGAATCTATGGATTTTGATGGCATGTCTGGCTGGCATTTTGCTTGGTTTGATTTGCGGTGGCATTAATGCGCTTCTAATCGCTGTTTTAAACATCACGCCGATATTAGCCACCTTGGCAACCCTCACATTATTCAATGGCATAGCAATTGGATTAACAAACGGAGTTTCTATTTCTGGTCTTCCAGAGCAATTTGCTCGTATCGGTAATGGAACATTTTTTGGTGTGCCAACTCCATTTGTGCTTATGGTCTTAATTGCTTTATTGGTCGGCTTAATCATCAATCGGAGCAGTTTGGGCTTAAAGATCTTCCTAATCGGTACTAATCGAAAAGCTGCTCAGTACAGTGTTATGGGGGATAAGCGGGTTATTGCCTGGACTTATGTGATCTCAGGTCTCTTATCATCGTTTGCTGGCTTGATTATTGCCTCTCGAATGTCTGCTGCAAGTCCAGACTTTGGAAATTCCTACATCCTCTTAGCTATAGTAATTGTGGTTTTAGGTGGAGTAAATCCAATGGGAGGATTTGGAACAGTTACTGGCGTTGTTTTAGCCACCATTGTGTTGCAAATGGTTGCATCCGGATTTAACGCTCTTCGTTTCAATCAATTCTTCTATCTTGCAGCACAGGGTGGAGTATTGGTGCTAGTCATGATTTTAAATGTTGTATTAGAAAATAGACGCCGCTCTAAATCCATAAATAAGTCATTGGAGTCATAATGTCCCTCATTGAAAGACTTCAAGATTACTGTCTCACCCCAGCAATGTCTGGGTTCGAAGACGAGATGATCAAAAAGCTCTCTAGAGATCTGAAAGACCTCGTTGATGAATTAAGGGTCGATATTTTAGGCAATGTCATCGCAACGGTGAGAGGTTCCAATCCAAAAGCTCCGGCATTAATGGTCTTTGCACATACCGATTCACTCGGAATGATTGTTAAGAAGATTGAAGAGAATGGCTATTTAAGAATTGAACGAGTAGGCGGTGTGCCCGAAAGAATTTTAGCCGCATCAAATGTTCTCCTTCAGGCCAAAGGGGGCAAGAAAGTTGAAGGCGTTATTGGCTTTGTATCGCATCACTTAACGCCGCCAGATGAAAAATATCGAGTAAAACCAATTGGTGAATGTTATGTTGATATTGGCGCAACAAGTATTAAGGAAGTATTGGATGCAGGAGTTGATATTGGAACTCCAGTTGTATACCGACCTAGTTTTGTAAGACTATTAAACGACCGTGTTGCAGCAACTTCCATTGATGATCGTGGGGGCTGTGCTTTATTGGTAGAACTGGCAAAACATTTGAAACAAAAACGCCCTGCAATCACAGTTCATATTGTGGGATCTGTTCAAGAGGAATTTAATCTTCGAGGTGCTATGGTCGCAGCTCAGTCGATAAAACCACTCGCTGCAATCAGCATCGATTTAGTAGCAGCCTCTGATACTCCAGATATAGCCGAGGGTAATGGCGTAAGAGTTGGAGCAGGACCAGTTCTTGGTACCTATACTTTCCATGGCCGCGGGACTTTAAATGGTTTGATACCCCATCCTAAATTAGTTAACGTTGTCGATAAGTGCGCAAAAGATTCGAAAATAACACTGCAACGTCATGCAACAATCGGATTATTAACCGATGCCTCCTATGTGCAATTAGTTGGTGAGGGAGTGGCTTGTGTTGATTTAGCACTACCAACTAGGTACACCCATTCAGGAGTAGAGAGTTGCTCGCTAAATGATCTGAAGGATTTAGGTAAATTACTTGTTTCAATAGTGGAGAACTTTCCTGAATCTGAGAATTTTCAACGTGGATAAACGATCTATTAAGACCAGAAAGTAGGTATTTGTTATGTCTCAAGACTTACTACTTGGAATTGATATTGGAACCTATGAGTCAAAAGGCGTTCTAACCACCATCTCCGGTGAGGTAATAGCTCAGGTAGCCGTCCCTCATAAACTTTTGTTTCCACGCGCGGGTTGGGCAGAACATGATCCTGAATTAACTTGGTGGGGAGATTTTTGTGCTATTACAAAACAACTTTTAAGTACACCTGGAGTAGTGGCGGCTGATGTCAAAGGGGTAGGAATTAGCGCTATTGGGCCAGATGTCTTACCGATTGACGAAAATTTCAACCCATTGAGAATGGGAATTCTTTATGGAGTGGACACACGTGCGGTAAAAGAGATTGATGAGTTAAATGCAAAATATGGCGAAGATGAAATTTTTAATGCCACAGCAAACTGTCTATCATCGCAATCAACTGGCCCAAAAATTCTCTGGATCAAGAAAAATGAACCTGAGGTCTATAAAAAAGCGCGATGGTTTGTTGACGCTACAACATTCATTGTGGCTCGACTGACCTCCAGAGTTGTAATAGATCACTTTTCAGCAGGTTGTATGGTTCCCATGTATGATCCTTGGAAAAATGAGTGGAGTGATAAGTTCTGCAGTGATTTTGTTGATTTAGAACAGCTTCCTGAAATCCTTTGGAGTCATGAACTTGCTGGAAATGTGACGCAGAAAGCTTCTGAACTAACGGGACTTGCTGAGGGAACACCAGTTTCTGTCGGAACCATAGATGCCGGTGCTGAGGCTCTCAGCGTTGGTGTAACCAAGCCCGGTGAAATGATGATGATGTATGGCTCAACAATATTTATGATTCAGGTTACCGATAATGATCAGGCGCGAGAGAAGCGACTTTGGGCAGGGCCTTATCTCTTCCCAGGAACTTGGTGTCTCTTGGCAGGAATGGCAACCAGTGGTTCATTAACGCGCTGGTTTAGGGATCAATTTGCGCCAGAATTGGTGGCTGCAGAAAAATCAGGTGGAGCCCCTGCCTATGCTGAATTGGTCAAAGAAGCGGCAGAAACCAAACCTGGTGCTGAAGGTGTCATTGTCCTTCCATATTTTAGTGGTGAACGCACCCCAGTAATGGATCCAAGAGCAAAGGGAATGATTTTTGGTCTAAGCCTGACGCACTCTCGTGGTCATATTTTTCGTGCAATATTGGAGGGAATGGGACATGGCGTTAAGCAGCACGTTGACCTATTTACTTCAATTGGTGCACGGCCTAAAACAATTAAGTCGGTTGGTGGTGGAACAAAGAACTCCATCTGGCTTCAGGCCATTAGTGATATTTCCGGAGTGCCTCAAGAGGTTGCTCCATTAACTTTTGGCGCATCTTATGGCGATGCGTTACTAGCGGGCGTGGCCGTCGGATTAGTTTCGAGTCCTGAGGAAATTCGTACCTGGCAAGGGAAAGCGCGAATCATAAGTCCTGATGAGAAATTGGCTGAGACCTATAGACCCTTAAGCGAGATTTACACTTCTTTATATGATGCAACAAAAAATCAAATGCACAAATTGCATGAACTTGATTATTAATTAGGGATTTAGCATTACTCGATAACTTGGTGTTGAGGTAGCCCTATGAAATGCTTCCTGAGCTTGGGATAGTGGATAGGTTGCATCAATTAGCTCTGATAAATCAATTTGATTGTGAGCAATCATCTCGGTAGCTAGGGCATGATCACAACGATCTGCGCTTACTACACCTACAGCTGACGTTTCTTTGTTGTGCATAACATTTGGATCTATCGCAAATGGCACGACAGGGTGGGCAGAGGCAAAGAGGCAAATTTTGCCTCGGTTATTTAACACATCAAGAGCATCCTGGTTAACTTCGTCGCTTCCGTATGCAGTGATTGCGTAGTCAACGCCGCCTAAAAATGCGCCCTTTATTCTCTCTCTGATTTTCTCATCTGATTTAAAAACTAAATCAGCGCCCAGCTTTTTTGCTTTCTCCAGACGGTCTTCATTGACATCGACAACTGCAACGCGTAATCCGGATTTCTTTAGAACCAGAAGGTTCATTAGACCCATAGTTCCGGAGCCAAAAACAACAGCAGTGTCGCCCAATTTGGCACCTAGTAGGCGTGCTGCGTGAATTGCACAGGAGAGCGGTTCTGCCAGGGCTGCTTTATCCCAGGGCGCATCTGCCACACTAAATACACCGTCGCTACGATGAACTTTATATTCCGCAAAACCACCTGGGCCATAGGTGCCGCCCTTTAAAGAAAAATTAAGAAAGTGCTCGGCACAACCTTTATCTTCTCCACGTAGGCATGCTCGGCAGGTGCCACAAGCAGATGAGCCCATTGTGACGCGATCACCAACTGCAACGTTTGTAACTAACTCTCCGATGGCAGCGATTTCTCCAGCATTTTCATGTCCACCTAAAAAAGGATATTCAGCTTTTGCTTGACCGGTATAGATCCTCTGCTCCCAGGTGCACAATCCAGCAGACTTGATCTTCAGTAAAACATCACGCGGACCAATTTTTGGCATTGGAACATCAATTACATCAATTTTTTTAATCTCGGTAATTACAGCAGCCTTCATCGTCTCGGTCATGTTTTATCCTTCTAAGATCTTGAGAGCTTTGTCCACTGAAGCATTCTCATGAACGACAGCTTTGATGGACTTTATGAACTTTGCTGGGGTTGGGTGCTGGACAACATTTCTTCCATAAACAACGCCAGATGCTCCTACATCCATGGCAATTCGAGTTCTTTCTAATAATTCTCTGGCAGTAACTTGGCCTCCACCTCGTACTAGAACCGGAACCCCAGAAGCTATTTCAACAACCTGACCAAAATCACTCATCGGCGTAGTGGCATCAACCTTAATAATGTCAGCACCTAGCTCAACTGCCTGTCTAACCAGTGCAGCGATTTTCCCAACTTCTCCTACTGAAGTTGAGCCTGCTCCTGGTTTTACTGTCATGACCAAGGGTTCAATCATTAAAGGAATTGATAATTTTTGGCACCTAGCGGCAACTATTTGAATATTTTCAATGCATTGCTCTTGTAGTCGGGAGTTCTCATCAAAATTAAGAAGATTTAGGACCACGCAAGCTACTTTTGGGTCAGAGGCCAGATCAAGAGTGGCGATATTTGCAGTATCCCAAGCATGCTCAATATCCCTTGGCTCATAGACATTTGTGACATCAAGTCGAAGCGCCACTGAGATTGGAGGCTTACCTTTTAATTTATTGAAAATCTTTAAACCACCAGGGTTTAACTGAATTACATCAGGTTTTCCCTTAAGAATTTCAGGAAGAGCTGTCGACAAATTCTCGATACCTTTAGCAAAACTGCGGTCACCAAAAATTCCAAGATCTAGAGCAATATTTATACACTTGCCAGACTTTGAATTAAACATCTTGCTTCTTTTTTTACTCACTAAGATCAACTCCAGCCCGTTGAGCGATTACCTTGACAATCGCTGAGGCATTTAACTCACCATAGCCTGCATCTACGCCATCTTTTGCTAAATCTTCTGTAATTGCAGCAATGGTGGCTGGAGATGCCAACCTCTCGGCAAACTCCTGAATCAATCTAGAGTCCTTAAGCATTAACCTCAAAGGGAAATTGACTTCGTAATCTCCCGCAATTACTGCGCCGCCAACGCCGGCATAAATAGGAGTTTTAAAGTCGGCCACTGCCGCGACCTCTAAAACCTTTTTCAAATTTAATCCAGCTTTCTTGGCCAGAGTTAGGGCTTCACCAATAGAGACAATTTGTGAGGCAACTAGGAGATTACCTACTAATTTCATTTTTGTTCCGCTTCCACCATCACCCATGTAATGAGTAGTGGCACTAATGGGGTTCAAAACCTCCAGAGCTTTCTTATATATGTCTTCTTTGCCCCCGACTACAACCCAGAGGCCACCATCTCTGGCTTCACCCTTAGTTCCAAAAACTGGAGCATCCAGAAACTCAACGCCACGACTCTCATAAATAGCCCTTTGGCTATTACTAGTTTTGGGATCTATGGTGGAAAGATCGATAGCAATAGTTCCTGGTTTTATCAGCTCCGCCATTTTATGGCCGCCTGTAATAACTTCAGATATCGCCGCATCATCTGCAAGGCAATACATAAAGTAATCCGCCCCTTCTGCCAAGAGTGCAGGAGTTGCGACAACTTCAGCCCCTAATTTCTCAAATTCCCTCGATTTACTTTCACTGCGATTCCAAATTTTTACCTGATGTCCACTTTTGAGCAGATTTGAGACCATTCCTGATCCCATAATTCCTAGTCCAATAAAGCTAACTCTGGCCATAATTAACTCCTATTCCGAAGAATTAACGCGATTTATTTGCAGCTTGAACTAATTCAATTACCCGTTTTGGATCT
>JAURFT010000034.1 GCA_030834185.1 Candidatus Nanopelagicales bacterium
CAAACTGCGCCATTTCTGACACAAGCAATAGTTGCACCATCAGAACTTAATTGCGGATCAAATACATCAGCTAAATCTGCAATTGCGATCTCCAGCTCGGCTTTGAACTGCAACACAAATAAACTGCCATTTAACGCAAAAACAAGCTCAGTGCCGGCTTTTGAAGTTGAATAAGCAGTAATGCCAGCCCCAGATTCACGAAGTCGCTCTCGCCTAACTTTTTCGGCTGCAGGAAGGTCTGCATCACTTGCCACATCTGCTGGGTTAAAAATTACGCTGATCTCGCCAGAATTAATATCTAAGTGTTTTAGTTGCAGCACTGGATCAGTTGGGCCGGTGCTTTGTAGGAAATAAACACCTCGATCGGTGATGCTAAATGATCTTGGTGCGCCATTTCGAAATCTACCGGAGGCGGCGTACTGGCTGATAAATGAGATCTGGTTATCCACCTGCGTAAGGTAGCGCGACGGGCTCAAGATTGCTGCTGCTGCCGGGGCGAAAAATTCCAGCGCTCACTTCAATCAAGGTTTAGCTGTGCTGGATAGTACAAAACCGTGGCTTGGATTAGGCTGCGAGAATGAATAAAGTTAGTTGGCTCAATTCCGCCGCACTGGCAACACTAGTAAGTGTGGTTGCGGTGTTTTTAAGTGCGATTCAATATCAAGAAATTCCAATCGGCGCGGTTATTGGTGCAGCTATGATTTTTATTGCAACGAGATACATCAGAAATACTAGGAATTCCTTCTGGCAGTCCAGTTTAGTAATTGTGATTTGGGGATTAATCACTTTTCGCGCTGCAACCCCAACGGCGATGGGCGATTTAATTTTAATCTCAGATGATTTAACTTGGTGGTACGTTGGTATTACTGGAGCTGCTGCTTTTATCTCGCTAGTTATTCCAACTAAGCGCGTGGTGGCACAATCGCACGTCGAAGCTGAACACCAGAGCTAGTGTCATTTACCTCAAAGCCAAATTCCGCAATTTGATCTCTAATTTTATCGCTTAGCTGCCAATTTTTCTCAGCCCTGGCGCTGCTGCGCTCATCGATTAATTTCTTAAGCTCAGCTGTTACCTCAATTGGTTCAGAAACCAGGCTTAACCCAAGCAGACCTGCTGCAGTTGCAATCGCGTTTGCCCTGAGCTCAGGTGATTTGGCTAGTTGTTTTTCTTTAGCCCGCAGCGCTAACACCGCAGCTGCAGTATCAATATTGTTTAGCAGGTGAGCTGAGATCTCAGTTTTTAGTTCAGCATCAAAATTCAAAGGCCCAGTTAGTTGATCGCTCCAGCGCCTAATTGTTTGCTCAGCTGCAACAAGTGAGTCCCAAGTTAAATTTAGTTGCTGACGATAATGATTTTCTAAAAATACTAAGCGAACAGCAGCTGCAGATATTCCAGCAGCCATCACATCTGTCAGCAGCACCACATTGTTGGTGCTCTTGGACATTTTTCTACCTTCAAACAATAAATGCTCCGCATGCACCCAGCTTGAGACAACTTCAGCACCGGTTAAACTGTTTGATTGGGCACGTTCGTTCTCATGATGTGGGAATCGCAGATCAATGCCGCCGGTATGAATATCAATTTGATCTCCAAAAGCGCCAAGCGACATTGCAGTGCATTCAATATGCCAACCTGGAAAGCCAGTTCCCCATGGAGTTTCCCAGGTTAACTGAGTGCGACGTTCATCTGTTGCTTTCCACAGCGCCCAATCGCCATGAAACCGCTTAGTTGTTTCTGCTTCACCATCAAATTTATGACCAGGCTTTAGTTGATCTAAGGTATTACCACTAATTGCACCATAGCTTGGAAATTTTTTAGCACTAAAAAATACTGATCCATCCTCAGCTTGATAGGCAAAATCTAATTCAATTAATCGAGAAATTATCTCCAGCATCGAATCGATTGTTTCACTTGCACGCGGGGTCTGTTCTGGAATTGTGACATTGAGCGCAGTTAAGTCTGCTAGGTATTGAGCTTCATATTTGCGAGCAATTGCTAGTGCAGAGATTTTTTCTTGAGCTGCTTGCCGCAGCATTTTGTCTTGATCTGGATCTACTGCCTCAAGTCCAGTGTCATCAACCATATGACCAACATCAGTGATGTTCTGCACTACAACCGCAGCTTGGCCACCACTAGCTAACGCCGCCCGAAGCAGGTCGGGCAGTAAAAAGCTACGCAGATTACCCAGGTGAACGCTGCGATAAACCGTTGGTCCGCAGGCATAAATCTTTACTGGATCAGCAGCTGGCACAGCGACAAGTTGCCGTGATTTGGTGTCATAGATCTGCAGCATGGCTATAGCGTAGAAGGTAATTGCCGGTGGTGTTGCATTTGCATCTGAGGCTTAAGGCGATAATCTGCGCCTACACCAGATTAGGGGAGCCCAATGACCTACGTAATTACAGACGCTTGCATTGACGTGCAGGACAAGTCCTGTATTGAAGAATGCCCAGTTGACTGTATTTATGAAGGTGATCGCATGCTTTACATCCACCCAGATGAGTGCGTTGATTGTGGTGCTTGTGAGCCAGTATGTCCGGTTGAAGCAATTTTTTATGAAGATGATGTTCCTGCCGAGCTCACCACATACACCGATTACAACCGCGACTTTTTCATCGAGATTGGATCTCCAGGTGGTGCTAGCAAGGTTGGCCGTGTCGGCAAAGATGTAGCGCAGGTTGCCTCGCTACCGCCTAAGGCAAGTTAATTCTTGCTTGCGGATAAATTACCTGACTTCCCATGGGACTTGTTGCAACCTGCAGCAAAATTAGCAAGTTCATATCCAGCCGGATTAATTGATCTCTCCGTTGGCACTCCAGTTGATCCAGTTGCACCTGCAATTCAAACCGCCGCCGCTGCTGCGTTAGATGCCCACGCATATCCGCTAACTGCGGGCACATCTGCATTAATTGCAGCGCAGCAATCATGGCTAGCTGATATCGCTAAAGCTGATGCTCAAAATTTGGCAACTATTCCAACCATTGGCTCTAAAGAAGCA
Source organism: Candidatus Nanopelagicales bacterium (assembly GCA_030834185.1). GTDB lineage: Bacteria > Actinomycetota > Actinomycetes > S36-B12 > UBA5976 > AcAMD-5. Next base: position 3,000 of record JAURFT010000034.1, read on the forward strand.
GTTGCGCTGCTGCCAATGTTGCTTGGACTAAATAGCTCAAGCAGCGTTGCAATTCCAGCGCTGGCATATCCAACCTATGCAGTTGGCGCACAAGCTGTTGGTGCCAAAGTAGTGCTCGCTGATACTCCAGCTGAGTTAACTCAAGCTGTGGATTTAGTTTGGTTAAATTCACCATCAAACCCAACTGGCAACGTATTAACTGCTGATGAACTTAAAGCCTGGATTACCTATGCTCGCGATACCAACACAATTGTGGCAAGTGATGAGTGTTATTTAACTTTAGGTTGGGATACCCAGCCAATATCAATTTTAGATATGCAATTAACAGCTGGAGATTATAAAAATCTAATTGCGCTACATTCGCTCTCAAAACGCTCTTCACTTGCGGGTTATCGCGCGGCCATGATCTCAGGAGATAAAAAATTAGTTGCAGCAATTTTGCTGGCACGAAAACATTTAGGCTTAATTACCCCAACGCCAAGTCAAGCTGCAGCAGCAGCGGCCTGGCTAGATGAAGCTGGGGCGCAAAGCCAGAAGCAGGTTTATTTAAATAGGCGAGCTGTGATGCAGCAGGCCTTTGTGGCAGCTGGATTTAAAATCTCAGCATCTGCAGCTGGACTTTATTTGTGGTTAACTCGCGATGAAGATTGCTGGAGCAGTGTTAATTGGTTAGCTGAGCGCGGAGTGCTAGTTGCACCTGGTGTGTTTTATGGTGCAGCTGGAGCAAATTATATTCGAGCAGCAATGACTGAAACTGATGCAAAAATAAATCAGCTCGCATCAAGATTAATGTAAGGCTTGGTTTAAACCGCCCCAGTTACCAGATCTAGCAACTGCTTCAATCGCACCGGTTTGCGAATTGCGACGATACAACAAATCAGCAGCACCAGAGAGCGATCCGGCTTTGGCACTGCTGCCATCTGGCAGCAGCACCTTGCTACCTGCAGTTAAATAAAGTCCGGCTTCAACAATGCAGTTATCACCCAGTGAGATGCCAACGCCAGCATTTGCACCAATTAAACAATTCTCACCAATTTTAATTACTTCTTTACCGCCACCAGAAAGTGTGCCCATAATTGAGGCACCACCGCCAACATCGCTGCCCGCTCCAACCGTTACACCAGCGCTGATGCGGCCCTCAACCATTGATTGGCCCAGTGTGCCGGCATTAAAGTTCACAAATCCTTCATGCATTACAACAGTGCCTGCTGCTAAATAAGCGCCAAGTCGAACTCGATCAGCATCTGCGATTCGCACTCCGCTTGGAATCACATAATCAATCATCCGCGGGAAGCGATCAACACCTAAAATTAAATTTGCAATCCCGTTATTGCGCTGCTGCTGAATATAAGTTGTGGCATGCTCAACTTGAACTGGCCCAGTTGCAGTCCAAGCTGCATTAGCCAAAAGTCCAAAAACTCCATCAAGATTAATGCCATGTGGTTTAACTAAACGATGCGAGAGCAGGTGCAATCGAAGATAAACATCAAGTGCATCAGTTGGTGGCTTGGATAGATCAGCAATGCTCACCTGCACAACGCGCTTAGTTACTAATTCACTGGCATTATTAGGTGCAGCAAGCGTCACCTCAGCTGATTTAGTTCCTAACTGGGGGGCTGGGAAAAATGCATCCAGCACGACATCGCCAGCAAATGTGGCAACACCTGTTGCAGCAGCGCTTAATTGAGTTTCCATGCCCTTACCGTAAGGGATAGCGATTAAAGTGAAGGAACTATGACAGCAGTTTGTGTATTTTGTGCCGCAAATGAGCAGATCGATGCCGCTTATATTCAGCATGCATTTGAGCTGGGCTTTGCCATTGGCACGCATGGCTGGCAGCTAGTTTCTGGCGGCGGCTCAGTCTCTTCGATGGGGGCGATCGCAAAAGGTGCAAGGCAAGCTGGCGGCGAGACAATTGGGGTAATTCCAGAAGTGCTCATCGAGCGCGAAGTTGCAGATCATGACTCCACTAAATTAATTGCGGTTAAAGATATGCGAACTCGCAAAGCGCAGATGGAGCGATTAGCAGATGCGTTTATTGTGTTGCCCGGCGGAATTGGCACACTAGAAGAATTTTTTGAGATCTGGGTGGCGCGTTCGCTTGGCATGCATAACAAACCAGTTGTTGTGCTGGACCCAACTGGGATGTATGAACCATTAAAAAAGTGGCTAACTGAGATTACTGCTGCTGGCTTTATCACCCAAGCTGCTGCTAACTGTGCGATCTGGACAACAAGTGTTGATGAGGCAATGAAAATAATTGAAGCTGAGCTGGAGAACCCAGTTCAAGTTGCAGCAACTGATGCTGAGATTGCAGAAGCGGATTTATAAATGCGAACAAGTGATGTTGCACTAACGGTGATGCTGCCAACAGATATTCAAAGCGCTTTTTACGCAATTGTGGATTGGCAGGGACAATCAGATTGGATGATCGGCACCAAGGTTTGGCTAGCGGGCGGCGATGGCGCATCGGTTGGATCCCAGATTGCGGCATTTACGGGTATTTGGAAGCTTGGCTTTTTAGACACAATGACGATCACCAAAATTGAGCCACCCCGGTTGGTTGAGGTGCTTCATACCGGCAAGGTGCTGCGCGGTGAGGGCAGTTTTGAGCTGATTGCGGTAACTGAGCGCCAAACCCAATTTAATTGGTTTGAGCGGGTGGAGATCCCCGCTGGGCTGGCTGGGCTGGCAGCTTGGTGGCTGATTAGGCCTGGATTCAAATTTGGCGTCTGGTTATCACTGCGGAAACTGGCCAAAAGCCTCTAATTGGGGACTGCAGCAGCGCTGAAATCTGCGCTGCTGGATAATACGGTCCTACTGAATCCGCCTCGGCGGGCTGTGAGGAGAGGTGCGCTATGGCAGCTATGAAGCCAAGAACGGGCGATGGGCCAATGGAGTGCACCAAAGAGGCTCGACACTACGTAATGCGAATCCCGCTAGAAGGCGGCGGTCGGCTAGTTGTTGAGTTAAACGCAGTTGAAGCCAAAGAGCTGGGCGAGATTTTAACTATCGCCACAACTCCTATCGTCTAGCGGCAATTAGCAGCCCAAGACCAAGCGGGACCAATGAAGCTGCAAATTCTTCGCTCTCGCTAAGCAACCCAACTAGCTCAGTTGCGGAATTTTCTTTACTATCCAGCGCCCCATTAACAACTAAAATTCCACCTGATTTTAATAATCGCTGCGCATCAGCGAGCAGCGCTGCAGCATCAAATTGATTGATATCTACGAATATAAATTCATAGCCAGCATCAGTTAATTTGGGCAGCACCGCATTTGCGCGGCCAGCTAATAATCGAAGTTTTGGCGCGGTTAGATCCAACTTAGCTAATAATTCTTTAGCGTTGTGCTGATATTCAGCTTCGAGGTCAATAGATGTGATGGTGCCATCTGCAGCCAGTCCAAGTGAGAGCCAGCCCGCGCTAACTCCAACACCGGTGCCCACATCAACCACATGTTTCGCTGAGATTGCGCTAACTAATGAACGCAGCAAACTGCCAACCCCAGCAGAGATGGCAGCAGCACCGAGCTCAACTGCAACCGCGCGAGCAGCAGTTAGCTCTGCTGGCTCAGCGGCAAAATGGTCGATCTTGGCTTTCACAGAGATTTCTGAGCTTCGGAAGAAATCATCTTCCCCAGCGAACTGATCAGCCATGGCCCCTCCTGGTGGGTGACTTGAGCAGGTGGGTTTGCCCACCTAATGGAAAGATACTCGACGAGGTTAGCGGAGGAAACATGAGCAGTGATTTAAGGTCACCGTGGCTGCGAGAGCAGCCGGTGCTGCCCCCGTTCTTTGGGCAGCCAGAGCTGCCTAAACCCCAATCTGCAAAACGGCTAGTTGTGATCGCGCTGTTAGTGGGGTTGTTAGGTGGGGTGATTGGCAGCGTGGTTACAGATTCAATTAGCGATCAACGCGGCATCTCCGAAACGCTGACGCTACCTACTTTTACAACCAATGGCGACGCCAACGAATCTGCAGTTGCCACAATTGCAAAAACTGTGTTGCCAACAGTGGTATCGCTGCAAGTATCTGGATCACGTGATGCATCTGGTTCTGGGTTTGTAATTGATGCAGCCGGTTACATTCTTACAAATAATCACGTTATCGCATCAGCCGCAAATGGCGGCAGTGTTAAAGTTTTTTTCCAAGATGGCAGCTCTTATGATGGAAAAATAGTTGGCCGCAATCCGGGCTTTGATTTAGCTGTGATAAAAGTAAACGCAACGAATTTACCAACTTTGCCACTTGGTGATTCTGACAAAGTTGTAGTTGGCGAACCTGTAATTGCAATTGGTAGCCCGCTTGGTTTAAGCGGAACTGTAACTTCTGGGATCATCTCAGCATTTGATCGACCAGTAACTGCCGGTGGATCAGGAGACACATCTTTTATAAATGCAATTCAAACTGATGCTGCAATTAATCCAGGTAACTCTGGCGGACCGCTTGTTGATGGCAATGGTTTTGCGATTGGAGTAAACAGCGCAATCGCAACCCTAGGTAGCGGCAGCGTTGGTTCAATTGGGCTTGGCTTTGCCATCCCAATAAATGCCGCTCGCCGAATTGCCCAAGAGATTATTCAAACCGGAACTAGCTCAACACCAATTCTTGGCGTGATGGTTGATCTAAATTACGACGGCCCAGGTGCTCGATTAAGCGACATCACCAGCGGCGGCCCAGCTGATCAGGCAGGGCTAGTTGCGGGAGATATTGTGCTTGCGATCAATGGCCGCAGCATCAGCGGCTCCACCGAACTAGTAGTTGCTATCCGAGCTAACGCACCGGGTGCGACAATTGAGCTTAGGGTAAAAAAAGCAAACGGTGCTGAACGCAATGTCAGCGCCACGCTTTCCAGGCAGGTGGATTAAGTGTTTGATATTGGGTTTGGAGAGATGCTGGCAATTGCAGTGATTGGCTTGCTAGTAATTGGACCAGAGCGACTGCCGCACTATGCCGCGCGCGCTGCGCGCGCTGCGCGAGATTTAAAAAAGTATGTTGAGAAAGCTCGCAACGAGATAAAAGATGCAGTGAATATGGGAGATCTGGGTTTAGATGAGGTTAAAGAAATCTCTAAATTAACCGATCTAAATGATAAAACCCCAAACCGAACAAACGATATAACTTAAATTGGCGAGACTTTAAGCGATTGACCAACTAAGCCACGAGGCGCGCTGGCAAGTTTGGCTGCAATAGCAATTATTGCGGCTGCACTTGCACAACCTGGATCAGCTAACACAATTGGAATACCGCTATCTCCAGCTTTACGAACATTTGGATCAATTGGTATCTCACCTAGCACTGGCACATCGGTTTTTGTTTCAGCGGATAGCAGCTTGGCTAATTCTTTGCCAGCACCCATACCAAATACATCAATAATTTCACCACAGTGTGGGCAGTTTAAACCGCTTAGGTTTTCAATCACTCCAATTACTTTTTGGTTTAGATGATGCGCCAATACGCCAGCTCGAACCGCAACTTCGGCGGCAGCTTCATGACCGCTAGTAATAACAATCACTTCTGAGCTGGGAACAAGATGTGCGGTTGAAATTGCAACATCACCAGTGCCAGGAGGTAGGTCAATTAACAAAAAGTCTAAATCTCCCCACCAAACATCGCAGAGGAATTGATCTAGCATTTTATGCAGCATTGGACCGCGAAATGCAACTGGTTCACTGACGCCGCCGCGCTTAAATGGCAGCGTCGAGATCACTTTAATGCCATAGCCTTGCGGTGGCATCATCATTCCCTCAACCATTGTTGGGGCGCCGTTGGCATTTAATAATCTTGGGATCGAATGCCCATAAATATCAGCATCAATTACGCCAACTTTTCGTCCTAGCTGCGTGAGCGCGACAGCTAGGTTTGCAGTGATGCTTGATTTTCCAACGCCGCCTTTGCCAGATGCAATCGCAATAACTTTTGTCATTGAGTTAGCAGCATTAAATGGATTTTCTCGATCAACGCCGCCCTTGAGTTGGCGTCTAAGGTCAGCACGCTCTTGATCTGTCATAACGGAAAATGTAATTTGAGTAACTAAGTTGCTATCTAAATTTGAAATCGCCGTCACAATTCGATTTGTAATCTCATCTCGCATTGGGCAACCGGCAACGGTTAGCTTGATGCCAAGAGCTAATTTCTCACCTTTTAAATCAACCGACTCCACCATATTTAGTTCGGTCAGCGAGCGGTGAATTTCAGGATCTTCAACTTGGCTTAAGGCGGCGTAGATATCAGCTGTTGTGGGCATGACCAAACTTTAGAGCAGCACGGTGAGATTGCACGAAATGCATCAATTTTCTCTAGGCTAGGGGAATGGCTGACTTTGAATGTTTGATTGTGGATTGGGGCGGTGTCCTCACCCAGCCTGTTAGCAGCGCAGTTTCAGCATGGATGAAGTCAGATGGCATTGATGAGCAGATCTTTGAAAAAGTAATGGGTAGCTGGCTTGGTCAAACCGCTGGCATGGAAGCGCAGCTGAACCCAGTTCATGCGCTAGAGCGCGGCGAGCTGGAAGTTCCGCTTTTTGAACAACGATTAGCTGAAGAGCTAACTAAATATGCACATCATGAAATTAACCATCATGGCTTACTGCAGCGAATGTTTGATCACTTCATGCAAGCAGATGATATGCGCGGCTTGGTTTATCGAGTTCGCAAACTTGGCTATAAAACTGCGCTGCTTTCAAATTCGTGGGGAAATCAATACCCAAGATCTGGCTGGGAAGATATGTTTGACGCGGTTGTTATCTCAGGTGAAGTAGGAATGCGAAAACCAGAGCATCGAATCTATGAATTTACGCTGCAACAAGTTGGTATTGCAGCCCCGGCATCAGTATTTGTTGATGACATCTTCCATAACATTCAGGCAGCTGCTGAAGTTGGCATGGCTGGCATTCACCACACAACTTATGAAACTACAAAAACTGAGTTGGCTGCAATTTTAAAGATCAACCTAGATTAGGCATCACCTGTTTTGGCTAACTAACTAAACAGTATGGCAGAAATAGCAACCGCTGAAAGGTTGCATTTTGCTCACCAAAGAAATCTGGTCTGGCCGGCTTCGTGAATTTATTGATGACGCTAGTGTGGACGAAATCTGGATCAATGACCCAGATCATGTTTTTATCTCTCGAAATGGCATAACTGAGCTAACTGAGTTGGTGCTTGAGGCAGCTGAGCTAATAACCATGATTGATTTGCTACTTCGACATTCTGGTCGTCGCGTTGATCGAAGCCAACCATTTGTTGATGCAACATTGCCCGATGGTTCTCGGTTGCATGTGGTGATTCCAGATATCACATCCAAATATCCTGCAATCAATATTCGTAAATATCCAGCGCATCCAATTCAACTTGAGCAATTAGTTTCAACTGGCAGCTTAAATCAAGCTGCCGCAACTTACCTAAAGCAGCTAGTTGATCAAGGCGAGAACATATTAATTGCAGGTGGAACTGGCAGTGGGAAAACCACTTTATTAAATGCGCTGCTAGAAGCAATAAATCCAGGAGACCGCGTAATTGTTTGCGAAGAAGTGCGAGAGATTAATTTAACGCGGGCAGATTGGGTCTCGATGCAAACCAGAAGCGCATCTGTTGAAGGCTTTGGTGGTGTTGATCTGCGCACATTAGTTGTAGAGAGTTTACGGATGCGCCCAGATCGGATCGTGGTTGGTGAAGTTAGACAGCGCGAGGCCTTAGATTTATTGATTGCCCTTAACTGCGGAACGCCAGGCATGGGAACTATCCATGCAAAGAATGCTAGAGAAGCAATTACCAAAATCAGCACGCTGCCATTACTGGCTGGGGCAAATGTGTCTTTGGATTTTGTGGTTCCAACTGTTGCTGCTGCGATTGATGCTGTGGTTTTTGTTGAAAAATTAGCTACTGGTGAGCGAAAAGTAACTGAAATTGCAGCAGTAACTGGTGAAGTGATTGCTGGCGAGATCCAATTGGAACAGAAATTTACATTCCCAAAAAGTCAGAATATAGATATTCCTATGTATGCAGGCGCAGCATGAAGCTAGCACTCAGCTTTGTGGTATTAGCAGTAGTTGTTTCCTTAATTCCAGAGGTGATATTAGCGATTCAAAAATTTGTATCTGCCGCAGTTAACCTGGTAAGACAAATCCTGCAGCCAGCAAAAATAATAAGAATTCAACGAGCTTGGCCAGATGTAATTGATGACATTACCTCTGCCGTTCGAAGCGGAGCGCCGCTTGAGCAGGGATTTATTGAAGCTGCTACTAGAGCGCCAAATGAAGTGCGCAAACTTTTACAATCGGCAATAGCGAAATTACGAACAGGTAGCAGCTTAACTCAAACCCTTGATTACTTACTTACTACCCAAATTGATGCAGTTGGTCGCCGATTAGTTATTGCATTAAAAATCGCAAATAGTGCTGGTGGTAAAGATGTGCTAACCACACTGCAGCTTTTAGCTGAAGCTATAAGGCGAGACCTGCAGCTGCTAGACCAGCTGCGAGCCAAGCAGCGCTCTGCAATTACTGGTGCAAAAGTTGCAGTATTTGCGCCTTGGCTGGTGATTGCAGTTACATCAGCGCAGCCCAGTGTGCGAGCTGCCTATACCAGCCCTGCTGGCGGTTTGCTTTTAGTTGTCGTTGCGGTTGTATGTGGCATTGCGTATCTGTGGATGTTGCAGTTGGCTAAATTGCGAATTGGTTCGCTGCAATGAGTTGGCAACTGATCTCCGCTGGATTTGTGTTTTTCGGCACCTTAATGCTTGCTTTTAGTGTGCATTTAGAAAGTAAATATCACAGACGAATTTCACGATTTTTTATAAATCAACCAGGTAACAGCCCAATATCAAATCTGCAATCTCAGCTGGCCACAAAACTTCCCAACCGGGAGGTGATTGCAAATAAAATTTTGTTAACTCAATCTGCAATGACTCTTAAGCAGCTTCGAGCAAGTCAACTCAGCTTTGGCTTAATTGGGCTGCTAGCAGCAGCAGTTATAAATCTAATCACAATTAGCGAGTCAAAATTAATTTTCTTA
>JAURFT010000035.1 GCA_030834185.1 Candidatus Nanopelagicales bacterium
CTCACATCTAACTACATCCATGAGAACTTATCAGGGGATGACTCTAAGTGTTGAAAATGGGGTAATTACTGAGATTCAAAGCGGCAGAGCCGCTGGGGCTATCCCGCTTAGTGGAATGGTTATTCCAGGCTTTGTTGATCTTCACTGTCATGGTGGAGGTGGCTATGACTTGTCTATAGATCCTAAAGGTGCTGAGTTTCATTTAAGGCATGGAAGTACCACCCTCCTTGCAAGTTTTATCTCTGAGCCGGTTGACTTAATTAAAGAAAAAATCTCCAAATTAAAACTTGAGAGAAACTTAATTGGAATTCATCTTGAGGGTCCATATTTATCACATATTCATTGTGGGGCCCATAAAAAAGAGTATTTACTCCCGCCCAAAATGGATGACATAAAAGAATATGTCTCTAGTGGCAAGGTTCGTTATATAACTATTGCTCCAGAAATTGATGGGGCCCTTGAGGCGATTTCATACCTTTGCAGAAATAATGTAAGAGTTGCTATCGGACACAGCGCAGCGACATCTGAAGATATCAAGGAAGCGATGTCAAATGGAGCAGTTAGCATTACTCATTTCTACAACGGTATGAGAAAAGATTTAGATGACAAAAGTTGTCTTGCCGGATTTAGCCTTAATCAAAGTTCACTTCTTTTAGAATTAGTGATGGATGGAGTCCATGTCCCATTTGAGATTTTGAAAGAGGTAATCAAGCGAGCCCCAAATCGAATAATCGCAATAACCGATGCAGCTCCCTTTGCTGGAAATTTAGATGGCGACTATCAACTAGGTGAGTTGCCTGTGAAAGTTTCAGGTGGAGTTGCCCGCTTAAGCAGTAATGGGGCACTTGCTGGCAGTATGCTGACAATGGATCAGGCCTTCAAAAATGCGATGGTTAACCTAGAACTTGACTTAGTTACTGCAGTTAACTTTTTTTCTACAAATCCAGCTAAATTGCTCGGGGAAAACCATGTTGGCGATATTGCTGTTGGAAAGAAGGCAAACTTTCTCACATTTGATCAAGAGTGGAACATAAATGAGGTCTACTTTGAAGGCGAGTTAGTTTCCTAGGTCTTTCAAAGCTTTACCCGATGTTCGATAAACGGTCCATTCATCCATAGCTTCAGCTCCAAGGCTTCTATAGAACTCTATTGCTGGTGAATTCCAATCAAGGACCCACCATTGCAAGCGACCATAACCTTTTTCATCGCAAATCTTTGCCAAGTGTTTTAAGAGCGCTTTGCCATAACCACGTCCTCGATATTCAGGTTTAATGAAAAGATCTTCCAAGTAGATTCCATGTTTTGCCTGCCAAGTAGAGTAATTGAGAAACCAAATAGCCATCCCCGCTATCTGCCCATCAACTTCAACTAAATCACAGAAGACTCTCGGCTCTTTGGCAAAGATTGTATTTAGTAGATCATCTTTGCTTGCCTCAACTTGCTCTGGGGCTTTTTCATAAGTGGCAAGATCGTTTATGAGTTGAAGGACTTCTCCAACTTCTTCGCTTTTTGCTGGACGAATTATCAAGCTCGCTCCTCTTTAATGGAATTGCCACCATCAACAATAATTGTTTGGCCTGTTATGTAGGAAGCCCCCGGAGTTGAAAGCCAAGCTATAGCTGATGCAATTTCATCAGCGCTTCCCCCACGCCCCATAGGGACAGATAAGCCTTGAGACTTTTCACTCTCACTTATTGAATCAGTAGCAATCCATCCTGGAAGTATCGCATTACAAGTGATTCCATATTTTGCTTCATCAAGTGCTATTGATTTAGTTAATCCAACAAGTGCCGCTTTTGCTGTTGCATAAACGGGTTGATTTCTCATTGCCATCACAGGACCGGTCAAGCTACTAATCATGATGATTCTGCCACTTTGGGACTTTCGAATCTTTGGCAGGAAAAACTTTGTTGCAAGAAAGGCAGTCTCTAGATTTCTTGACATACCTTTTTGAAGCGCCTCTAGCGAAACTTGCGAGATATCAGTTGCTTCATTCGGGCCTGCAGGGGAGGTAACACTTGTCATACCAGCGTTATTAACCAAGATATCTAGGCTTGAAATCTGAGATTCCAAAGCCTGCACATCGCTTTCACTTGTTAGGTCGGCAATGAATCCTTTTGCTCCAAGCTCTTCAGCTCTTTTATATATGCGATCAGAAGTTGAAGTAATAAAGACTTCTGCACCAAGTTCCTTAAGAGCCTTAGCGGCTGCAAAACCTATTCCTGAAGCGTCTCCCGCTCCAGTGACTAGGGCTTTCAAGGAATCAAGTCTAAACACATAACTACTTTAGTGACCTAACCTTTGTTCCCGCTACCGCCTAATTGATAACCTTTGTAAAAATACTCATAAAATTGAGACCCGCTCTTTAAGTATAGATAGTAACTCTGAGTTTCTTGAATCACCGTCCAGGGTATTACTACTACTAAATATTTCTGGTTTATAACCATTTTCAATCATTATTTCTACTGATCGAACCACAAGTGCATTTACTATAGCTGTGCCCAAAACTGTTGATGTTGGGCCAGTCTTTTCCTCAAGTCCTGGATAAGCAATTGTTGCATCCCCAACCTGCCCCAGGTTGTCTATCGTTATATCCGCAAGCTCATGAATTTTTCTCCCCTGCGCTCTTGCTGCTGGAGATGTGGCGTGTTTCAGACTTGTGATAGCAATCAACTTTAAGCCTAACTGTTTGACTTGATTTCCAATCGCTTCAACCAGGGCATTGCCACCAGAATTTGAGGCAATGATGAAGATATCGCCTTTGCGAAGATCATGTTTTGCCAGAATATTCATTGCTAGCCCAGGGTTTCGTTCCAGTTCAGTGCTCCTGCTTGCGTTCTTGTGAAGCATCAGGTCCTCCTCGAGGATTGGATTTACGGAACCAAGGCCGCCTGCTCTGTAAAACATCTCCTCTGCCAACATATGAGAATGCCCTGTACCAAAAACGTGAATCAATCCATCATTCTGGAGTGATTGAGCAATAAGACCGGCAGCGTCTTCAACTTGTTGGCAGTCTTGCTGCAAAATTGTCAGTAAATCAATTAAATTTGATAGATATGCTTGATGTGATTTCATGAAACTTTATGATTCCTTGATTCTTTAATAGTTGCACTTACCTCCATTTGTAATTCAAATAAGTCACTTCTATATAGACACTCAGCTGTCATTACGGGTTTACCAAATTGATCGAAATCCAACATCTTAATCAAAAGACAGGGAGTTTCTAATGAAGTCTTAAGAAGATCTCTGTCTCTTTCACTTGGGTTGTGAGCAGTGATACCTGCCCTAGCACTCATGATTCTGATTCCCGACTTCTCAAACATAACATCGTATATAGAACCTTTGAAATCTTCAGGAGTTAGACTTGGTATTGAGCTGCAAGAAATTCTAAGTGTTTCTAGGGCAACAGGAATATGATCTGCCAGACGTAGTCTTGTGACAAAAAATATTTCCTCTCCTTGATTGATTCCTAATAATTTTGAAACATTTAGACTTGCTTTAGTCTTCTTAAATGAAATTAGGCTAGAAGATGGTTCTTGCCCTCTTGCTCTAATTTCTTCAGTGAATGACTTAAGACGCATCTCTGATGAAATCATGGGTCTTTTAATGTAAGTCCCTGAACGGGCTCGTCTCTCAAGTCTTCCATCTGCAATAAAGTCTTCAAGTGCTCGCCTTAAGGTAACGCGACAAACTCCAAATTCTTCAGAGAGCGTTCTCTCACCAGGTAAACGTGCGCCTTGGGGAAGCTGAGAAAGCAAGCTAAACAATTGCTCTTTTGCCCTGATTGCAGCTTTGTCGGCATTCATGTTTCTGAGGGTATTGTGTGAGGGTAAATAAATCTAGGGTTGAGCGGGAATTAATATCAGACCAGTCTCAAGAAGATCAAGTTTTTTACGCTTGAATAGGGGTTATTGGCTTGAATGGCGATAGACCAGAGGACTCTCGCCAAAGCAACAGCGAGTAGGAGATTATTCTCACATGCCAGAAATTGAGATTAGACCGGCAACGCTCGATGACTTAAATGATTTGTACTTTGTGGCTTTAAAAACTGGCAACTCTGGAAGTGATGCGACATCCCAATTTAGAAATGATCAGATGCTTGGTGAAGTTTTTGTTGGGCCATACGTTACTCATGCAAGTGAGACCAGCAACCTTCTTTCTAAATCAGGAAAAACTGTTGGATATGGGCTTTGTGTCCTTGACACCGACCATTTTCAAAATCTCTGCAAAAAGCACTGGTGGCCACAATTACAAATCAAATATGCTGAGTTAAAACAATTTAGTGAAGATGAATGGCTAGTCCGTGAGATATTTTCTCCTACTCCATCACCTTCCGAAGTACTTAAGGACTTTCCCTCCCACGGACATATCGATTTGCTTCCTCAGGTTCAAGGGAAAGGCTGGGGTAGAAAAATGATGGTGCAGATGGAGAATCAGTTGAAGAATCTTGGCTCTCCTGGCTTTCATCTTCGGGTTTCAGCTTATAACGAGCGAGGTTTGAAGTTTTATGCAGCGCTTGGATATACCGAACTATTAAGGCGTGGAGATGAAGTCGTGGTTGGAAAGCGTCTCTCTGTATGACCGAATTTCTCTGGGGTGTTGCCACATCTTCATACCAAATTGAGGGAGCTGCTAATGAAGATGGTAGAGGTCAATCCATCTGGGATACCTTCTGTAAAGTTCCCGGCACGGTAGCTAATTTTGACAATGGAGATATCGCCTGCGATCACTACCACCGATACAAGGAAGATCTTGATTTGATGAAGTGGATGGGTGTAAAGGCTTATCGATTCTCTGTGGCCTGGCCAAGAGTTATTCCAAATGGCGTTGGCAAGATAAATGAAATGGGGTTAGATTTTTACGATCGCTTAATTGACTCATTATTAGAGCGGGAAATAGCCCCCTGGTTGACCATGTACCACTGGGATCTGCCAGAGGCGTTGCAGGTACGTGGTGGTTGGAATAACCGCGAAATTGTGGAGTGGTTTGGGGAGTACGCCGAAGTGCTCACCTCTCGATTTGGCGATCGAGTCAAAAACTGGATGACATTGAATGAACCATTATGTAGCGCCTGGCTTGGCCACTTATACGGTGATATGGCTCCTGGTATAAAAGATCTTCAAACAGCCTTAAATGTCTCTCACAATCTGCTCATGTCGCATGGATTGGCTTGTCAAGTAATTAGAAGCAACGTTTCTGAAGCAAGCGTTGGAATTGTTATTAATGTTACTCCGGCAGTGCCAGCAACTGATAGTCAAGAGGATAGCATCGCTGCTCAATTAGCTGATGGCTTTGATAATCGATGGTTTCTTAATCCAGTCTTTGGCGGAACCTACCCTGCAGATGTAATCGATGCTTTAGGAGCATCTCCAGAGATTCATAGTGGAGATATGAAATTGATTGCTCAAGATTTAGATTTTCTTGGTGTTAACTTCTACTTCAGACAGACCGTGGCAGCAGATCAAAATTCAAAGCCACTACCAATAAGAAGTGTCAATTGTAAGAACGTTAAAAGAACTGCAATGAATTGGGAGGTTAACCCCCAGGCCTTTGAGGAGATTTTGCTTCGAATCTCAAAGGAATATTCACCAAAAGCGATATACATTACCGAGAATGGCTCTGCTTGGAATGATGAAGTGATTAATGATGAGATTATTGATGATGAGCGTATTGACTATTTAGCACGTCACCTAGATGCGATGAAATCAGCAATAAGTCAAGGTGCACCAATCCTGGGATACTTCGCTTGGAGCCTTCTAGATAATTTTGAATGGGCATATGGATATGAAAAGAGATTTGGGCTGATCTATGTTGATTACAAGACTCAAAAAAGAACGCCAAAAAAGAGCGCTTTCTACTATAGACAACTACTCCTTAACAGCCCCGCTTGAAAGTCCAGCTACCAACCAACGCTGAATTACTACCGTTAAGAGGACTATAGGTATTAAGGCCACCGTGGCAGCGGCGGCCATAGGGCCCCAATCAAGGGTGCGATTGCTTATAAAACTGGCAACCAGCACTGGAAGAGTTTTTGAGTTCTCTCCAGCCATAATCACAGGAATTAAAAACTCATTCCAAGAAAGGAGAGAGACAAATATCCCCGTTGCTACCAAGCCAGGCGCCGCTAATGGCAAGATAATTCGCGTAAACATTTTGAAAGTTGAAGCCCCATCGACTCTAGCTGATTCTTCAATTTCAACAGGTATCTGTTCAAAAAAGCTCATCAGTAACCAAATTGCAAATGGGATATTAAATCCTGCAAAAATGAGGATTAACCCTATCTTGGAATCATAAAGACCTAGATACGAGCTCAGTTTATATATTGGTAAAAGCAACACGATTGCTGGAAGCGCTCTTATCGCAATCATTAATCCCTCTAAGGGAGTTCTGCCTCTGAATTTTGGTTTTCTTGCCAATGCATAAGCTGCAAGACTTCCTACCACTAAGCAAATAAGTGTGCTTCCCAAAGTAATAATGATGCTATTGGAATAGATTTGCCAAAACTTTTCCAGAGAAAAGAGTGATGTGTAGTTCTTTAGGGTAGGAGTGAAGCTAAAAAACTTTGGTGGCAAGCTATAAGTATCTACTCGATCCTTTATTGAAGTGCTAATAGTCCAAAATAGTGGAAACAGTGAGAGAAACGAGGCAAGAAACAAGAGAGAGTAAGAGGCGCTTCGCTTCAGAATCATCGCACGCCCCTTGAGGCTCGACGCCAGAGGAAATAGACCGGAAGCGTGATTATAGTAATTATTACCCCAAGCGCTGCTGCTCTAGAGAACTCAAGGAATACAAATCCGGTCTTATAAGTCCAAAGTCCAAGGGTTGTAGTTGCATTTCCTGGACCTCCTCGGGTGAGAATAAAGAGTGTGTCAAAAAGTTTTAGAAAATCCATAATTTTAATCATGGTTATTACCAAGAGCGTTGGTGTGATTAATGGCAGCGTAATTCTTCGAAATATCTGGTTTGCTGATGCTCCATCAACTCGAGCTGCCTCATATAAAGAGGGTGAAATAGCGGTCAGGGCCGCTAGAACCAAGAGCATAACGAAAGGGATTGATTGCCAAGAGTCCACAATTGTTATGGCGAACAGCGCACTAGTCTGCGATCCTAACCAGTTAACTCTCTCGATTCCTAGACTTTCTAAGGCCCAGTTAATAACACCAAGATCAGTATCAAACATAAATCTATAAGTCAGGCCAACTGCGACCGGGGTAAGGAGCATTGGGGTGATTAAGATTGAACGAAATACTTTTGTGCCACGCAAATTTTCATGCAGTACTAAAGCTAGAAGTATTCCGATTGGTATCTGCGTAAGTAAACCAATAAAAGTAATAATCAAGGTGATTCGAAGTGTTGACCAAGTCTCAGAAGCTGCTAGCACCGCCTTATAGTTATCAAATCCCACAAAGCTGGGTGGGAGAAATGAGGCCAGATTGATATCTAGAAATGATAGGTAAACCCCGTAGAAGAAAGGAATCAACACAACCAATGCGAGAAAAATCCAAGTTGGAATCGTTAATTGCGCAACGGGACGAAGATTCTTCCTACGCAGCAAATTGGGCCTGGGCACTTTAGTGATCATTCTCCTTCACTATTGTGCCAGGCCCAAGCCTTAGTCTTTGAGCTGATTAGCTTTTAGGCTCTTTTGCAAGTATTGGTTTGAGCTTCTCATTAAGCGCATCCAATGCTGCTTGAGTCTTCTGCTTCCCAGTTAGGACCTGAGTAACAGCATCAATTGCGGCAACTTCAAACTCTGGCCAAACCGCAATTTGTGGGTATCTCTCAATGCGTGAGCTTGATGGAATCTCCAACTGTGGGAGATATGGATTTTTAGCCACTAAATCCGCATTGTTGATAATTGACTGACGACCAATTGCCGCGGCGCCAGACTCAAGATACTTCACTGAATTAGTCTTTCCTAGAACGAATTCAAGGAACTTCCAAGCTGCATCAGGGTTCTTTGCATCGGCAGGTATTCCGATATTCCATCCAGCAAGATGAGTTATATCTGAACTACCCATTGGCATTGGAGCTGTACCAATCTTCCCAGCATTCTTATTGATGCTTGGATCAAGCGCCATTCCATAGTAACCCGAGTAGTTAAGCATCGCTCCAATATCTTCACCAAGGAATTTACTTGTTGTGTCATCGCCGGTCGCGGTGATTGCTCCCTTTGGCGATACTTCAAGTAACTTCTTCAGATAATCCGTTGCAGCAACTGCTTCTTTTGAATTTACTACTGGGTTGAGGTTTTCGTCATATAGAGCTCCTCCGAATGACCAAACTAGAGTCATCCACCACCAAGATACGTTAGGACCAAAACCCATAATCTGTCCGCCATATCCAGCTGCTTGTACTTTCTTTGCGTTGTTGTAGTACTCATCCCATGTCTTGGCTGGAGTTAATCCAAGCTTCTCGTAGAGATCGGTTCTATACCACTGAATCATCGGCTCAGTGCTTAGGGTTAGACCTAAAGTCTCTCCATTGCACTTTCCATAATCTTGTTGTCCCTGTCCAAAATCACTAATGTCATATTCATCAGATCCAGAAATGTATGAATCTAGTGGCAACATAGCATTGGCTTGGCAGAACGGAGCTAGGAATGAATTATCAAATTGTGCAATGTCATAAGCCCCCGCTTTTTGATTGTAGCTGAGGAGTTGTTTCTGATGTGCTTCACCGTATGGAGTCTCAGACACATTTACTTTGATTCCAGTCTCAGCTTCAAACTCTGGAATAAAACTCTGAATTGATGTTGATGATGGGCTAGGAATCAAAAAGACATTAATCTCTCCCCCTACTTCACCACCAGATTCTGAGTCACTGCTACATGCGCTCAGAGTTAAAACTGCAGCCGCAACTAGAGCAACTGCTTTGAAATTTCTTCCCTTTAACAAGTGTTTTCCTTTCATTGAGGGGCGCACCCCTAGTGTCCTAAAAATACCCACCAACGCTTGATTTATTAAGGGTTTACTACAACAATCTCATAACAAGACTCATTCTGGTCTGGTCTATTTTTGGAGGTAAATTGTCTAAAAGGCTTCAGATTCCACTCACTAAACAAAAAACTGGTCTGATAGTTATCTCTCATGCCGATGACTTGCTCTTATTTTGTGGGGCGGCCACCTTGGCGCTATTGGATGAAGGTTGGAAAATCCATGTTATTAGAGTTACTGATGACCGTTGGGATAGCTGGGGTCTTGATGAAATTGAGACTATTAGGCGTAATAAGTCTGAGTTTGACGAGGTCTTATCTGCCCTTGGCATTAATTCTTTATCAGAATTTGGATATCAGACAGATACTTTAGGAGATAAAAGTGAGGTTTCACTTCGAAATCAAATAGTCGAGGTAATTAGAGAGACTAGGCCATATTTAGTGATGAGTTTTGATCCAGATTCAATTAAATTCGAGGATAACCAAGATCACATTTTGGTCGGCAAAGCAGTGGCTGAGGCTTGTTGGACCGCGGGATTTGATAAACACCCAAGTGGAAAAGTAGACCAGTTGGCACCTCATCTCCCAATAGAGCGATGGTATTTCGGAAGAAGCGTTGTAGAGGAAACTCATTATCTCGATCTTTCGGATTACGAAGATCGTTTAATTGAACTAATCTCATTACATAGAACTATGATTAGCAACATGGTTGCGCAAGCCAATTTGCAGGCAGAGTTTTTGGGCTATTCATTAAGTAAATTGCAAAATGAATATCAGAAGAATTCAAAGCTATTTGCTAAATTACTACTGCGTGACCGTAGGTTAGAGAAGTATAGAATTATTGGTCCAGAAAGAATTAATCAATTAATTGATGAATATGGAGAGTCAAAATGACGTTTAAGGCTCAAGGCTTTAATGCAACCTATGGAAATAATATTTCTGTGGATGCAATAAATAATGCTGGCGATTACATACTTATAACTCAACCTGAACCTTGGGCCTTGCTTGACCATAAAATTGATAACAGACCATTGCAAATAATTCAATCTGGCGATCTCTCTCCACAGCACCTGGATACTCTCGCTAAAGAATCTCCGGCCGTCACAGTTATTGGCCTTGGCGGAGGCGGAGCCATGGATACTGCCAAGTGGATTCATTGGAGAAGACAGTTACCTCTGTTGCAGTTTCCCTCTCTTCCAAGTGTTGATGCTTGTTTCACACGAATGTCTGCTCTTCGAGATAGAGGCGGTGTGCGCTACGAGGGCGATGCGGTCCCTGAAATGGTTTATGTTGATTTTGAGCTCTTTCGCGCTGCACCAAAGTCCATGGTTACCAGCGGAATCGGTGATGTTCTCTCTTGCCAAACCGCCTGGTTTGACTGGAAATTAGCTCATGAGGCTGGCAAGGATGAGTTTGGTTGGACTGCCGAGATGCCAAAAATTTCTCAAACATACCTAGACGAGCTTTATCTATGTGCTCCGGGAATTGCTGAGCTTACCGATGATGGCTTACGGAGATTAATGGAATTACATCGCGATATCGGTTGGCGTTGCCACGATATGGGACATGCAAGATTTGAAGAAGGATCAGAGCACTTCTTTGCCTACACTTTTGAGGAGGTAACAGGCAGGACAATTCTTCACGGAGAATTGGTAAGTATGGGGGTTTTGATAATGTCTTACCTCCAAGGCAACAACTTCCAACGAGCAAAAGAGACTATAACTTTAGCTAAAACTCGGCATCGCTTAGAAGAGCTGGGGGTTAAGCGTGAGGAAGTTATTGAAAGTTTAAGAAGACTTCAAACGTATACAGTTGAGCAAAATCATTGGTATTCACAGGCCAGACTAGTAGATCCGAATAGAATAAATGATGACGAAATTATCAGCTTATTAGATTGGTAATTTTTAATTAGTAAGGGTCACCTTACTAAGTCCAGCAGGTGAATCTGGATTGAATCCATTCTTGACTGCAAATCCCAGAGTCAGGTACTGAATTAGCGCAGCATCAATTATTGTTGAATCTTCTTCTTTCACTTCGTTTGAACCCCTTATGACTTTCTCTTCCTTGAGGGCAAGTTGATTGCTTCCAAGCCAGATTAACTCTGGCCCGCTCTTACGAATACGAACTATTGAATCTTCCAGTGCTTTCTTAGGCATTCCCGAAGGAGATAAGACAATTACTTGGCTGTTTTTATTTAGGGTTGCTATTGGACCATGTTGGTAATCAGCGCTCGACATCCCTTGAACTGGGATATAGCTAGTTTCTTGAATTTTAAGCGCCAATTCTTTGGCATTGGCATATGAATAGCCCCGCCCAATAACAACAATTTCTCTTCCTGAATCAAGAGAGTTAGCGAAGCTATCAACCTGGCTTAAGTTAGCTATGCACTCTCTGGATGAATCAACTAGATGTGCCCTTGCTTCTTCCTTATTGCCCATCCAGCTATCAACTAATAGCAAGGATGCTAGGAGCTCTGCTGAATAGCTCTTTGTTGCAGCAACTGCAACTTCAGGTCCAGCAGGAAGATCAATGTGAATATCACCAGCTTTTGCTAGTGGAGAATCTGAATTATTCGTCATAGCAATTAATAGAGCTCCACCTTCTCTAGCGGCACTCGCAAAAGTTATAAGGTCAGGAGATCTTCCACTCTGACTTAAGGCAATTACCAAAGTATTTTTGAAATCAACCTTAGCGCCATAGATTGATAC
>JAURFT010000036.1 GCA_030834185.1 Candidatus Nanopelagicales bacterium
AAATTGCTAAAAAGCTGCCAAAAATTAAACCTGGCGATAAATCAACTGCGGTTAAGCGTTTACAAGTTTTATTAGGGGTTAAACCTGCATCAGGTAACTACTTGAATTTAACTCGAGCTGCTGTTGAAACTATTCAACGAGCAAATGGCCTAAAAGCCACTGGGGTAGTTAATAGCAAAACATGGGCAGTTATGGGAGTTTCAACATTTGCTCAATTTCAAGCACTTTCAACAAACCCAGCAACAGCTCAAGCAGCGCTTCCAACTTTAAGATTTGGTGATAAATCTGATGCTGTTAAAAAGCTTCAGGTTTTACTTGGCGTAACTCCTGTAACTGGTGGCTTTTTTGAAAAAACTAGAGCAGCTGTGATTGCTGCGCAATCTGCTGTCAATTTACCAACTAGTGCTGTAGTTGACACTACAACCTGGAACGCACTTGGAATTTTATCGACAACTCAATTTGAGGCTTTGCCAATCGCTATTGTTGTTGAGACGCCAGAGTCAATTCCAGAGCCTGAGCCATCGATCGAGCCAGTAGAACCTCTTGAACCAGCTGTTCCAGTTGAACCAGCTGCTCCAGTTGAACCAGTTGTTCCAGTTGGTGTGGTACCACCAAGTTTGGGAATTGGACTGCCATTTGATTCAGCTGGTGAATATCAAGCACAAACGATTTGTGATCCAAATCCAAAAACAGGTGCAGATAGATTGCGCCAACTCTTGAAGCAAGTTTATGGCGAAACTGTAATTGGAATTTATCGTGATTGTGATAGAGGTGGCACTAGTGAACACAAAGAAGGTCGTGCACTTGATTGGATGTATCACTGGCGCAATCTTGAACAACGCGCAAAGGTTGAATCATTTTTAGCTTGGTTGATTGCACCTGGCGAAGATGGCCGACCTGGAGCTAACGCTCGACGTATGGGTGTGATGTACGTGATCTGGAATGGTCGAATCTGGGGAATTTACCGCGCAGATGAAGGCTGGCGAGATGTTGGTGGCTGCACAACCGATCCTGCAAAGATTAAATCAAATTATGACAATTATTGCCATCGAGATCATCTTCATCTTTCTATGACCTGGGATGGCGCAGCAGCTATGACTTCTTATTGGAACCCAACCGCACAGACCTTAGGTGTCTGCGAAGAATCGCCAAGCACTGATGTGCCGCTTGCTGTAACTGAGCCGCAGCAACTAACTGCCGTTACGCCAACGCGGATATTAGATACTCGATTGGGAATTGGGACCACGCAGCCATGTCGGTTGGGCGGCAAGCGCAGCGCAACTGACCGGAGATATCTGCATATTCCGATCACATCAACGTTCATTGAGCCAGAAATAACCGATCTCCAGCCGGACCTTTTAGATCCAGTAGTTCCACCTCCAGTTAGAAATTTGATCTCGATTCCAGGCATGCCACAAGTAGGGGTTTCAGCAGTTTTGCTTAGAGCCACAGTTTCAAATAGCAATGCGCCAAGCTCGTTATCAATTTGGGCACGAGGTGCGGCTGCCCCAAGTGTCGTAACAGTGCCGATGAGCATGGGTGGTTCAGCTAGCGCTGAAACAATTGCGCCACTTGGAACTGATGGATCAATCGCAGTTGCTGTGACAACTGGAGCTGCTGATGTCACCATTGACGTGATTGGGTACTTTGCAGTTGAGCCACAAACACTTTCAACAACTCCACGACGAACAATTAAGTTAGTTTCCGCACCATTATTAGAGGTGAGAACGCCGTTACAGCCTGGCGAGAGTCGAATCTTGAATCTGCCAAGTGCTGCAGTGGGAGATCAGCCGCAGGCTGCTTCAGTAGCAGTTAGCGTTACAGCTGCAGGAACTGGACAGATAACAGTTATTGCTGATAATCAAGAGCAATTATCTGTTAGGTACAACTCAACAGCTGACGCTGTTTTGTCGCTGCGCGGCAATAGAGATTTGACTTTTACAAATACTGGAAATTCACCAGCCACTATAAATGTAAATAGTAATTGGTATCTTGGTAGCGATCAGGCAGCTGGTATCGCTGGCATAGTTCCAATTCGAGCAGTTCCGGCACTGCGAGCAACCGAAGTTACTGCAGGTCGAAATTCAATTGCACCACTCACAAACATCTCAACTATTCCGCCACAGGCAACAACTGTGCTAGTTGCAGTAACGGTCCGTAAGAGCTTAGGAGCAACTGGTTTGTTGATCTGGGGAGGTAACAAACCAGTTGTTCCTAATATTGGCATTCCAGCAGTCGAGCCCCGAACTTCGTTGGCGCTGGTTGCAATTAGCGAAAATCGCACGCTGCGGCTTACGACAAATACTGGCTCAGCTAATGTCTCATTGGCCATTATTGGTTGGGGCGAGTGAGTTCTTCTCTAGACTGCTCCTGTGAACCAAGCCTTAACTGATCTTGCTGATCTAAATCCTGAACAACGCGCTGCGGTGCTGCACCGTGGCGCTCCGTTATTGGTGGTCGCAGGAGCGGGCTCTGGTAAGACTCGAGTGCTTACTCGCCGGATCGCCAACCTCATTGAAACTGGCGATGCCCAACCAGCGGATATTTTGGCCATCACATTTACAAATAAAGCTGCGCTAGAGATGCGCAATCGCGTGCTTGAGTTAGTTGGGCCGCAGGCTCGCAGCATGCAGGTCTCTACTTTTCACAGCGCATGTGTACGAATTCTGCGACGTGATGGTGGTGCTTTAGGGCTGAGTTCAACCTTCACCATTTACGACCAAGCTGATTCACTGCGGTTAATTACCTTAATTATTCGCGACCTTGATATTGATACTAAGTTCTTCCCGCCACGTTCAATGCAGGCACAAATCTCAAATCTAAAAAATGAATTAGTAGATTACGAAGATTTTTCTAAAATTGCTGAAGACGAAGGGCCTCGTCGAACCTTAGCAACTATTTACCGTGAGTATCAGCAGCGATTAGCTCGATCTAATGCAGTTGATTTTGATGATCTAATTGGCCATACCGTGGCACTATTGCAAACAAATTCTGGTATTCGAGAGTTTTATCGCCGCAAGTATCGACATGTTTTAGTGGATGAATATCAAGATACCAACACTGCTCAATATGTTTTAGTCCGAGAATTAGTTGGTACAGCGAAAGAGGCTATTGCTCCTGCGCAATTGTGTGTGGTTGGAGATGCAGATCAAAGTATTTATGCTTTTAGAGGAGCAGATATTAGAAATATCATAGAGTTCGAAAAAGATTATCCAAACGCTAAAACAATTGTATTAGAGCAAAACTACCGAAGTACTCAAAATATCTTGAGTGCAGCAAATGCAGTGATTTCAAAAAATACCGAGCGTAAACCAAAACGCTTATGGACTCAATCAGGTGATGGTGACTTAATTGGGCTTTATATTGCAGATGATGAACATGATGAAGCAAGATTTATTGTTAATGAGATTAAGCAGCTTTCCGATTTTGACTTAAAGTATTCTGATGTTGCAGTTTTCTACCGCACCAATGCCCAATCTCGTGCCATTGAAGAAATTTTCATTAGGTCTGATATCCCATATCGAGTTGTGGGTGGGCTTAGATTTTATGAGCGCGCTGAAATTAAAGATGCATTGGCTTATCTGAAATTAATTTCAAACTCTGCAGATGATATTTCACTTCGACGCGTGCTTAATGTTCCCAGGCGAGGGATAGGCGATAAAGCCGAAGGTGCAATTTCGGGTTTTGCAACAAAAAAATCAATACCCATGTTTGAAGCCTTGGGATTAGCCGATCAAATTCCAGGACTTACTGCTCGAGCTCAAGCAAGCATCACAGAATTTCATCAACTAATCTCAGATTTAATTACGCTGATGGAGGGTGGAACTGGAGCTGCAATTATTTTGCAAGCAGTGCTAGAACAAACTGGCTATATCACCACGCTTGCAGCTTCTGGTGATCCACAAGATGAAGTGCGAATTGAAAATCTAGCTGAGCTGGAAGCTGTGGCTGCAGATTACGATGCATCTGAAGATGCTGAAGGTTTGATGGGCTTTTTGGAGCGAACCTCTTTAGTTGCTGATTCTGACGAAATTCCAGATAACGATGATGGCCTAGTAACTTTGATGACGCTACACACAGCTAAAGGGCTTGAGTTCCCAGTTGTGTTTTTAACTGGAATGGAAGATGGCATATTTCCACATATTAGATCTTTGGGTAATGCAATTGAATTACAAGAAGAACGTCGCCTTGCTTATGTTGGTCTGACTCGAGCTATGCAGCGATTATTTTTATCGCGAGCTGTTCGCCGATCAGCTTGGGGTGCGCCGCAGCACAATCCTGCATCAAGGTTTATAGATGAAATACCAGCAGAGCTGATCCGACAGCTGCGCGAAGACCCAATTGCAGTTCCAACTTCACCCGCTTTCTCCACCAAAGCTGCAGCTTCGCTGCCACAACGCGCAATGCTTGATCTCAGCATTGGGGATCGGGTTAATCACACCCAATTTGGACTTGGCAAGGTAACTGCGCTAACTGGAAGCGGAGAGAATGTGACGGCTAGCGTCGATTTTGGTTCAGCAGGAGAGAAGCGATTACTACTTAGGTACGCGCCGCTAGAAAAGCTTTAACCACGCAGCCAAAGCAGCGGATTAACTAACCGGTCTTTAATTGCCACTTCAAAATGCAGATGAGACCCAGATGCGTTTCCAGTTGAGCCAACTTTGCCAATGTGCTGGCCAGCCTTTACTCGCTTACCCATTGAAACATCCATTGCTGAGAGATGGGCATAGCGAGTAATTACGCCTCCACCATGAGCTAACAAGATTGAGTAGCCGTAGGAACCATCCCAGCCCCGAGCAATCACAACGCCATCAGCTGCAGCCTTTACGGATTGACCTTGATAGCCATCAAAGTCCAGTCCGGTATGCACACCGCCATGCCAGCGCCAACCGCGCTGACCAAAATAAGCGGTAGTGCGAGTGCCAGGCACTGGAATACGTTTTGCCGAATTAAAAGTAGCTGGCAGGTTTAAATTACGCGGAATAACAATTTTGAATTGCATAGCTCGAGACTCACGAAGCAAGCGCTCAGCTGCTAGCCGTGCTAGCTCAGCTTTACGCTCTTTGGCTTCGATCTTGGCCATGGTGGTTAGCTTCTTTTGCTGGCGCACCAAACTACGAGTGGTCTGCTCCACAGCGCGAGCTAGCGCAATCGCCTGATCAGTTTCAACCGAGACCGCGCGGGCACTTAACCTGGATGCTTCAATCTGACCAATAGCAACAGCCACTTTTTGGGCTTCTTGGTTTTTTGCGGAGGCAATTGTGGTAACCGAAAACGAAGTCGCCAATAGCGCCGCGATTGCGAGTGGAGCAGTAGTCAGGCTTAACGCGCGTGAAACTCTCACGTGGTTTTCCTCCAGCGTTCGGTTTTGCCCGGTGGGCGCTTTCAGGTAGTTTTAAGAATAACCCATATATTGCTTATGTCACAAATGGGGGTGCTCATATCTGTGGATAGGCTGTGGATAAATGAAGTGGGATTGACCACACTGCGCGATACCTCTTGGGTGCTCGCAGCCCTCTAAGATGACGCCGTGGCAAGAGTAGTAATAGCAAAACCGGGCCTTGATGGGCATGACCGTGGGGCAAAAATCATTGCCCGTGGCCTGCGCGACGCTGGTCACGAAGTTATTTACACCGGTTTGCACCAAACCCCAGCCCAGATCGCCGCAACGGCAGTAGCCGAAGATGCCGCTGCCGTTGGTATCTCGGTGCTCTCAGGGGCGCATATGACGCTGGTGCCAGAAGTGCTGAGCTTGTTAGCTGCTGCTGACGCATCAGATGTGGCGGTTTTTGTCGGCGGGATAATTCCAGTTGCTGATATTGCTGAACTAAAAGCACTGGGTATAGCGGAGGTTTTTACTCCTGGCACACCGATTGAAAGTATTGTTACTTGGCTGGACGAATTAACAAAAAACAAATCTTAAATTTCTTTAATTTAAACATAATGCATCGAAAGGCGGTTCTGCGTGGATCTCTATGAGTTTCAAGCTAAGCAATTATTTGCAAAACATGGGGTGAAGACGCAATCAGGTGAAGTGGTAGCAACTGCTGCTGCAGCTAAATTGGCTGCTGAAAAATTTGGTGGTCTAGTTGTGGTTAAAGCCCAAGTTAAAGCGGGCGGTCGCGGCAAAGCTGGTGGAGTTAAGTTAGCCAAAGATCCACAAGAGGCGCATGATCGTGCGGCAGATATTTTGAAGTTGAATATCAAGGGTCTTCAAGTTAACAAAGTATTAATTACTCCTGCCGAAGATATTGCAAAAGAATTTTATGTTTCATTTTTGTTAGATCGATCCAATCGAAGCTTCTTGGCGATGGCAAGTGTTGAGGGCGGTGTTGAGATCGAAGAGGTTGCTGTTAATAATCCAGATGCTTTGGCAAAGGTTCCAATTTCTGCAAATGTTGGTGTTACAAAAGAAATTGCAATTCAGATCGCCCAAGCTGCGAAGTTTCCAGCTGAGATCCAAGATCAAGTAGTTGAGATGCTGCAAGCGATGTGGAAAGTATTTGTGGCCGAAGATGCAACTTTGGTCGAGGTTAATCCACTAGTGCAAACTCCAGCTGGCCAGATAATTGCACTTGATGGCAAAGTGTCACTAGATGAAAATGCTGGATTTAGACATCCAGAACATGCTGATCTGGTTGATAAGGACACTGAAGATCCACTTGAAGCTGCCGCAAAAGCTAAAGACCTCAATTACGTAAAACTTGCAGGTGAAGTTGGAATTATTGGAAATGGTGCTGGTCTAGTTATGAGCACGCTCGATGTTGTGGCTTATGCCGGCGAGGAGTTTGGTGGCATGAAGCCAGCTAACTTTTTGGATATTGGCGGTGGCGCATCTGCAGAGGTTATGGCAAATGGATTGGGCATTATCTTGAGTGATGCTGCTGTTCGTTCCGTTTTTGTTAACGTGTTTGGCGGCATTACTGCTTGTGATGCGGTAGCAAATGGAATTGTGCAAGCAATCGAACTGCTAAATCAGCAAGGAAAAGAAATTACAGTTCCATTAGTTGTACGACTTGATGGCAACAATGCCGATGCTGGTAGAAAAATATTAAATGATGCTGAAATAGCTGGAATCCATATGGCACAAACCATGGATGAAGGCGCACGTTTGGTAGCTCAATTAGCAGCCGGGAAATAGGTGAACTGATAAATGTCAATCTTTTTAAATTCAAACTCCAAAATTTTAGTTCAAGGCATGACCGGTAGTGAAGGCTCTAAGCACACCAATCGCATGCTTAAGTCAGGTTCAAATGTGGTTGGCGGTGTAACGCCAGGCAAAGGTGGTCAATCAGTTGACTTTGATGGCAGATCAATTCCAGTTTTCAACTCAGTGAGCGAAGCGATGGCTGCAACTGGCGCTAATGTTTCAGTGATCTTTGTGCCGCCTAAGTTCGCTAAAGCTGCCGTGATGGAAGCGATTGCGGCAAAAATTGAGTTATGCGTTGTGATAACTGAAGGAATACCAGTTCATGACAGCGTGGCGTTTGTGAATCAAGCCTTGGAATCTGGCACCACCAGACTAATTGGCCCAAATTGCCCAGGAATTATCAGCCCTGGTGAATCTAATGCAGGCATTATTCCTGCTGATATCACCAAGAAGGGTCGAATTGGGCTAGTGAGCAAATCTGGCACCTTGACCTATCAGATGATGTATGAACTGCGTGACTTTGGTATTTCAACAGCTGTTGGAATTGGTGGCGATCCAGTTATTGGCACTACTCATATTGATTGCTTGCGGGCATTTGAAGCAGATCCAGATACCGATGCGATCGTGATGATCGGTGAGATTGGTGGCGATGCTGAAGAGCGAGCAGCTGCATTTATTAAAGACAACGTAACAAAACCAGTAGTTGGTTATGTTGCAGGCTTTACCGCGCCAGAAGGAAAAACCATGGGACATGCAGGTGCAATTGTTTCTGGTTCTGCTGGCACCGCCCAAGCAAAGCAAGACGCATTGGAAGCAGTTGGCGTAAAGGTTGGCAAAACACCTTCGCAAGCTGCTGAGTTGATGCGTCAAATCATGAACAACCTATAGTCAAGATGGAGTCAACAGATCCAGCCGTAAGCGCTAAAGATCTGATTACTCCCGCAGTGATTGCGGCTATTTGGGCAGCAGCCTTTGGTGTGGTGATCGCATCGCTACCCGTGTTATTAATCTGGACTTTAGGCGCATCAGGTGCCGGATCTTTGGCGGTTGCTGTTAAAGCATCATTGCTAGCATGGCCGATTAGTCATGGTGCCCCAGTTTTAGTAACTGGAGTGGCAATTGATATTTTGCCGCTGCTAACTGCGCTGTTTCCAATTTTTATATTACGCAGAGCTGCAATGCGAATTTTTAAAATTATCGAACCAACTCGCAATGTGATAGCAGCAATTGCAATTCCCATCATCAGCGTTAACACTTTAATTTGTTTTGGACTTGGCTGGCTTGCAAGTGACGATGTAATTGCAATCTCACCAGTTCAAGCTGCCGTTATTGCTGCTGTTGTGTCAGCTATTGCAGTTGGTTGGGCAGCGGTGAGTGCTTATGGTTTGCCAAAGCTGCAGGTGCCAGTAACAATTAAATTAGGTTTGCGAGTAGGGCTTTTAATTGCTGCAGTGCTAACTGTTGCTGCAACAATATTGGTTCTGTTTAGGCTTGGTCAAAATATTTCCAGCGCGGTTAGCGTCGCGGCCTCGATTGCAGACACTCGCACTGAGAAAGTTTTAGTTTGGCTGCTCACTTTTGGTTATCTACCGGTTGCAATTAGCTGGGGCTTTGCCTGGTTGCTTGGACCAGGGGTTGCAACTGGAGTTGATACTGCTTCATCTTTTGCAGTTGTAGATCAAGCAGCGCTACCAGCGCTGCCATGGCTAGCTGCATTACCTGCAACAGCTGTTGAAAATGGTTGGTACTTGCTGCTGATTCCAGCTATAACTGCTGCATTTTTTGCGTTACTGCTTTGGTGGTCATTGCACAATGAGAGTTATCGAGTTTTGTTCACCAATACCTTAACTGCAATTGCAACCATAACTGCAATCGCAATTGGCTTAGCCCTGCTTGGTGGTGGCTCAATTGGTCCGGGGCGACTTGCTGTATTTGGTCCGCAATGGTTGCCAGTAATGGGCGGGGTATTTGTCACAATTGCACCCGCGTTTGTGCTCTTACTTGTGCTTGAACCAATTAGACGTTGGATTGTTACGCGGCAAAAACGAAAGCGGCTAGATGCGTAATTTAGTAATTTTAGTTTCGGGCACAGGCAGTTTGCTGCAAGCCCTCATTGATGATGCGGCGCGCGGTAAGGTATTTCAAATCAGTTGCGTAATTAGCGATAATGCAAATTGCGCTGCGCTGCAACGTGCTCGAGCAGCTGGGATTGAAGCTATTGATATTCCAACTTTAAATATTACAAAAGATCAGTGGCAGCAAACACTTCGCGATACAGTTTTAGCCAAACAACCCGATCTAGTTGTTTCGGCTGGATTTATGCGCATAATCAAATCAGACTTATTTGAGGTAGTTCCTACTATTAATGCTCACCCATCACTGCTGCCACTTTTTCCAGGTGCGAATGCCGTTGCAGATGCGCTAGCTGCTGGTGTTGAAAAAACTGGAGCCAGCATTCATTATGTTGATCATGGCGTGGATTCTGGCAAGCTAATCTCTCAGCGCGAAGTGCCAATTTTGGCTGGCGACTCAATTGCGGTATTGCATGAGCGAATCAAGCAGGTAGAGCGTGACCAGTTGGTTGAAGTTGTGGTTAAGTTATGCCAACAAAGCGATCTTTGGGCAGGAATAGCGAATGGTTAACTTACTTCCCATTAAGCGGGCACTAATTTCGGTATCCGATAAATCTGAACTGGCAGATTTGGTGAAGCTGCTACGCAGCGCAGGCGTTGAACTAGTTTCAACTGGCAGCACTGCTGCGATGATTCGCGAACTAGGGCATGAAGTAACAGAAGTTGCAGAAGTGACAAAAGTTGCAGAGATGCTCGATGGCAGAGTTAAAACACTGCATCCAAATATTCATGGTGGTTTATTAGCTGATAAAGAGAATCAAGCGCATTTAGCGCAGTTGGCCCAATTAAATATCCAGCCCTTTGATTTGTTAGTTGTAAATTTATATCCATTCGTTCAGACAGTTGCTCAGGGTGCAGATTTTGAAACTGTGATTGAGAATATTGATATTGGCGGTCCTGCGATGATTAGAGCTGCTGCTAAGAATTTCAATTCAATTGCTGTATTAACTAACCCTGATCAGTATTCATTAGTTGAAGCTGCCCTAAGAAATGGTGGTTTTGATTACGAAACTAGGTTGCAGTTAGCCAAAACTGCATTTAGTCATACTGCAATTTATGATTCGGCAATTGCCAGCTGGCTTGCTGGTGCTGATCTAAGTTTTGCTGGTTTAGTTGGTGTTAAGGCAGCAGATCTTCGCTATGGCGAAAATCCACAACAGTCGGCAGCGCTTTATCGCGCAGCAGGCGGAGTTGGAATTGCAAATGCGGTTCAGCTGCAGGGTAAAGAACTTTCATTTAATAATTTAGTAGATGCCGATGCAGCTTGGCGAGCAGTGGCTGAACACGAAGGCACCACAGTTGCAATTATTAAACACACAAACCCTTGTGGCATCGCAACTGATAATTCCCTAGCTGCGGCATATCTAAAGGCCCACCAGTGTGATCCGGTTTCAGCTTATGGTTCAGTAATTGCGGCAAACACTGAAATAGATGAAGAATTTGCAATTTCAAATGCTGAAATATTCACTGAAGTTATTGTGGCACCAAGTTTTTCAGCAAAAGCATTAGCATTATTTGCTAAACGAAAAA
>JAURFT010000037.1 GCA_030834185.1 Candidatus Nanopelagicales bacterium
TGCCAGTAGCGCCAAGTAAAACGATATCCTTCTCGCCTGATCGTATTCGTTTTACTATTTCGGCAATTGCTTTAGGTTGATCACCATTTGGAATATGGGGGCTGATCACTTTAAACGGCTCATCAGTTCTTACTGAATCGAGCAACTCACGAATTTGCCGTACTTCTTCTGGCAGCTTACTCATGACTGCCTTGATTAATTTGAGCAATCAACTGTAAACCTGCTTTTTCAAATTCAACATCTTCAGCTGAACCATCTACAACAAAATCTGCACTGGCTATAAATTCCTCTTGTGTGGGTTGACTGCTGATTCGATTAAAAATATCTAATACATCAAGTCCGCGCTGCTTCAAACGAGCTATTCGAAGCTCCATGGGTGCTGTCACTACTACCCTAAAATCATAGTCTTTTGTGGCTGCCAAAACTGGCACCTCAATAAAAACTACCTCTGTTGGATAATTTTTCGTAAACTGAATTATTTCATCTTGTACGCATGGATGAATCAAATCTTCTAACCATCGCAAAGCTAATTTATCAGAAAACACTATTGCAGCTAATTTTTTCCGCATTGTTAAATCATCAAGATCTGCTAGTTCTGGAAACTTTTTGTGGACGGCATTTTTCATTGTTACTAAATCCAAGCAATTTTTTGCAAGCAGATCCGCATCTATTACTTGAAAACCTAGATTCGTTAAAAGGCTACCCAATCGGCTTTTGCCCGATCCAATTCCACCACTGATTGACACCTTAACCATAAGTAATCCCAACACTCTTATGGTTAAGGTGCATCCTGAAACTATTCAGATTGAGCTTTGTGAGCTTCCCAGCGGGCCAAAGCTTCGTTGTACTGACGTTCCCATTCAATTCTTTGCTCGTCAAAACCAGATTTCCATTCACCTGTTTCAGGATCAAATCCATCAGGTCCAATGTAACGTCCGGCCTCGTCAAAAGACGCTGGCATTCCATACGCATAAGGATCAAATGCATCTTGAACTTCACCAGAACCAGAATCGCTGGATTGCTTCATACTTAAGCTAACCCGTCTGCGCTCGAGATCAATGTCAATAACCTTAACTGTTACCTGCTGGCTAACCTGTACAACTTGTTCTGGGATTTCTACATGCTGTTCAGCTAATTCGCTGATGTGCACAAGTCCCTCAATGCCTTCAGCAACTTGAATGAATGCACCAAAAGGAACAAGCTTAGTTACGGTTCCAGGAACTACTTGGCCAATTCCATGCATACGGGCAAATGCCTGCCATGGGTCTTCTTGTGTGCTCTTTAGTGAAAGTGAAACTCGTTCACGTTCCATATCTACTTCTAGCACCTCAACTGTTACCTCAGTTCCAACCTCAACAACCTCATTTGGGTGGTCGATGTGATGCCAAGAAAGCTCAGAAACGTGAACTAGACCATCAACGCCACCTAAATCAACGAAAGCGCCAAAATTAACAATGCTGCTTACAACGCCATTTCGGATTTGACCTTTTGCAAGATTATTTAGAAATGTGCTTCTAACTTCGGACTGGGTAGCTTCCAAGAATGCACGACGTGACAAAACTACGTTGTTTCGATTTTTGTCTAGTTCAATAATTTTAGCTTCAATATCCTTACCAATGTACGGCGCAAGGTCTCTAACACGTCGCATTTCAACTAATGATGCTGGTAGGAATCCGCGTAGACCAATGTCAACAATCAGGCCGCCTTTTACAACCTCGATCACAATGCCGCGAACGATTCCGTCCTGAGCTTTAACTTCTTCAATAGTGCCCCATGCTTTTTCGTATTGAGCACGTTTCTTGGAAAGGATTAAACGACCGTCTTTATCTTCTTTAGTAACAACTAATGCTTCAATCGCATCACCAATATTAACTAGCTCGGTTGGGTCTACATCTTGTCTAATGGACAATTCACGTGCTGGAATCACACCTTCAGTTTTATATCCAACATCAAGCAGAACTTCATCTCGATCAACTTTTACTACAATTCCAGTAACTAAATCTCCGTCATTGAAGTACTTAATTGTGGAATCAATCGCTGCTAAAAAATCCTCAGCTGAACCAATGTCATTAATCGCGATATTTGGAGTGGAAGCAGAAACAGTCATATACAACTCTCGTAGGGACATTTACGTCGTAGGTGTGCTGAAATGGGTGTCGCCACTCCCCAAAGTTCTAGGTCTAACTCTGGCCAAAATCAGCAGTGGCTAAGCCTACTCGTAGCCTGTTCTCCCGTAGTATGTGGGCGTGTTTGTCATTGTCTGCGGAATGCGCCGCTCTGGATCCACCCTAACCTTTCAGGTAACCCGTGCCTTGCTGGAGCGTGATCATGAGATCACCGTTACAGAACCACAAACGGGCATAGGCGTTGAGCCAGAATTAATCAGCCAAGTCGCTGCTGCGCCACATATCGTATTAACAAAGATGCATACGGTTTCTAAATCAATTCGGGACCAGCTCCCAAAGAGCGGGGCTTACTACATCTACACCGCCAGGGATCCCAGAGATGCGGTTGCGAGCCTGATTAGGAAGGGTCGACTTTCCAAGACAGATGCTGAACGGGCTGGTTTTGCAAAAGATTTTGCCAAGAAAGAGCGCATTGGTTCACTCATTTATCCAAAAATGCCCCATGTTTGGTGTGGATTCTACGAAGACTTTGTTGATGACATTCCCTATCTAATCAAGAATATTGCCAAGTTCTTAGATATTGCTGTAACCGATGACTGGGTTAAGCAATTGGCCGATGATTTGGATATCGATAAACAGCGTGAACGGGTTCAGGCTGTCAAGCAAGATTTTGCGGTTCGACAGCAGACAAGATTAACTGTAAATCACATTACCGACGGCCGACCTGGCTCTTGGCGTGACACCCTTTTACCGCAGGAAATTGCTGATATCGAAAATCAGTTCATCGACTGGATGCTTCGAAACGGCTACCGGCCTACGAAAATCTCACTTCCTCGGGTTAAGCGTAGTCTTACAAAGAGAATCATTCGGCGTTTAAGATGGGTTCGATCAGTTACCAAATTTTTCTTAACTTCAGTGCGCCGCGGTTAACCAGCTCTTGCCAGAGCCCACCGAGACATCAAGTGAAACTGATAGATCCATTACATTTTGCATAACAGTTTTGGCAAGTACTTTAACAGCCTCGCAATCCGCCAAAGAAGACTCTAAAACTAACTCATCATGAACTTGCAACAGCATTCTTGCTTTCAGATCGCTTTGATGTAGTTTGTCATTCAATTGAATCATTGCTAATTTAATTATGTCAGCAGCAGAACCTTGAATTGGCGCATTAAGTGCTGCACGCTCGGCCACTTCGCGTCTAAATTTATTGTCGTGGTTAAGTTCAGGCAGATATCGCCTGCGACCAAGAATTGTTTCGGTGTACCCTTTATCTCTAGCAACTTCAACTGCGGACCTTAAATAATCTCGTACACCAGCAAATCTTTCAAAGAATTTACCCATTAACTTATCCGCTTCAGTTACGTCAATTCTTAAACTTTGTGATAATCCATACGCTGATAATCCATAAGCTAAACCATAAGACACTGCTTTGATTTGATTTCGTAACTCTGTAGTGATTTCATCAGGCGGTAAATCGAATATTTGGGCTGCAACAGATATGTGCAAGTCTTCACCTGATTCAAAAGCAGCTATCAAGGCCTTATCTGATGCTAAATGAGCCATAACTCGTAGCTCAATTTGCGAATAATCAGCTGTGATTAATTGACCATAGGGCTCAACTGAAACGAATAGTCCTCTGATGGCTCTCCCGGCAGGTGTGCGAGTTGGTACGTTTTGTAAATTTGGTTTAGTGCTACTTAGCCGTCCTGTTGCAGCTACCGTTTGCATAAAGGTTGTATGAATTCGGTCATTAACTGAAGAGTCCTGCAAACTAACTAACATTTGTTTAATTTTCGAAGTTTCACGCCATTCTTGTATTACTGCTAACAACTGATCATCAGGATGTTTGATGGTTAGAAAATCTAATGCATCTGCATCAGTTGTATAGCCAGTTTTAGTTTTTTTGGTCTTTGTTAAACCACGCTCCATAAATAGCACTTCTTGTAACTGCTTTGGAGAAGCAAAATTGAATTGGTGACCATGAATTTTATACCCATTATTCTCAAGATCAAGCTGCTCGCTCCCCTTGATTGCGATCATTTCCCTCAATCCATCAGCATCAATTCCAATCCCACTTATCTCCATTTCAGCAAGTGCAAGAGCAACTGGAGCTTCAAGCGTTCGGTACAAGTTATCAATGATTGAATATTGATCGCTTTGTTTTATCCGCACCAATGATTCGGCTATAGCAGTTAGGGTTTGTTCGGTGGATGAGTCCTCTTGAAAAAGTTGATCTGAATGCGTGGTCCCTAAGAGATCAACTAATTGTGGGCGTGACCCTGGGTTTAACAAATACTCATATATAAGTACATCTTTAAGTTGGCCCACAATATTTGGATCTAATGCTGCACCTAGGTGCAAGCATCTTTTAGCCAATTCTTTTAAATCGGCAATGGCGGCATCTTCATTTTTTACAATTAGGCCTAATACTTGATTCAATTCAACCGCAGATTTAAATTGATGCACTTCGACAGCGCCATTTTTGTATCGTGACACCTCATCAGAACTTACAATTACAGCTTGTTGACTTAAAACGGGTTTTGTGGTTTCTTGATTATCCACTTCCGCTGCTGAAAGGCCGATCAGATTTTTTAGCCTTGGCAGCAAAGATTTAAACCCCAGTTCAGTACAAAAAGCTAAAGCCGCTACTGCACTTTTAGGCTCCCAGGCTAGATCATCAGGCACTACTGCTAAATCGATATTTGATACAAGTTCGGTTAGGTGTCTATTGTTTTGCAGCGTATCAATATTGGCTCGGAGTGACTCACCAACTTTGCCAGGGATCTGATCTTTATGCTCAATTAAATTCTCAACACTGCCAAATTTTTGAATCCATGCCGTAGCTGTTTTTTCTCCGACGCCAGGAATCCCCGGTAAATTGTCACTGGGATCGCCACGTAAGGCAGCAAAGTCGAGATACTGGGCTGGGCTTAAGCCATATTTTGACTTTAGTTCCTCTTCATCCATTTTAACAACGTCAGATAACCCTTTTTTTGGATAAAGAATTCCTGTGCTTTTTGAAATTAATTGAAAGGAATCTCGATCTGAAGTAACAATTAGGATTTCAAAATCTTCTAATTTGGCCTTTGCATTTAGTGTGGCCATCAGGTCATCAGCTTCATACTGAGCATCGCTAAATGAAACTATATTAAAAGCATCCACTAGACCTCTAATTAATGAAACTTGAACTTTAAATTCATCTGGCGAAGCTGCTCGAGTGGCTTTATATTGTGGATATAGTTGTTTTCTAAATGTGTTGCGACCTTCGTCAAAACAAACAGCGATATGGGATGGCTGGTGCTCAGCTAACATATTTATAAGCATGCTGCAAAGTCCATAAACCGAATTAACCGGTATGCCCTGTGGCGAATGGAATTTATCCACTGGTAAAGCATGAAAGGCTCGGTAGGCTAAAGAATGGCCATCGATTATTAGTAGCTTTTTGCCTACTGTCGCCATTAGATACCCTGCTTTGAAAAATGTTTAGATTGATTCTAGGCTTCGTACATGGAAAAAGCAGCACTACACGCAGAGTCAGACCCAGTCCTTCGGGCTCAGTTATTAAACAAGATGATGCCTTCAGGACTAGATGCCCGAATGGAAATTGAATACTTAAGTATCGCTGGCGAATTTTGTTCAGGCAAAATGCCCATCGCGGGAAATAATCAACCCTTTGGGATCTTGCATGGTGGAGCCAATGCTGTTTTGGCGGAATCGCTGGCTTCTATTGCGTCACTTATGCTGGTAGCGTCTGATCAAATATCAGTAGGTTTACAGGTGCAGATGACACATCATGCAGCAGCAAGACAAGGACTTGTCCATGGCGAAGCAAGATTAATCCATGCAGGCCGAAGCATTGCAACTTACCAGATAGAAATAAAAGATGATTCTGGCAAACTAACATCTAGTGGACAGGTTGTTTGCTTTCTGAAGCGTAATTAATCAAGTTCGATGATTGATTGTGCGACTTCAGTCATTGATCGCCTGCCATCCATAGCTGCGCGTTGCATGACCTTGAAAGCTTCAGTTTCAGATATCTGATACTTGCCTATTATCAAAGCACGTGCGCGATCAATTAACTTATGATCTTCTAAGTTCTTCTCTTGTTCTTGTACCTGCAGCGTTAAATCGCGGCGGCGACCAAATTGTCCAAATCCAATTTCTACTGCAGGCTTCAGGCTATCTAGTCGCCAAGGTTTAACTATGTAACCGTCAACGCCAATCTCCATTGCCCTATCAACGATTTCTTCGGAGCTAAATGCAGTTAATAAAATGCAACAAAATCCATTGGTAACCAAAACTTCAGCAGCGGTTAATCCATCCATAATCGGCATTTTTACATCTAACAAAACTACATCTGGTTGAAATGCGTTAGCAGCTTCTACTGCAGCTTGACCATTTGCTACGGCTGCCACAACTTCAAATCCCAGACCGCTAAGCGCTTCTTGAAGATCAAGTCTGATTAGAGCTTCGTCTTCAGCTATTAATATTTTCAACCTGCGTCTCTCTTACATTGGTACCCCTAAGCGGACTTGAACCGCTATGCCCTTGCGGGCGGTGGATTTTGAATCCACTGTGTCTGCCAATTCCACCATAGGGGCAGGGAACCAAGTTTAAACTGCAGAACGATTAACAGCCTCTGGGAGTCTGGATATAGCCCCTAAAACGCCATTTATGAAGGCTGGAGCGTCATCCCCGCTGATCTCCTGAGCAAGTAAAATCGATTCATTAATTACAACAGCAAGATCCACTTCTGGGCGAAATAAGATTTCATAGACTGCTATTCGCAAAATGGATCTATCCACCGGACTCATTCGATCTAATCGCCAATCAGTGCTAACTGAAGAGATTTTTGAATCAACTAAGTCCTGATTAAGGGATAAACCTAAAACTATTGCTTCAGTGTATTCATGAGTTGGCAAATTCTCAGCATCTACTCGCTGCTGCCAAATTTCACTTAACGGTAGTCCTTTTATCTCGGTTTCATAGAGCAAATCTAAAGCTCTTTTTCTAGCTTTATGTCTTGCTGGCATTTATGCTCTACCTAAATAAGAGCCGTCACGAGTGTCTACTCGCACTTTTTCTCCTATTTCAATAAAGAGTGGCACTTGTATTTCAGCACCAGTTTCAAGCTTTGCAGGTTTAGTACCACCAGATGAGCGATCGCCTTGAAGTCCAGGCTCTGTGTATGAGATAACAAGTTCAACATTAGCTGGCATTTCTATAAACAACGGCTCACCTTCATGCAATGCCACAATTACAACTTGATTTTCCAGCATGTAATCAGAGGCATCTCCAACTACCGCATCACCGATGGGAATTTGATCATAACTGGTTTGATCCATGAATACCCATGATTCACCATCTCGATACAGATATTGCATTTCACGCTTATCTACCGTTGCAGTTTCAATTTTCACGCCAGCGTTGAATGTTTTATCAACAACTTTTCCTGTTAACACCTGTCGTAGCTTGGTTCGCACAAATGCTCCACCTTTACCTGGCTTCACATGCTGGAACTCAATCACCGACCAAAGCTGGCCTTCTAGATTCAAGACCATACCATTTTTTAAATCGTTTGTTGTAGCCACAGTTACCCCTGTTTTATTTTTTGTTGTTAAGAAGTATATCTATTGCCTGTATAGCTAAATAATATGAATGTAGCCCAAATCCTGATATGGCACCAACACAGACAGCTGCAATAACGCTTTGATGCCTAAAATCTTCTCGAGCTGCAGGATTTGATATATGCACTTCAATTACTGGTGACTTTATTTGTGCAATAGCATCACGAATTGAATAGGAGTAATGAGTAAAAGCAGCTGCATTTAAAATAACCGGTAAATTTTGATCAGCCGCTTCATGTAACCAACCTACAAGTTCATGTTCCGAATCGGTTTGTCTAACCTGCGCCTGATGCCCAAGTACTGCTGCCCAGCTTTGGCACTGCTTAACTAAATCATCATACGATGCATGCCCATAAATCTCAGGCTCTCTAACGCCTAACCTAGCCAGATTAGGCCCATTCAATACCAGAATCTCAGCCACTATCCCTCACTAACTAGGCGGTCAAAAGCAGTCGCAAGCGTAGTCGCCTCTGGATTTGATACAAAAACCGGCACAGCCAACTCCAATAACAAAACAAACCTAAGGATTCTTGAGGTAGCTTTTTTGTCAATCGCCATTATTGGCAATAACTCAGACAAATTAGCAGCTTGGTAACTCGTTGGCAGGCCAATCAGGTTCAAAATACTGTAATGGCGCTTAAGTAGGTCCTCTGAGATCATTCTCAATTCATAGGCCAACTCCGCCGCAAAAATCATTCCTATAGAGACAGCATCGCCATGGCGCCATGTGTAATTGCCCTGTTTTTCAATGGCATGCCCCAAAGTATGCCCATAATTTAATGCAGCTCGACCCACCCCAGCATGTGATCTTTCGAATTGATCATCGGACACAACATTTGCTTTTACTTTGATGGCACGAACAGCAACATCTAAAAATGATTCTGAATCAGTATTTAATATATCTTTACCAGCAAGTTCAACAATATTGAGTATTTCAGGATCTGCTATGAATCCACATTTTATTATCTCAGCAAATCCTGATTTTACTTCTGCTAAATCTAATGTACTTAATAGATCCGTGTCACAAAAAACTGCTACTGGATCACTGAAGGATCCCACCAAATTCTTTCCAAACTCCGTATTAATTCCGCACTTCCCACCTACAGCTGCGTCAACCATTCCCAACACAGTTGTAGGTACCAAAACAGCAGCTGTGCCTCGCAGCCAAGTTGCAGCTACAAAGCCAACCAAATCTGTAACTGCACCGCCACCGATTCCAACAATTAAATCAGTTCGAGATATCTTGGAAGTTGCTAGGAAGTCCCAGCAGCTAGCTGCGGTTGCTAGCGATTTTGCTTCTTCACCATCTGGCAACTGATATACCGCAGATTTAATGTGTTCAGGTAAAGAAGTTGAGATTTTAGTTGCAAC
>JAURFT010000038.1 GCA_030834185.1 Candidatus Nanopelagicales bacterium
TACTATTCCAACATGAACAAGCTTACCCGCATCCAAAATTCCATAAAGTT
This sequence comes from Candidatus Nanopelagicales bacterium, assembly GCA_030834185.1. Classification (GTDB taxonomy): domain Bacteria; phylum Actinomycetota; class Actinomycetes; order S36-B12; family UBA5976; genus AcAMD-5. The sequence goes on from JAURFT010000038.1 coordinate 51, forward strand.
GATCGCGGTCTGTAACTTGAAGCTCTGAACCGCGTTTAACTTTTAAGAATTCTGGCTTCAGAATAACTCCCATGCTTCAATTAATGTTTTTCGCACGATGGCGGTAATTTCATCTATCATCGCTGGACCAATTGTCAGTGGTGGTGAGAGTTGAATAACTGGATCTCCACGATCATCAGCACGACAATACAACCCATTTTTCAGCAGCTGCTTTGATAAAAAGCCTCTGATTAATAATTCACTTTCTTCGTCGGTAAAGGTTTCCCGAGTTTCTTTGTCTCGCACCATCTCAATGCCATAAAAATATCCCATTCCGCGAACATTTCCTACAATTGGAAGATCAATTAGGGTGTTAAGTGATTCTCTAAAGTAGTCTTCATTTGCCAGTACATTCTCGATGATCTTTTCATTTTCAATGATATCCAAATTGGCCATAGCAACTGCAGCACCAACTGGATGACCACCGAAGGTGAATCCATGAGGCATAAAGTTTTTTTCTTTTGTGAAAGGTTCAAACAATCTTTCACTTGCAATCATGGCACCAATTGGGAAGTAGCCGCTGGTAAGTCCTTTGGCGCAAGTAATGATGTCTGGTTGGGCAGCAAGGCGATTGGATGCAAACATTGCACCAACACGACCAAAGCCGGTGATCGTTTCATCAGCAACCAGCAAAACGTTGTGTCTGTCACAAATTTCGCGTACGCGCTGCCAATAGCCAGGTGGTGGGGGAAAGCATCCACCTGAGTTCTGCACTGGTTCTAGAAAGACAGCAGCGACAGTATCCGGACCTTCAAAGATGATTGCCTCTTCAATGCGGTCAGCCGCCCAGATTCCAAAAGCTTCTTCATCATCCCTTAGATGCACAGGTGCCCGATAGAAATTGGTGTTTGGAACTTTGATACCGCCTGGGGTTAGGGGTTCATATGGCGCTCTTGCAATTGGAATACCTGTTAGTGCAAGCGCCCCTTGAGTTGTGCCGTGATACGAAACGTAACGTGAAATTACTTTATATTTGTTTACGTGCCCAGTTAAATTAAAATACTGCTTGGCTAATTTCCAGGCAGTTTCCACTGCCTCGCCACCGCCGGTGGTAAAAAATACTCGATTTAAATCTCCTGGTGTATATCCCGCCAAGCGCTCGGCTAATTCGATAGCACCCTTGTGGCCATATGACCAAAGTGGAAAGAAATCTAGTTCTTGCATCTGTTTTGATGCAGCATCAGCAAGCTCTTTACGGCCATGGCCAATCTGAGTTGTAAATAAACCAGCAAGACCATCAATAATTTTTTCACCAGTAGAGGTATATATGTATGGACCTTCACCCTTTACGATGATTGGTAATTGTGCTTCAGGATCAAGGTGTGCAGAGTGGCGCGTGAAATGTAACCACAGGTGTTCTTTAGCGGAGTCATTAAGTTTTTGGTGCGTGCGTTTATCACTTTCCGAAGTGCTAGTCATCTGGTTCCCCAACTGTATGTTTGTTTGTGAATTTTTAGATACATGAATGTCTCAGTGTTGGTAACACCTGCAATGCTGCGGACTTTCTTGTTAAGAAACTCCAATAGGTGTTCATCATCTTCACAAACGACTTCAACCATTAGATCAAAAGATCCCGCACAGATAACAACGTAAGCTGCTTCTGCAAATTTACTGATCTTCTCAGCTAATGCTTCAAGGTCGCCTTCTGCCTTAATGCCAATTTGGGCCGAGCGCTTGAATCCAACCTGCAACGGATCACTAACCGCCACAATTTGAATCACGCCAGCTTCAGTTAGCTTGGCAACTCGTTGCCTAACGGCCGCTTCACTTAACCCAACCACCTTTGCGATTGTGGCGTAAGGGCGACGACCGTCTGCCTGCAGCTGCTCAATTATCTTTCTTGAGGTGCTGTCAAGCTCAACAACTTTGACATCCATCTACGGATTCTGTAGTGAAAGCCGTTATTTAGCAAGTCTTTCCTAATGGTGAGGATTGGATTGCTTCGGATTCAGTTGTTTTTCCTAGCGACCCCTTCGCATTCCGAGTTTTCTCTACTACGCTAAGCACGTTCCCAGTCAAGGAGTCAGCATGGTTCAAGTAGTTGAGTCTGTAATAAACGGTGAAGCAGTTACTAGTAACGGTGATGCGCAAGAGTTGATTAATCCCACCACCGGTGAAGTGATGGCGATATCACCTGCTGCAACTCAAAGTGATGTTGATGCTGCATACAAATCAGCCGCAGCAGGTTTTGCAGTTTGGCGAGACTCCACACCAAGTGAACGACAAAAAGCATTATTAGCAATTGCAGATCTACTGGAAGCAAATGCAGATGAATTAGTAGCAATTGAAAGCGAAAATACTGGCAAACCAATTGCAGTTACAAATTCAGAAGAAATTCCACCGATGATTGATCAAATTAGATTTTTCGCAGGTGCAGCAAGAGTGCTTGAGGGTAAATCCGCTGGTGAGTACATGAAAGATCACACATCGTTTATTCGTCGCGAGCCAATTGGAGTTATCGGGCAGGTGACGCCTTGGAATTATCCAATGATGATGGCCATCTGGAAAATTGCACCAGCGATTGCAGCTGGAAATGCGGTTGTATTAAAACCAAGTGATACAACACCAATGTCTACTGTGTATATGGCAAAGAAGATTTACGAGAGCGGCATACTGCCGCCTGGAGTTTTAAATGTAGTTACTGGAGATCGCAATACTGGCCGGATGGTGGTTGAGCATCCGTTAGCTCAGATGGTTGCAATCACCGGCTCAGTGCGAGCGGGAATGCAAGTTGCTGAAAGCGCGTCAAAACAATTAAAGCGAGTTCATTTAGAGCTTGGCGGCAAAGCACCAGTAATTATTTTTGATGATGCTGATATCGAAGCTGCTGCCGAATGGATCGCTGTTGCTGGATACTTCAATGCCGGACAAGATTGCACTGCAGCAACTAGAGTGCTTTGCAGCAGCAAAGTTTACGACAAATTTGTTGGTGCACTTGCAACTGCGGCTGCAGGCACAAAGACCTCTTTTGCTGGAGGTCCAGCAGATCCAGATGCATTTGTACCACCAGTTAATAATTCAAGTCAGCTGGAAAAAGTTTTAGGATTTTTAGAACGCACACCAAAGCACGCTGAAATTTTGGTTGGCGGCAGCCGGCAAGGAGATCGAGGCTTCTTTGTTGAGCCAACAGTTGTAGCGGGGCTCAATAATGACGATGAGATGTCACAAAGTGAAATCTTTGGCCCAGTTATCACAGTTCAAAGATTTGATGATGAAGATGATGCTGTTCGATACGCCAACTCAGTGCCGTACGGCTTGGCAGCCTCAGTTTGGACCACTGATCTCGGCCGTGCCATGCGAGTGAGCCGGAATTTGGACTTTGGCGCGGTCTGGGTCAATACCCATATTCCGATTGTGGCTGAGATGCCTCATGGTGGGTTTAAGCACTCTGGCTATGGCAAAGATCTATCAATGTATGGCTTTGATGACTACACCAGAGTAAAACATGTCATGATTAAGACCGCAAGAGAGTAGTTCGTAGTACCGTAATCCCACTCAGTTAAGAAAGGCTAGCCATGAAAGCAAAGTTCCAATTCTCTGATTCTCCAGTAGATCAGATTGCAAAATCAATCGCGGCGCAGATGATGAATCGTCGCCGCTTATTACAAGTGTCTGGCCTTTCGCTTACCGCGGCAGCAGTAGCTGCCTGCGGCGTTGGTGGGGATTCAGATTCTTCAGGCTTAACTGATGTTGAAGACTTGTCAGATACTGAAAAAGTAGTTGATTGGTCTAACTGGGTTGCATATATCGATGTAGATGAAGATGCAGGCACTAATCCAACCTTGGATGAATTTGAGGCTGAAACTGGCATCTCTATTAACTATATTGAAGATTACAACGATAACAATGAATTTTTTGCCAAAGTCCGACCACTGCTTCAAAACGGCCAAGCAATTGATCGCGACATCGTGACTCCAACTGACTGGATGGCTGGACAGTGGATCAGCTTGGGATTTGCGCAGACTTTGAATTATGACAACATTCCAAACAGGTCAAACCTGTACCCAGATTTGGTTGATGTTTCGTTTGACCCGGGTCGTGTATACACATTGCCATGGCAAGGCGGCTATGGAGGCCTAGGCTGGAATAAAGCCAAAGTTCAAGAGCTAACTGGTAGCGATCAGTTAATGGATCTTGATGATTTGTTTAATCCAGCGCTGAAAGGCCGAATCTCAGTGCTATCTGAGATGCGTGAAACAATTGGATGTATTTTAAGTCATCAAGGAGCAAATCCATCCGACTTTACATCCGATCAGTTCTACAACGCCATTGATTATTTGGGTGCACAGATTTCTTCAGGTCAGATTCGTCAGGTAACAGGAAATGATTATCTAGCAGCGCTTGAAAGCGGCGATATCATCGCAGCTATTGGCTGGTCTGGCGATGTTGCGCAGCTTGGTGATGATTTCCAATTTGCCGTTCCAGCTGGTGGCGGAATTTTGTGGACTGACAACGTACTTATTCCAGTTGGTGCAAAGCATAAAAAGAATGCTGAGCTTGTGATGAATTACTACTATGAGCCAGAGATTGCAGCTCGAGTTGCAGCTTATGTTCAATACATAACTCCAGTAAATGGCGCTCGCGAAGAGATAGTAAAAATTGATCCTTCACTGGCTGACAACTCGCTAATTTTCCCAACCGATGATGACCTAGCTATTGTGAAGCCATTCATGCTGCTAGATGCTGACACTGAGAAGGAATATCAAGACGCATTCCAAGCAATCATTGGAAACTAACCAGCCTAAGGCAGTTAAGGAGCGTGCGTGACCGCAGCAAAAACTGCGCGAGATGTTCAAGATTTGCACCTAGTTAATTTGACTAAGTCTTATTTTGAAAATGTTGCGGTTGACAATCTATCTCTAACTATCGAAGCTGGTAAATTCTTTGCGCTGCTTGGACCATCTGGTTGTGGCAAAACCACAACACTGCGGATGGTGGCTGGGCTTGAAGAGCCAACTTCTGGAAATATCAAGCTCGGCCCAAGGGATATTACAAACTTGCGGCCATATGAACGACAAATCAACACTGTCTTTCAATCCTATGCACTGTTTCCGCATATGGATATTTACGAGAATGTGGCATTTGGGCTTCGTAGGCGTAAAGACACCACTGATTTAGATCAACGTGTTCATGACATGTTAAAGCTGGTGGAACTTGATGAGCTTGCTCGTCGAAAGCCAAGTCAATTAAGCGGTGGTCAGCAGCAACGCATTGCATTAGCCAGGGCGATTATTAATTCACCTGACGTACTTTTGCTCGATGAACCACTTGGCGCATTGGATTTGAAACTACGTCGCCAGATGCAAATCGAGTTAAAACGCATCCAGCTCGAAACCGGTATTACCTTTGTTCACGTAACGCATGATCAAGAAGAAGCAATGACGATGGCGGACACCATCGCGGTTATGAATGCTGGCCGCATCGAACAAATGGGAGCTCCAGCTGAAATTTATGAACGTCCACGAACTGCATTTGTTGCGAACTTTTTAGGTCAATCAAATCTGTTTGAGGGGGAGATTCAAGGCCCAGCAGAGAATGATTGCTTAGCAGTTAAAGTTGCAGATCAAACCTATCGAATTCCAAAGACAGCAACAGCGCAAACATCTGGCAGAGTTGTATTTGGAGTTAGACCTGAAAAAATGACTACCGAAGATGTTGATAAGCGTCGAGGTGAATATGACAACTTCATCGAGGGTGTGGTGCTAGATGCTTCGTTTACAGGTGTATCTGTTCAGTACCTTGTTGAGACTCCATGGGGACAAGAGCTAACGATCTTTGAGCGAAATGTTGATGTCAGAGAACTTGGCCGACGAGGCGAAAAAGTTGATGTGCTTTGGCGATCAAAAAATGTTTTTGTGCTAGACCCAGGCAGCGACATAAACGATGGCCTTCAATACCTTGGTGAACCGGTTGTTGAGTAATGCAATTAATTCCAACTTCAAGTAAGGCGATATTTACGCAGCCGCTTCGCAACGGACGCTCCTTGACCCCTTACTTGTTGTTGATTCCAGGGTTAGCATGGCTTGGGGTCTTTTTTGTTATTCCATTTTTCTCGCTGCTAGTTACCAGCTTGATGAAGCCAGCTGGCTCTAGTGTGTTAGATGGTTATGTAAATGCTTTAGAAATCAGTAACTATATGTTGGCGTTACAAACGTATTGGCCAGTATTCGCAAAGTCTTTGCTGTATGCCGCAAGCGCAACATTGTTAGCTCTTGTGATTGGTTATCCGCTGGCATATCACATCGCACTGCGTGGCGGCCGGTGGCGAAATTTAATGCTGGTATTAGTTATTGCGCCATTTTTTGCATCTTATTTAATCCGAACATATGCCTGGAAGACAATCCTGGCAGATGAATCATTTATTACTAGCGCCTTAAATTTCCTTAATCTCTTGCCGCAAGATCGAATTCTAAATACTCCGCTAGCGGTTATTGCAGGTATCTCATACAACTTCTTGCCGTTTATGATTTTGCCGCTGTATGCATCAATTGAGCGAATCGATCCACGCTTACTTGAAGCCTCAAAAGATCTATATGCCGATTCAAACGAAACATTTCGAAAGGTAACACTTCCACTTTCAATGCCAGGAGTAGTTTCTGGCACATTACTAACCTTTATTCCAGCGATGGGTGATTTTATTAATGCATCCCTGCTAGGTTCGGCAAAAGATAAAATGATTGGAAATGTAATTCAAAGCCAATTTGTTATTGTTAGAGATTATCCAAGAGCATCGGCGCTCTCATTTATATTGATGACTTTAATTTTACTCATCGTCTTTTTCTATATTAGGCGAGCTGGCACTGAGGACTTGGTTTAATGCAGAATCTGTCCTCATGGTTAGGCAAGCGAGCCACCGGCATCTACGCTGTAATTGCACTTTTTTATATGATGCTACCAATTATTGTTGTCATAATGTTGAGCTTCAATAAGCCAGCTGGTAAGCAAAATACGCAATGGAATGAGTTCTCGCTGGATGCTTGGAAAAATATCTGTCGTGATCAAACTATCTGTGGTGCGGTAACTACCAGTATTCAAATAGCTGCGCTTACCACGATAGTTTCAACAATTTTGGGAACCATGATTGCCTTTGCTTTAGTTAGGCATCGATTTCGTGGGCGAACATCAACAAATTTACTAATTTTTCTACCAATGGCTACGCCTGAAGTTGTGATGGGAACATCATTGTTAGCGTTGTTTTTAAATATTTCAGTAATTCCGCTGGGGTTCTGGACGCTGCTCATCGCCCACATTATGTTCACGATTTCATTTGTTGTTGTGGCTGTTAAAGCCCGGTTAGCATCTCTTGATCCGCGACTTGAGCAGGCTGCTATGGATTTATATGCAGACTCAAAAACTACTTTTCGCTATATTACATTTCCGCTAGCTTTGCCAGGAATTGCCGCAGCAGCGCTCTTGTCATTTTCACTCTCGTTTGATGATTTTATTATTACGAATTTTAACTCTGGCACCACAGTTACATTTCCAATGTATGTGTGGGGAGCAGCTCAGCGCGGAATTCCACCGCAGGTAAATGTCATAGCAACCATCTTTTTCATGAGTGCATTGTTATTAGTGGTGGTTGCCCAATTAGTAAGCGCGAAAAGAGTAAAGCGATAATGGGTAAACAAATGTATGGACCTGATTTTACGTTTCTTGGTGTTCCAAAATGTGATGCCGCTAACAAAGAAACTTATGCAACTGCAAAAGTAGTAATTCTTGGTGCACCTTTTGATGGTGGAACTTCGTTTCGAAGTGGTGCAAAGCTAGGTCCTGCAGCAGTTAGACAGGCTTGCTATTTAGAGCACGATGGCAAGCGACCTTCGCTGGCGCTGCGAGTTGATGGATTAACTAATTTAAATGTTCACGATGCCGGTGATGTTCAGATGCCCAGCGGCAGCACTGAAATTGCATGCCAGCGGCTTGAAGAAACAGTTGCCAAGGTTGCAGCAACTGCAATTCCCATTGTGATCGGAGGTGATCACACTGTTACCTGGCCTAACGTAACTGGAATTGCCAAAGCTAAAGGCTGGGGAAATATCGCTGTGCTTCATTTTGACGCCCATGCTGATACTGGTGAGATTGCCTCTGGCCCCCTGATGGGGCATGGTCAACCAATGCGCAAACTAATAGAAAGTGGAGCGGTCCGAGGAGATAGATTTTTTCAAATTGGATTGCGAGGCTATTGGCCAGATGAGCCAACTTTAAAGTGGATGGCTGAACAGGGGATGCGTTCATATGAGATGACAGAATTAATGCATCGGGGCATTGAAAACTGTTTAACCGAGATCTTTGCAGCTGTAGCAACAGATTGCGATGGAGTATTTTTGTCAGTGGATATCGATGTGGCAGATCCAGCTGCAGCGCCAGGAACTGGCACTCCAGAGCCAGGCGGACTAAGTGCTCGCGAGCTACTAGATGCTGTGCGTCGAATTTGTTTAGAAACAAATGTAGTTGGAATGGATGTAGTTGAAGTTGCACCAGCTTATGACCATGCAGATATCACAGCATTACTTGCAAATCGTGTCATCTTGGAA
>JAURFT010000039.1 GCA_030834185.1 Candidatus Nanopelagicales bacterium
ATCTCTAGATATGGGAATTACTGGCCAAGACATGGTGCAAGATAGTGGTGTTGTTGTAGATGAAATCTCAGAACTAGGTTTCGGAGCTGCCACTTTCTCAATTGCAGGAATAAACGGGTTATCAAACCTAACAGAACTAAATGGTAAAGCTATAGCTACCAGTTATCCTGGCTTACTGCAAAAATGGTTAAGTAGTAATTCACTGAAAGCCAATATCGTTAAATTAGATGGCGCTGTTGAAAATGCCATAGGTTTAGGTGTGGCTGATTTTGTAGCAGATGTTGTTGCAACTGGCACCACATTGCAGTTGGCTGGCTTGCAGATTATTGGCGAACCCATTATGAAATCTCAAGCCGTATTGATTTCCAGAAAATCCATTAAAGATCTAGAGGCTAAAGAACGTTTTGTTCGAAGGATAAATAGCGTGAATGTTGCTCGTAGTTATGTTTTGATGGACTACGACATTCCTAGTTCATTAGTTGAGAAAGCCTGCCTAATCACACCAGGATTTGAAAGCCCAACTATCTCTGCGTTGCGTGACCCGAACTGGAGCGCGATTCGGGTTATGGTGCCAACCGCAGCGGTGCACCAGATAATGGATCAGCTTTATGAGGTTGGCGCCCGTGGGATTTTGGTTACTGAAATAACAGCCTGCAGGCTGTAAACACCTACGTTTCATATGAAATAGGCCTCTGGTACAGTTCGGCCTGACCGGCTGTTAGCGCAGCCAAAAGCGGCGAAGTCCCACCTCCATGCCTTAGGGCTACAGGTTCGGTCCCTGACTGAAATCAGATTCAGTCATAGTTCCATTGGGGCTCCAGCTTTTTGTCCATGGGTTTACCATGCCAGCACTAAGGGGAGGCTACATCAGCACAGAACCAAGGATCAACGAGCGTATTCGGGTACCAGAGGTCCGCTTAATCGGGCCAGAAGGTGAACAAATAGGCGTAGTCTCGATTGAAACAGCATTACAAATGGCAGCCGATAATGATTTAGATTTGGTTGAAGTCGCTCCTGATGGAGTGCCGCCGGTTTGTAAAGTAATGGATTTCGGCAAATTCAAATATGAACTTGCACAAAAGGCGCGTGAAGCTCGTCGTAACCAAGTTCAAACTGTAATCAAGGAAATCAAACTTCGACCAAAGATTGATGACCATGATTATGTTACTAAAAAAGGACATGTAGAAAGATTCTTAAAGCATGGTGACAAAGTAAAAGTAACAATCATGTTTAGAGGGCGAGAGCAGTCTCGCCCCGAACTGGGGTTGCGATTACTGTCAAGGTTGGCAGATGACATAACGGATGTTGGTTTTGTGGAATCAACACCAAAGCAAGATGGAAGAAACATGGTTATGGTAATTGCACCGGTTAAAAAAGGTTCAAAACCAAAACCGAAGAAAGCTTCAACTGAAGCCGAACAGGCTGAGAGAGGAAATGATGCCAAAGATTAAAACGCACAGTAGGGCCAAAAAAACCTTCAAGGTAACTGGAACTGGCAAAATCACGCATGAGCAGAGCAACATGCGCCACCTGATGACTGGTAAACCTTCAAAGCGCACACGTAGCCTAGAAAAAGATGCCCTAGTTAAAGAACCAGACGTAAAACGAACTTTGAGAATGCTTGGAAAGCGATAGAGCTTAATTTAAGAGGAGATTGAAATGGCAAGAGTTAAACGCGGTGTCAATGCGGCGAAGAAGCGTCGCACAACGCTAGAGCGCGCAAGCGGATATCGAGGTCAACGCTCCAGGCTTTATCGCAAGGCCAAAGAGCAAGTAACACATTCCTTGGTTTACTCCTATGGTGATCGCAGGAAGCTTAAAGGTGATATGCGTCGCCTTTGGATAACCCGAATCAATGCTGCAAGTAGAGCCAATGGCATGACTTACAACAGGTTCATGCAGGGATTAAAAGCAGCAGAGATTGATGTTGATCGACGCATGCTCGCTGAAATAGCGGTTTCAGATCCAGAAACTTTTGCGAAATTGGTAGCTACAAGTCGAGCTGCATTACCTAGCGCATAACTAATGTCAGAGGTAAGTGCCTCGGGATTATTGAAACAAGCAAAGCGGTTAAAGCGCCGAGCTGATAGAGAACACTTTGGTAATTTTATTGCTGAAGGTCCACCAGTTTTGCAGATGGCTATTGAACGCAAGGCAGATTTGATAGCCATCTTCACTTGTGAAGATGAAACTGTGGATTTTGATTACGCTTCATCTAACACTCCAGTATTTCATATATCTGAATCCGAATTTCGTGAGATAAGCGATACGGTAACTCCGCAAGGCGTGCTTGCGATTGCAAAAATTCCAGCTCATGAACCATCAGATATATCCAAAAATGCCAAACTATTACTTTATGTTGAAGAGATTAGAGATCCAGGTAACTTAGGCACAATTATTCGAACTGCAGACGCTGCAGGAGCAGATGCGGTTCTTTTAAGCCCAGGTAGTGTTGATCCTTACAATTCAAAGTGTGTTCGCAGTTCAGCTGGAAGTATTTTTAATCTGCCAATTATTTCTAATGTTCAGATACCTGATTTAGAGGATTTGGCTAACGATCTTAAAGCTAATATTTTAGTTACTGCTTTGGAAGCACAATATACAATTTTTAGTATTGATTCATTACTTAACCAACCAACAATTTGGGCGATTGGAAATGAAGCAGTTGGCGTCTCCAAGTCTTTACAAGCAGTAGCAACTCACTTAGTGAGAATTCCGATGCAGGGATATGCCGAATCGCTGAATGCTGCAATTGCTGCTGCGGTGTGTCTATTTGCCTCAGTTGAACAACTTAAACCAAATGAAGTCTAGGATTTAGCTATGTCAACACCTGCCGGAAACGACCCCTTGAATCTTGCTGATTTAGCCGAATTTCGAGCCAAGGCAGAGCTGGCGATTAAAAGTACTAAATCATTGGAAGATTTAAAAGCTGTCAGGATTAATCATGCAGGTGATAAATCGCCAATTGCACTAGCAAATAGAGCCATAGCGAAGCTTCCAGCTGCAGATAAGGCCAAAGCAGGTGCCTTGATCGGGGAAGTAAGAGAATTCATAAATCAATTGTTAAATGAACAGCTGCAAAGACTTACGGTAGCTCGTAATATGGAGATTATTGAATCTGAACGAGTGGACATTTCCCTTGCAGTAGATCAAACAAGGCCTGGCGCAATTCATCCGCTTACGACAGTGATGAATCGCATCTCCGATATTTTTATTGCAATGGGATATGAAGTTGCCGATGGTCCAGAAGCTGAAGCAGAATGGTTTAATTTTGATGCATTAAACATTCCCGCTAATCACCCAGCGCGTTCGATGCAGGACACGTTTTATGTTAATGACAAGAATTCAGGCGTGGTGCTGCGAACGCAAACCTCACCTGTTCAAATCAGAACTTTGTTGAATCGAGAATTACCAATATATATTATTTCACCAGGAAAAGTTTTCAGATCAGATGAACTTGACCAAACACATACTCCAGTTTTTCATCAAGTAGAAGGTTTGGTTGTTGATAAAGGGATTGGCATGCCCCATCTAAAAGGTACCATTAATCATTTTGCAAAAACCATGTTTGGTGAGGACGTAAAAACCAGATTGCGACCCTCGTATTTTCCATTCACTGAACCTAGTGCTGAAATAGATATTTTCTTTAATGGAAAATGGATCGAATGGGGTGGGTGCGGTGTTGTTAATCCGAAAGTATTACAAGGTGTCGGTATAGATACAGATGTCTATTCGGGTTTCGCTTTTGGTATGGGAATTGAACGAACTTTAATGTTTAGAAATGGCGTTACAGATATGCGCGATATGGTTGAGGGCGACATCCGTTTCTCGCAGATGTTTGGGGTCATCTCATAATGAAGGTGCCCATTTCTTGGATTAATGAGTTTGTGCAATTTTCTGATCAATTAGAGGTTGAAGCTATTGTGTCAGCTTTCATTCAACTTGGGTTTGAAGTTGAAGAAATTGATTATGTAGGTCAAGGAATCAGCGGCCCAATTGTTATTGGTCGTGTTACGGCCATTGAAGAATTGTCTGAATTTAAAAAACCTATTCGATACTGTCAGGTCGATGTTGGTGCAAGCAATGGTGGTATTCGTGGCATCGTATGCGGCGCTACCAACTTCAAAGTTGGCGACCTGGTAATTACAGCATTGCCTGGAGCTGAATTACCTGGTGGATTCAAAATTGCCCAGCGCGAAACTTATGGACACATCTCGGACGGCATGATTTGTAGTTTACGAGAAATTGGCATAGGCGAAGACCATTCGGGTATTTTTGTGCTGGATGGCAATTTTGAAATTGGAACTGATGCCATCAGCACTTTAGATCTTCTGGATGTAGTTCTGGATTTAGCAGTCTTACCTGATCGTGGTTATGCATTGAGCATCCGTGGGTTGGCACGCGAATTGGCCATTGCAACAAAGGGCACGTTTGTTGATCCAGCGTCGCTTCATGAGGCTTTTCCTAAATCAAAAACGGGCGGGGTGGCTGCTGCCATTTCTGCTAAAGATGATTGTCAAAGTTTGGTGTTAACTACTTTAAAAAATGTAAACTCAACTGCTGTAACCCCATGGTACATACAGCGCAGGCTGCTACTTGCTGGAATGAGAAGTATTTCGATAGCAGTAGATATAACAAATTACATCATGCTTGAAACTGGGCAGCCTCTACATGCTTTTGATAAATCGAAAATTTCAGGTAGCATTGAAATTCGCTATTCGAACGCAAACGAAGAAATTGAAACTCTCGACCATGTTTTAAGGGTGCTTGGGAATAATGAATTAGTTGTTGCTGATAAATCAAAAGGACTCTCGCTCGCTGGCATTATGGGTGGCGCTAGTAGTGAAGTTACTGCCTCGACATCGAATCTCGTAATTGAAGCAGCTCATTTCTCTGCTGAGAAAACGTCTGAAACAGCTCGCAGACATATTCTTTCCAGTGAAGCTTCGCGTAGGTTTGAACGAGGTGTAGATCCTCAACTACCAGCTATCGCTTCAAACTATGCAGTTAAGCTGCTCATTGAGCATGCTGGTGCCGAAGTTGTAGGAAGAAATGCTGTCATTGGTAAAGAGAAGATGCAAACCATAGCCTTTAACTTAGATCAATTACAGGTCATAAGTGGAATAAATTTTGAGAAGGAAAATTTACAAAGAATTCTAAATGACTTAGGCTGCCAGATTATTGATTATGACAATTTTGTGGTTCAAATACCAAGTTGGCGTCCGGATTTATTAACTACTAATGATTTGGCAGAAGAAATATTAAGGATTTCAGGTTACGATCAAATACCCTCGGTGCTAATTGGTGGCCAAATTGGAAAAGGCTACAGCTTGCCGCAGCGCTTAGAGCGGCAACTTAAGCCCTTACTTGCTGCTAAAGGTTTTGTTGAAATATTAAATTACCCTTTTGTTTCACAAGAGGATATAGATCTTGCATTTTCTGAAGGGTTCTACACAGTTGATGATCTGGTAAAAATAGCAAATCCGCTCTCTGAAAAAGAACCATTTTTACGACCGTCGCTGTTGCCAGGATTATTTGCTGCTGCAAAACGTAACTTAGGTAGAAATAATTTAGATTTGGCTGTATTTGAAAGTGGTACAGTTTTTACAAACCAGAAGGTGCAATCAGCATCGAAATCTAAAATATCAACCCCACCTTCTGCTAGTGAATTAGCGCAACTGGATGCGATGATCCCGCAGCAACAAAAAAGCTTAGCTATTCTGATGATTGGTAAGAAAATTACAAATCCTGCTCTAACAAATTTAGAAGCTTGGCAATGGTCTGATGCTATATCTACGGGTGTTGAGATTATGAAATTACTCAATCTCAGTTTTGAAGTGGTTGCTGGAACTGCCATGCCTTGGCATCCGGGACGATGCGCTGAATTCTGGATTGGTGATCAGTTGGTAGGTATTGCTGGCGAGCTGCATCCTCGAGTGATTGAAGGATTTGAGCTACCCGCTAGAGCTATTGCTATTGAGATGAATTTTGACTATTTATTAGAAAATGGTGTTGCGGTAGTGCCGGCCGAGCCACTTTTGATGATGCCTGTAGCGAAAGAGGATCTTGCAATTGTGGTTACTGACTCCGTACCGGCTGGTGCTGTGCTTAAATCTATTCGAGCAGCCGGTGGAACGCTGCTGGAGCAAGCCCGGGTATTTGATGTATACAAAGGCGAGCAAGTTCCGGTGGGGCATAAATCATTAGCCATCTCACTTCGATTTCGGGCTCCAGATCGTACTTTGACCACTGAAGAGGTTTCAGCGGTAAAAACGGATATTTTGAAGCAACTTGAGAAGGAATTTGCTGCAAAATTAAGAATTTAGGCCCCCAGTATTCGTAATATAGAATAAAACTGCTATATTTAAGGAATGATAAATATCGCAGTTGTTGGGGCATCGGGTTACGCCGGAGGAGAGTTGCTGCGGCTGATTGCAGGCCATCCAGAGCTCAACTTGAAGTATGCAACTGGGAATACGCAAGCAGGTAAAGCAATATCAGTAGTTTTTCCTAATCTGCAAACTGTTGGTACCACTTTTCAAGAATTCCAAGATATCAAATGGGAAAATGTAGATCTTGTATTTTTCGCGCTACCACATGGGGAATCAAGTAAATTGATTTCTGATCTTCCTGAGCGAGTAAAAGTTATTGATCTTGGTGCTGATTATCGATTACTTGATGGTTCGAATTGGAAGAAGTTCTATGGTTCAGCTCATGCTGGAGCTTGGACATATGGCTTAGCCGACCTTCCAAGCAAGCAAGATGAAATCGCTACAGCAAATCGAATAGCGAATCCAGGTTGTTATGCCACAGCGATCTCGTTATCTGTGGCACCTTTTAAGAATTCCCAGTTCATAGCTGAAACTCCGATTACGATTGTGGCTGCATCTGGTACCTCTGGTGCTGGCCGAAAGCCCAATTTATCATTATTAAGTGCAGAGAACATGAATAATTTATCTGCATACAAAGTGGGTGGAATACACCAACATATTCCAGAGATTGAGCAGGTGTTAACTGAATTAGATGGCAATAAAACCATCATTAGTTTTACACCTATGTTGGCACCAATGCCACGCGGAATCTTGGCTGTTACCCAGATGGATTTAAAAGCGAACAGCTCTACACAACAACTTCGGGAAGTTTTTGAATCTTATTACCATTCCACCCCGTTTGTTATTTTGTTAGATGAAGCTGTTCAACCTCAAACCAAAGCAGTTCAATTTAGTAACTTCGCTCATTTTCAGGTGCAATATGATAAAAGAACAAACAGAGCGGTAGTAACTGCAGCAATTGATAATCTAGTAAAGGGTGCCGCTGGCCAGGCGGTTCAAAATCTTAATTTGATGTATGGTTTTCCAGCTACTACTGGACTCACTTCTGTGGGGTTGTTCCCATGACAATTGATAAACCAAAAGGTTTTTTTGCCGTTGGAGTTAAATCTGGCCTGAAATCAAATAAACTTGATTTGGCAGTTGTTAGAAACCTTGGCCCAAATTTTGATGTAGCTGGAGTGTTTACCACCAATGAAATTCAAGCCGCTCCAGTGCTATGGAGTAAGCAAATAATAAATACTGGTAAAGCTAAAGTTGTGATTTTGAATAGCGGCGGTGCCAATGCTTGTACGGGACCAGCTGGTTTTCAGGTCACACATAAAACGGCTGAATATGCAGCTGAAGTATTTGGTTTGGATGCAATAGATGTAGCAGTTTGTTCTACTGGAATAATTGGAGAACAATTAAATTTAGATCTAATTCAAATTGGCATTGATGAATCAGTCAAAGTTTCAAGCGATGGGGATTTGGCAGCCCAGGCAATAATGACGACAGATTCAGTGTCTAAAACCTGTTTTCTAGAACTAGATAATTTCTCAATAGCTGGCATGGCCAAGGGTGCTGGCATGCTCGCTCCCGCTTTGGCAACGATGCTTTGCGTAATTACAACCGATGCTGATCTAAGCTCCATTAATCATCAAGAGATTCTCGAGCGGGTAGTTGATTTAACTTTTAACCGAATTTCATCTGATGGGTGCACCTCTACAAACGACACTATTTTGGTTTTAGCAAGTGGGGCATCATCATGCAAACCCACAGCGATAGAGTTTTATGATGCATTGTTTACAGTATGTCA
>JAURFT010000003.1 GCA_030834185.1 Candidatus Nanopelagicales bacterium
TCCTTATCTTGCTTTCGCAGTAACGCTAAGCGCAGGGCTGAAAGGAATTGAGGAAGGCTATGAGCTTCCTGCTGAAGCAGAAGATGATGTTTGGTCTTTAACTGATGCTGAGCGCAGAGCGATGGGGATTGCCACACTACCTTCGTCGCTGAATGAAGCTTTAAGCATTATGGAAAAAAGTGAGCTGGTTGCAGAATCTCTTGGCGAGCATGTTTTTGATTTCTTCCTACGCAACAAACGTGCTGAATGGAATGATTATCGTCAGCAGGTTAGCGAATGGGAATACAAAAAATACCTGCTGCATTAACGAGTTCTGATGACTCGTGATGTTGGGTTGGGAACCAAATTAATTCAATGTGGTGTATTTGATCTTGCAAAAACCCAAGAACTACTAAATTCAAAAGCGTTAACTACAGGCCAGCTTGAACAAATCTTGCAGCTGGCAAGCATTGCTGCTGATGCGGATCTGGTGATTGCAAAACTTGTTGCAAATCTTAGTTGGTTAGAGCTGCCAGCAGAGCAGCTAAAAAGACTAGCGCTATTAATTGGCGCCTCAATTGCGCTTGGCGAATTAGTTGAGAAACGCAGCGAGCTGCTAACCGCATTAATATCACCAGCTCCAACGAATAGAGATCTGCTGGTTGCTGATTTTATTTCAAGAGTTGAGAACAAAACCAGCGAACGTGCTCGCAGCGCGCTAAAGCAGCGCTATCAAAATCAATTAGTTTCTATCGCAGCGCGAGATCTGATTGCAGAGATTGATTTCAATGCAATCAGCACCGAGCTAAGCTGGTTAGCGGATGCAGTGCTTGCAGCCGCCTTGCAGATTGCCAGCAGTGAAAATCCAGATCAGGCCAATCAAGTTGAACTTGCAGTTATTGCGATGGGAAAAACTGGCGGCAATGAACTTAATTACATCTCGGATGTGGATGTAATTTTTATTGGAAAACCAGTAGGCGATACGGCCGAAGAAGTTGCAATGGCTGCTGGCGCAAAATTAGCTAGCAGTTTGATAAATATCTGCAGCGAACCCACAATTGATGGCGTTATCTGGCCAGTTGATGCTGCGCTGCGGCCTGAGGGCAAAGCTGGGCCGTTAGTGCGCTCGGTGAGCAGCTATCTTGGCTATTACCAGCGCTGGGCTGAAACTTGGGAGTTTCAAGCATTGCTCAAAGCACGATGCAGCGCGGGTGATCAGCTGCTTGCTGCCGAATTTCTAGCTGCAGTAACACCGCTGGTTTGGCAGGCAGTTGCTAAACCCAATTTTGTTGAGAACGCCAGAAAAATGCGAATCCGGGTTGAAGAAAACATCTCCAGCAAAGAGCATGGTCGGCAGTTAAAACTTGGCCGGGGTGGATTGCGGGATATTGAATTTGCCGTTCAGCTGCTGCAGCTAGTTCATGGTCGAGCAGATCAGGAAGTTCGAAGCGGCAACACGTTGGCCGCGCTAGCAGCGCTAGCAGCTGGCGGCTATGTTGGTCGAAAAGATGCTGAAGCATTACATCAAAATTATGTCTGGCTTAGAACGCTTGAGCACCGGTTGCAGCTGCGTAAAATGCAACGCACACATGTGTTACCAGAAAATGAGTTCGAGCTTCGCGTGATTGGCCGCTCAATTGGACTTCGTCAAGATTCGGCATCCGAACTAAATCGCAGCTGGGAGCAGGTTGCAAATCAAGTTAGAGATCTGCACGAGAAACTTTTTTATCGGCCGCTGCTAGATGCTGTTGCAGTGCTGCCCAGCGAGTCGGTTAGGTTAAGTGAAGCTGAAGCAGAAGTGAGATTACAAGCGCTAGGTTATCTGGATGCGCAAGCTGCGCTAAGACATATTCAAGCGCTAACAACTGGCTCACGGCGTCGAGCGGCAATTCAGCGAACGCTGCTACCGGTGTTACTGCATTGGTGGTCAACTGGTCCAAATCCAGATAAGTCGCTGCTGGCATTTCGGCGCATCAGTGAAGCGCTTGGGGATTCGCCGTGGTTTTTAAGCTCACTTCGCGATGATGCTCAGGTGGCAGAGCGAGTAGCTAAAGTAACGTCAGCGAGCGAATTTTTAGTAAATATGCTGCTGCGAGCACCTGAGACTCTTGCGATGCTGGCAGACAATGCTGAGCTTGTTCCAATCTCAGTTGAAGTATTAAATCAAGAAGCAGCTGCAATAATCTCGCGCCATACCGCTGATCCGCAGCGAGCAGTTGGAGCGCTGCGAGCAATGCGGCGTCGTGAGTTAGTTCGGATCGCCACCGGCGCTGTGCTTGAAATTTTAGATGTAGATCAAATTGGTGCAGCTATAACAACAGTTAATAAAGTTGTGCTGAATTCGACGTTAATTGTGGTTCAAGAAAAAGTTGCAGCTGAAATATCTAAACCAGTGCCAACTGATTTTGCAATGATTGCAATGGGGCGCTTTGGGGGAGCCGAGCTTGGGTTTGGCAGTGATCTGGATTTGATTTTTGTACACCGCCCACATGACGGTGTTGCTGAAACTGAGGCCACCCCAATTGCTACAAAAATTGCAGCTGAGATTAGAAGTTTGTTAATGGCCCCGCACCCAGATCCGGCAATTGAGATTGATGCTGACCTGCGCCCGGAAGGCAAAAAAGGTGCGTTAGTAAGAACTTTGGATAGTTATCAAAGTTATTACGATAGATGGTCAATCAGCTGGGAGAGCCAGGCGCTGCTGCGGGCAGATTATGCTGCTGGTGACGAAAAACTGGCAGCTGATTTTCTAGAAGTAATAAATCCACTTCGCTGGCCCAGCAACGGCATGCCCGAAGCTGAGATTCGCGAAGTTCGATTGCTAAAAGCCCGCATGGAGGCAGAGCGACTACCTAAGGGCGCTGATCCTGTGCTGCATTTAAAACTCGGCAAAGGTGGGCTAAGCGATGTGGAGTGGGTTGCGCAGCTGATTCAGCTTCGGTTTGCTGGCGCGCATGCTGCCTTACAAAAAACCTCCACAATTGAAACACTACAAGCAGCTGTTGAATTAGCAATAATTACTCAAACCGATGCTGTGGTCTTAATGGACGCTTGGCGGATGAGCACCAAGATTAGAAATGCCATTACGCTGAGTTTGGGTAAAAACTCTGATTCAATTCCAATTGATCAACAAGATCTACGCAACGTTGCATTTCTGCTTGGTTACGCAACTGACAGTGCTAATTTAATGGTTGAGCAGTATCTGCGCACAGCGCGAAGATCTAGAGAGGTGTTTGAGCGGCTGTTTTACGATTCTTAATCAGCTGGAATTTGATCTAGCAGCTCTTGTGAAAGCGGAGTCTTCAGCGTCAAAATGGCTTTTAACCTAATTGGCAGCGGCAATCTGGTGTATCCGGCACTTTCAAGCGCACCTTGACCTTCACCTCGAATTACAAACCGAGCAAATGGCAGCGCACCGTTATCAACTGAGCTTTCGCATGCCATGACATGCGCAACACCAACAGCAGGCCAAGCAGATTTAAAGTTAGAGGGGTCAATTAACGGATCTGATAATGATTCATTGACTTTACCGCCATAACCAATTGTTGAAATTAATTGGTTTGGGTTACCGCGATTCAGCGTTGCTGTAGCAAGCGATCTCATGGTGTAAACCGGCTCTGGTACTAAAATATCCCCATCATTAACAACCATATTTGCTACGTTTAAACCATTAATAACTGCCGTGCCTAGCGACACAATTCCAAAACTACCTTCAATGTTATAAATCTCAGCAGCCATGTCATACAAAGTCTCAAAGTTTTGCTCACCGCGAACAATGTCGGCTGGTGGCAACTTGCCACCTCCTGCTTCATGCGCCCAAGTAGTCATAGCTAGCACAGCGGAGGACTTTTGTTTAGAACCTAATTTGATAACTGGAACTGAATCAAGTTGAAAATCTGGATTCAGGGCCTGAATAATTGGATCGTTCCAGTTTGTTATAGAGCCATCAAGCAGCCCCCCAATTGCAACGGCATCTAGAGCAAGCCCTTCAAGGCCAGTTACTTGTAACGAAATTGTGGCTGGGATTCCAAAGGCAGGGGAGATCAAGATTTCACTTGTAGGACAACGTTGATTAAATAAATTTATTTCTGCACTTGTTGGAGTGTGATCTGAGATAAGCACTTCAGCGGCCGGGTCATTAACTGAGAAGAACGCTGAATGATCAGGACATGCGCCAGTTAAGCTGTCTGCGAGCAAGAAGAAGTTATCTGCTAGTTCAGCTGGTCCATCTACTGCAGTTGAAGCAACTTCACAATTAATAGTTGCCTCAGCTTGACCAGCTAGCACCTCAGGAGGCAGCGGCGGGGTGCAGGCTGAAATCAGCAGCGCTGCAATTACCAAAATTGCGCTTTTGATCTTCACCTACCCCCCATTTCTTGCTCTAATTAACTTAATCAATATTAACCTAAACAGCGCGAGCAGCTAGTAGCCGCTCGCGCTGTTTATGGGTTTTGGATTATGGCCTTGTCGCTTTTAGGACCTGACCTAATGCGTATGCCTGCATTTTGCCTGATAGCGCGTTGTACTTAACTGCAGCAGCTCGAGTTGGGCCGCATGTCTTTAGTACATACTCAGCAAACTCAATCACACCTTTAACTGGCTTCTTTGGCATGATGTAGTAGGTGTAAACACCCAACTGATAAGCACCCTTGATCTTTGAAATTTTGTAACGTGGGTACACATAACCGCGAGAGCCTGGCAACGGCTGCGCTGCTAGGAACAAGTTGGTAGCTTGCAAAGTTGGAGCAATGAACTGCTTGGCACCATTTTGTAGTTTGGCTAGTGGTACACCACCGGTTGAAGCATCGGCGTAATCAACATAACCAATTGAGTTGGTGGTGTTCTTTACTGAAGTCATAACACCCTGGTTTTGAGGCGAGCCAATGCTGCCTGCTGGCTGAAATGCCGTGTTGAAAACACCTACTTCTTTCCAGTCGCTGGCATGGTTTGATAGATACTGGGTGAATGCCTGAGTGGTTCCAGATGAATCGGATCGATAAACCACCACAATTGAGGAATTTGGTAGCTTAGCATTTTTGTTTCGCTTCTTGATTGACTTGTCATTCCATTTTGTTACTTTTCCACTAAAAATGTCAGTTACGTTCTTAGCGGTCAAATTAAGATTTCGAACACCTGGCACGTTGAAGGGTAGAGTCAGTGGCGCGCCAGCTAGCGGAATAAAAATGTAGTCTTTGGCTCGAGCTACTTGACTACCTGACCAATAACCATCACTCATCGCGAAGGCTGTGGTGCCAGCAAGCAGCTGAGCGCGGCCAGATCCGGATCCAACTGATCCATACTGCGCAACAGTAATTGCTGGTCGGGTTGCGTTGTACTGAGAAATGCATTCATCCATGAAGCCTTTTGCGAAGCTAGCTCCAGCACCTTTAATCTCAGTATTAGCTGAAGCGGCTGGGGTAAGCACGCTAACAACAAGGGCTGCTATGGCTAGCGCACTTGATAATTTAATTACACGACGCATAACTGCGTTCTCCTTCGTTTTGCCCATTCCGGGATGTGTGAAAAGTATGGGGTTAAAGCAACCAGTTGTTGATTTAGCAGCCAATTCAAGTTAGCCATAAAGTGAACAATTAGTAAACTAAGTTGAGATTAACCGAATCGTCCGTTTACGTAATCAGAAGTTCGCTGCTCAACTGGGTTTCCAAAAATTTCAGCAGTAGGGCCATGCTCAACAGCAAAGCCTGGGTTGTTATCTTCAGAAAGGAAAAATGCAGTGTAATTGGCAACTCGCTGAGCTTGTTGCATATTGTGAGTCACAATTACTACCGTCATAAATTCACTTAATTCACGAATTGTCTGCTCCACTCGAAGCGTAGAACCTGGATCTAAGGCTGAGCATGGCTCATCCATCAACAATACGTGCGGATCAATTGCTAGTGAGCGCGCAATGCATAGGCGCTGTTGTTGTCCACCAGAAAGCGAACCACCAGTGTTGTTGAGACGATCTTTAACTTCATTCCAGAGTCCTGCTTGCATTAAAGATTTTTCAACTAATTCATCATGATTGCTGTTGCTTAATTTAGCTAGTCGCAACCCAGAGAGCACATTCTCACGAATTGTCATAGCTGGAAATGGATTTGGCTTCTGGAAAACCATACCGATTCGGAGTCGGACATCTACTGGGTTAACTGAAGGATCATAAATATCAGTTCCTTCAAAAATAACTTCACCAGCTAGGGCTGCGCTTGGAATTAGCTCGTGCATGCGGTTAAGCGTTCTAATGTAGGTGGATTTACCACAGCCAGAGGGGCCAATTAGCGCAGTCACCGAGTTTTTTGGGAAATTGAGATTTACATCAGCAAGCACCATTCGGGGACCAAACCAAACATGTAGATTCTTTGATGCCAGCACGACATCAGTATCTGGTACCCCAGACCCTTGAGTTTTTGGCGCTACAAATGGCATAGCCTCTACTGTACTAGTCATTACTTACCCTTTCGCAGTCCTGTGCTCAACACTCGAGCTAGTGTGAAAAATATTATTACCAAAACCAACAGCACCAGCGCCGCCGAATAGGCACGAGCTTGCTCCGGCGCAAAGGGTTGTCTTACGCCGTTAAAGATATACAGCGGCAGCGCTGCCATCGGGCCATCTACTGGGTTGATATTGGTTTTGGCCGAACCAAAAATCGTAAACACCAGCGGAGCAGTCTCACCGACAACTCGAGCAATACCCAACAACATTGCAGTTATTAATCCCGCTTTGGCAGTTGGTATTACAACCATGCTCACAACTCGAGCCCGTGAAGCGCCAAGGGCTAGCGCAGCTGCACGAAGCTCCTCAGGCACTAGTCGCAGCACTTCTTCTGCGGTACGAGCAACAGTTGGCAGCATCAAAATTGTGTATGCCAACGCACCCATGGCGCCGTTGTATTCAGAGATATTGGTGAAAATTAAAGTTGCAAAAATGAACAATCCAGCAACAACTGATGGCACGCCGCTCATGGCTTGAACCAGACCTTGCACTAACACTCTGCTTCGCCCTCGAACTTCAGTTATATAAACTGCAGTTGCAATTCCAATTGGAACTGAAATTAGCGTTGCAATTCCAACAATAATTAGCGTACCTAAAATTGCATGCCCAATTCCACCATAGCCAAGCGGGGAAGTTGGCGTAATGAATTCGTTGTTCTGAATTAAAAATTGAAACTTCAAAGCTTCAAAGCCTTTGGTCGCAACTGACCAAATCACCGAGCTCATCATGATTGCAACAAATGAAATGGCAAATCCGATAGCTGAAATCAGCACGCCATCGCTTAGACCTCGACGTCCTCGATGGATCACGCCAGCTGCTGCACCTGCTGATATCTGCAAAATGATAAACAACACCCCTGCTAAAAAGCCAGATAAAATTTCTAAAGCATTTGCAGTAAAAGCAATAAGTCCTGGTGCAATTGAGGCAACAACAACTATTAATACGTCATTTTTTGATTTACGTCGCCATGGCCGCTGCGGTGCAGGGGGTGATTGCAATGTTTGAGTTTGGGGATTCATTATTTGTCCGTCACAGTTGCGCGTGCGATGGTGGTGGCAATTACGTTTACTACTAATGTGATCACAAACAGCACTAAGCCGCCACCAAGCAGCGCTGAGATCTCAAGTGGATCAGCTTCGCTGAACTTAGCCACAATTAGCGATGCAATTGAGCCACCTTCTGGGTTAACAATCTTGTACCAGTTAATTGAGCCATAAGTTAAATTCAGAACATAGAAAACCGCAACTGTTTCACCAAGTGCTCGACCTAAGCCGAGCATGGTTGCTGCAACAATTCCGCTTTTGGCAAATGGAAAAGCCACATAGCGCAGCGTCGGCCATAATGTGCCACCTAAAGATTGGGCGGCATTAACTAGATCAGGCGGAGTTCGGCTAAGCACCTCGCGCGCAACTGAAGTGATAATTGGAGTCACCATTACTGCAAGCACAATGCCACCAATAATTGGCGTACCAACCCAGATGCCAAGATCGTTTTTGAAAATGGGAATAAATCCAGCATTTGTAGTTAGCCATTCACCCCACTCCTTACCTTTAGCTGTAAGTGCTGAAATAGCCCAAAGTCCAAATACGATCGAGGGAATAGCTGCTAGAAAATCGATAATGTTACGCAACAGCCCTGCTACACCGCGTGGCGCAACAAAGACGATAAATACCGCCAACCCAAGCGAGACTGGCAACCCAATAAGAATTGCAATAATTGCAATTAAAATAGTCCCCCAAAGCATTGCTGCAACACCAAAGACTGGGTCTTCAACAGTTTCGCCGCCAGCTGTAGATTTCGAATCCCACTCAGTTGTTGTTAAAAAATTCCAGAAGCCTTGATTTGTGATGGCTGGTAATGATTGATAGACCAAGAAAAACAAAATCAGCGAGAGCACAATTAGTGAGAAAAATGCCGCTGCCGTCATCCAACGGGCAAAGCGCCGGTCAGCTTTAGTTAGCTGGGCATTGCGAGGGATCGTTTTGGGCTGCGGGGGTTGGACGACCATGGGGAGAGAATTGCTTAATGAGGCCAATGCAGCGGGGCAATAGATTTGCCATTAGGGGAATATAAGGTGAACTCAAGGTGAACTAATTTACAGATTTTCCATTCTGGTCATGGTTTCAATATCTGGCCCTGGTTCACCAGTAATTGAATGAACCACGCTCCTGGATAGATTTACAGCGTGATCTCCAATGCGTTCCAAGAATCTTCCAACTAAGGCATACTGTAAAGCAATCTCAATCTCACAATTTCCACTTTTATTAGCTGCAAAAATCGCTTGTAAAAGATCGCGATGGGTAGCATCAAGCACGGAGTCAGTAGTCACGATCGAGTGAGCCAACGTGTCATCTTTTTTCTGATAAGCCTCAACCGCATGCTTAAATTCAAAAGCAGCCTGTCGAGCCATCTCACCAATCAACTGAGATACAGCTGCATCAATTTTAAATCCAACCATTCTGATGGTTGCTTTGGCTATATTGACAATCAAGTCATGGCTTCGTTCGATATCAGCGATGATTCGAAGTGAAGAGATTGTTCGTCGCAGCTCTGGACCATTTGGTTTTTGCAGCGCTAAATGCAGATAGCAAAGTTGCTCTAAATCTTCAGCGATTTTATTAAATTTCTCGTCAGCCTTGATGATCTCCTCGGCAGTGATGGTGTCAGAGGCAAGCAGTGCAAGAGCAGCTTTTGGTAAATTGGCAACTAGCTCATTGCCAAGCAGCACAATGCCAGCTTCAACTTCCTCAATTTTGCTATGGAATGGCTGATTCATGGGCAGATGTTAGCGGTTATTCATTAAAGGACTCAGGATTGAACCCAATTGGAGCAAAATCGGGTCGCTTTGGTTGTAGATGGTCACCTGAAGACCGACCTTGCAGCCGCCGCAGCGCCCATGGCGCCATATGTTCTTTGAGCCATCTGGCATCGCTAATGCGACGCGCTGCCCAGTTTGGATCGGGAGGCAACTCAATCTCCGGCCTACGCCAAGAGTCATCAGCTAGACCTAAGGCGTGCAACGCAGCTTTGGCCGCAAATTGATGACCAATACTTGACAGGTGCAGTCGGTCATCGCTCCAGAATAAATCGTGATCAAATCCGCGCTCTGGCCAAAAGTCCACAACACTGCAATCGTATTTAGCAGCTAATTTAATAGTTTCATGATTCAAAAACCGCAATCTTTCTCTAACTCCAGCCAGTTGTCCTCGATTTTCAGGGTCACCAAAAGCAACCACAAGAACATGAGCCCCTGATCTTCGCAGCTGCGAAATTCCATGCTCATAAAGTTTGATCACATTAACTGGATCCCAGTTTCGCCGCAGCGCATCATTTACACCGGCAGCAATAGTTACAAGATCGGGTTTCATTTCCATAGCAAGCGGAATCTGTTCGTTAATAATTCGATTCATTTTTCTGCCACGTACAGCTAAATTGGCATATTTAAATTCTGAATCTGAAATCGCTAATTTTTCAGCAGTTCGATCTGCCCAACCACGATATGTGCCATCTGGGTAGGGATCAGAAAGCCCTTCCGAAAACGAATCACCTAAGGCTAGGTATTTTCCCCACATGATCTAAGTGTATTTAAGGAAGCAGGCCTTCTTCTCGCGCCTGCTTGTATAACTGAGTTTTAATTATCGAGGCTGACGACGAGATGAAGGAGAGCGTCAATAGGTTTGACATAGTTGAGGACTTTACCAACATACATATCCGTTGCTGAATAAATCATGGATCAGTTAAACATAGTCTCTAACGAATTGAGCAATTGCTTCTGCCATCATCTGCACAGCAATCGCAGCAAGCAGTAGTCCTGCTAGTTTTGTTGCAACAGTTACGCCACCCACTTTGAGCACTTTCATGATTGGAACAGCAAACCTCATGACGGCATATAGCACCAGATGCACGAGCAATATAGCTATAGCGATGGCACTGTAATCTAAAGCAGACTCAGCTTGACGAACAAAAACGATTGTTGCTGCAATAGCGCCAGGGCCGGCCAGTAAAGGAGTGCCAAGTGGCACCAACGCAACACTTACATCACTAATTTTTGTGGGTTCTGAATCTTTTCCAGTTAATAATTCCAGCGCCACAAGTAATAAAAGTAATCCACCTGAGGCTTGCAGTGCTGGCAGCGAGATATTCAAAAATCCTAAAATTTGATCACCAAAAATCGCGAACGCAACAATGACGCTAAAGGCCGTTAAAACAGCTTGCCTTGCGAGCTTCTTTTGTTTTGCAGGCGGCTGGTTGCTGACTAATCCCATAAAAACCGGCATAGTTCCAGGTGGGTCCATAATCACCAACAGCGTGACAAAAACTGTAAAGCCCAAAGTTAATATTGCAGTATCCATTTAGTCTGGGTAAACCGATCCGTCACCAGCTGGACTTGAGTTAAGTCGAGCTAGCTGATCATCAGTTAACTTAATATCCATACTTGCGATGGATGATTTTGCTGTAGAAATTTTTGTGAAGCCCGGAATTGGAACCATGCTTGGTGATTGCAGCTTTAACCATCGCAGCGCTATCTGTTGGGCTGTAGCTCCAACTTCATTTGCAACTTGCTGAAATTTTGGATACAACTCACCAAGATTCTTAGCGTCGTTCTCGCCACCTAGTGGCGACCAAGCCAAAAACGCAATTTCATCTCGGGCGCAGCGCTCGAGAACATCTGTGTGATCTCTGAAACGCGGGCTGCGCTCATTCTCAATTGCTGCAATCATCCCGCCAGTTTCTTGCTGCGCAATATCGTATTCGAGGGCAGTTACGTTCGAGAAGCCAATTCGTTTTGCAAGTCCGGCTTGATGCACCGCTACCATGGCCTTTGCTTGCTCGGCGAATGGTCGAGTGCGGTCAATTCTGTGGTGAAGAATTAAATCGGGAACAAAGCCTAATTTTTTTCCAGAGGCTTCAGCTGCCCGGAGAAGATGTTCTTTGCTGCCATTTCTGGACCACTGGGTTCCTTCACGAGTTAGTCCATTTTTGGTTACTACAACAATGTTTTCGCGTTCGCCATCCCATTGATCAAGCGCTTCGCGTACCACATTTTCATTATGCCCAATTTGATCAGCGCTAGGCGCATATACATCTGCGGTGTTGAGCAAGCTAATGCCGGAATTTAGGCAGTAATGAAGAACCTCAACAGCTACATCCAGGCTTGCACCAGGACGCGAAAAAGGCATTACCCCTACGCCAATCTCTGAGATCAATTTAGTGCTGGTGTTTGGCTTTGAGAATTTTTGCATGGCTTGAGATTAGCACCTAGGTTGGGATAAGTGACAACTCATTAAAATTAACAAGTTCATTTACCTAGATTGACACGACAATTGCCGGTCTTTGTGGTGCTTAGACCAAACTAGAACTACAGTTTGGCTACAGTTATTGCTATAGCTGCATAGTGGCAGAAGAACGCGGCAATTGTTAATGAATGAAACAACTCATGGAATCCAAAGTATTTCTGACTGAGCTTGGGCCGCTTGGTGGCGTAGATGATTGCGCCAACTGAATATAAAACACCTCCAGCCAGAATCAACCCAACAATTAAGCCACCAGCAGTTTGATAAAAATCAGGCAGATACAGCAGCGCTGCCCAACCCAGGGCAATATAGATTGGAACATAAAGCCAACGTGGGGCTGTTAACCAGAAGATGCGAAATAACAGCCCAATCACTGAACCACCCCAAACTAGCGATAGCAAAATAGTTGCGGTTCTTTCGTCAAGCCATAGCACCGTAAGCGGCGTATATGTTCCAGCGATAATCAGAAATATATTTGCATGATCAAGTCGGCGCAGAACGCGCTTAACATTTGGGGTCCAATCAATTGTGTGATAAGTGGCTGAAACAGAAAAGAGTGCAACCGCACTTAATGTAAATATTGCTATGGTAAATCTGGCTTGCAAGGTTGGAGCAAGAATTACGAGCGCTGATCCAGCTAACATCGCTACAGGTGCTGTACCAAGATGCAGCCAGCCTCGCAGCAGTGGTGGGGTTTGCAAAGTATCCAAAATGTTTTCCTAACCCCTATGCTCTGCGTTCTCTAACCCTAAGGGAGAAGCGATGCAAAAGCGACCAATTCCAATAATCTTGGATGTAGATACCGGCATAGATGATGCATTCGCTCTGCTACTGGCAGCAAAGCATCCTGATTTGAACTTGCTTGGGGTTTCCTGTGTAGATGGCAATTGCCCGCTTGATCAAGTGGTTGCTAACACGATGCTGGTGCTTGATGCTGCTGGCAGAGCGGATGTCCCGGTTGCAGCAGGTGCAGCACGGCCGTTAGTTGCAGAGCCAAATTATGCGTTAGCAGTTCATGGTGAAGATGGCCTGGGAAATATCAACTGGCCAAAATCCACCCGCAAGCCAGTTGATCAATTTGCAGTTGAATTCTTGCGTGATTTGATCTTGGGGCATCCAGAGAAAGTTACGCTAATTCCCGTTGCGCCATTAACAAATATTGCTTTACTGCTAACTGAATATCCTGAAGTGATTGCGAATATTGAAAAGCTGGTAATTATGGGCGGCTCTGCTGGTTTAGGAAATGCCACAGCTTTAGCGGAATTTAATATTTGGCATGACCCTGAGGCGGCACAGATAGTTTTTTCTGCTGACATACCAACTGTGATGTACGGGTTGGATGTTTTTTATGACGTACATATTGGTGAACTACAGTTAACAAATTTAAAAAATTCTGAACTACCAGCTGCAAAACTAGCTGGTGAAATTGGAGAATTCATTGCTGGAATACTTGGCTACCCAATCACAATTGGAGATGCTGGTGCGGTTTGTGCAGTGATTGATCCAGCTGGACTAGAACTTGAAACTTATCCAACCGCAGTAATAACTGATAAAGGCCCAGCTCGCGGTATGACTGTTGTTGATCGACGACCATATCGAGACACAGTTGAGAATGAGCGGGCTCTGCCTGATGCTAGAGATGTTGCTGTTGCGCTTAAAGTCGACTCTGAGCGTTATGCAAAGCTTTGGCTACAAACTATTACTAGCTAAGTTTTGCTAGCCGCTGGAGAATTGGTGGGTGGGTGTAATGAACTTTCACATACCAAGGGTGCGGAGTTAAATTCGCCAACGAATCGGTTGAAATCTTTTTTAATGCATCTCTTAAGTGTTCGCTAGAATTGGGATACGTATCAATTGCAAACTTATCGGCTTGGAATTCATTACGACGCGATAGGCCATTGTCTATTAATCCAAGAATGACTGAAACTGGTGTAAACAGCAAAAAGAATGCCAAAATACCGATATGAAAACTTGGTTCTGTAGCGCCAAGTGCTTCAGAAAGTAATGAATTGCCCAGCAACCAACCTAACAATGCAAACAGTACAAATGTTTGCAAATTAGACAACAAAAACATCGCAAGTGTGTGCTTGCGTTTGTAATGTCCAATTTCATGAGCTAGCACTGCAGTAATCTGAGGTGTGCTGAGTTTCTCAATCAGCGTGTCAAAAAGCACGATTGTTTTTGTTCTTCCCATGCCAGAGAAAAAAGCATTAGCTTTAGTTGAGCGCTTTGAGCCATCCATCACATACAACTTTGACATTGCGTAGCCTTGAGATTTGCAATACTTCTCAATTTCATCACGCAATTCGCCTTCAGGTACTGGTTGCAATTTATTAAAAAGCGGCAAAAATAATTTAGTACCAAACATAAAACTGAACAGCGAGAAGCCAGAAACTAGCGCCCATCCCATTAGCCAGAACCATTGTGGAATTTGCTGGTATATATAAATTATGGCAGTCAGCAGCGGTCCGCCAATTAGTAGCGATAAAACCGTTCCTTTAACGCGATCGGCAAAAAAAGTTTTTAAGGTTGTTTTGTTAAATCCATATTTAGCTTCAATTCTAAATATGTAATGTAGTGCAAATGGCAAATTTATAATCGAGGAAATTACACTCAGTAAAGCAATAAAAGCTAATGAAATAACTAATTCATTACTAAAATACTCTCTAACTAATTCATCAAGCAGCGCAAACCAACTAAGTCCAAGTGCTGCAACGACAAGCAGCAAATTCACTGTCGAGTCAAATAGCCCAAATCGATATTTCTCACTGCTGTAATCAATTGATTTACGGTATTCGGCTTCATCGTAAAATTGTTTGACTTTCGGCTCGGTGGTGTTTTTGCTGGATCGATCATTTAAATAATCCAAAATTGTGTCAAGTAAAAAGTTGATCACAACCAAAAAGATCATGATTCCCAGTAAAAAGCTTGCTGTCATTGCTGTCCTCGATTTAGGTTATTAGTCAAGGATAGCGTGGCTGGGAGCTGATGCCTGAGAGATAACAAAGGCCCCTAGCAAGCTAGGGGCCTTTGTTCTGAGAGGAGGGTTTTAGCAGTCGTAATACATTTCAAACTCATATGGATGCGGACGGAAGCGAATCGCATCTACTTCATTTTTGCGCTTGTATTCCAACCAGGTCTCAATCAGATCTGGGGTGAATACACCGCCGGCAGTCAAGTAGTCATTATCGCGCTCTAGCGCATCTAGCACCTCAGTAAGTGATCCTGGCACCTGAGCTACGTTCTTTGCTTCTTCAGGTGGCAGTTCGTAAAGGTCCTTATCAACTGGTGCTGGTGGTTCGTAGCGATTCTTGATGCCATCTAAGCCAGCCATCAGCATTGCCGAGAAAGCTAGATATGGATTAGCTGTTGGATCTGGCACGCGGAACTCAATTCGCTTGGCCTTAGGTGATGTGCCAGTGATTGGAATTCGAATGCATGCAGAACGGTTACGTGCTGAATAAACCAAGTTAACTGGTGCTTCATATCCTGGCACTAAGCGGTGGAATGAGTTAACAGATGGGTTTGTGAATGCTAGCAGCGATGGAGCATGCTTTAACAATCCACCGATATACCAACGTGCAATATCTGATAGACCTGCATAGCCGGCTTCATCGTAAAACAGTGGCTTGCCACCGCTCCACAATGACTGATGACAATGCATACCTGAACCGTTATCACCAAAAATTGGCTTTGGCATAAAGGTTGCGGTTTTGCCATTTTCCCAGGCTACATTTTTAATTACATATTTAAATTTCTGTACGTCATCAGCAGCTTTTAGCAGGGTATCAAATTTGTAGTTGATCTCTGCTTGGCCAGCAGTTCCTACTTCATGATGAGCACGTTCAACTTCAAGTCCAACTGCTTCTAGCGTGCGAACCATCTCATCGCGAAGATCTGCAAATTGATCATTTGGACCTGTTGGGAAGTAGCCACCTTTAAAGCGTGTCTTGTAACCAAGGTTTGGTCCACCGTCAGCTTCAAATTCTTTGCCCATGTTCCAAGCGGCTTCAATCGAATCCACTTCATACATTGAGCCATTGGCTTTAGTTTGATATCGAACCGAGTCAAAGATATAAAACTCTGCTTCAGGTGCAAAAAATGCAGTATCAGCTATTCCTGATGCAGCTAAAAACTTCTCTGCTTTTGCGGCCACATTGCGTGGATCACGGCTGTAAGGCTCATCTGTGAATGGATCAACCACATTGAAATTTAGGGCAAGGGTTTTATTGATTCGGAATGGATCAATAAATGCACTTCGCACATCTGGCAGCAATTTCATATCTGATTCATTAATTGACTGGAATCCACGCACCGAAGATCCGTCAAACATCATGCCAACAGTAAACGCATCTTCAGTAAATGCGTGCGCTGGAATATTAAAGTGCTGCATCTGGCCAATCAGATCGCAGAACCTAATATCAACAAATTCAACAGCTTCATCTTTGAGGTACTTTAAAATCTCCTCAGGCGACTTGAACATTTATCCTCCTCAGAAAACATCCTTGGTGTCTATCAACTGGCGTAACCTTAGATTATGCGAGTTTCAGCACCGATACTGAATTGTTTCTATCTGGTTACAGATTAAGGTTCCCTCATGGTAGATCGTCGAGATTGGGCTGGCTGGCTGCAAGGGCCGCGAAAATCCCTTGAAAGTCAGGGGTATGAGTTTGGGCACCCAGGGGAGCGGCTGAAAAGGCCAGAAACTGGGCCTGGCTCAATCGCTAGGTTTGGCCGCCGCCTTGCGGCGCTGAGCATTGATTGGCTCAGCGCTCTTTTACTAGCCCGCGCCTTAAACGACCTGATCGAGCTTGAGTTAGGGATAGACCTGCTTACGCTGTTTATGTTCTTTGCGCACACCTTTATTTTTATCACGCTTTTTGGTGGCAGCTTTGGCCATCGCATAACAGGGATGCAGGTTCAGAGCCTTAATGGTGCGCGAATTGGAATATTTAAATCCGCAATTCGCCAATTTTTAGTTTGCCTTGTGGTGCCAGCTGTAATTTATGATCGCGATCAGCGCGGCTTGCATGACAGGTTAATAAAGGCCGTGCTGGTTCGAGTTTAAAGCTACTGTCGAGGCAGTCGGATATTTGTGCTCTTTGGCATTGGGCCTTTAGGGATTGGAATATTTGTGCCACCCACAGCTTCTAATTTTTTGCGAAGTGCTGCAGTTTCATATTTGCTTAATTGCTTAGGTAATTTCTTTAACTTCTTTTGCAGATCTTTAATCCGAACTGTTGATGAAGAATTGCCAATTACAATTTCAGTTAGCGGAGCTTCTCCGATAAAACGCTGAGTGCGTTTACGCTCTCCAGCTAGCAGCGCACCAATTCCAGCGCCACCTTCAGCAATTAGCACAACTCCGGCGCGACTTACAGTTCGGTGAACCATGTTTTGATTTCGATCAGCTGCAACGGCAGTTGCAATGGTCCATTTTCTGAGGTTCTGCACAATTGCAACTGCAGCGCCAGGCTGCCCCTCCATCTGAGCATATGCGGCGGACTCAGCTCGTTTACCAAAAACAAATAAAACCGCAATAATGCCAATCATTAATACCGATACGCTGAAGATGATCTGAAGCCATAAACCAGGAACTAGAAATACAACTAGCGCTCCAGCAATACCGATAGTAATTAAGAAAACTAAGAGCAAAATTAGCGGCAAGAACCGATCTGTTCGCTTGGTCATGCGATAAGCGGCAGCGATTTGGCGAATACGACCTTGTGGCATCTCGGAATTTGACATAGCTGAACCCTAAAGGATGTTAGGTGTGCATCAAGGTAGCGGTGCTGCCTTGTGCTCGGGCTGCAAGTGCTTGGGTGTACAGCCGGCCAGCTCGATACGAGGAGCGAACTAGCGGCCCTGACATAACCCCTGCAAAGCCAATATCTGTTGCTACCTGAGCTAGTTGGACAAATTCCTCTGGATGCACCCAGCGTTCAACTGGATGGTGCTTTGGGGATGGCCGTAAATACTGCGTGATAGTGATTAGCTCGCAGCCAGCATTGTGTAAATCCTGCAATGCAGTTTCAACTTCTGCAATCTCTTCGCCCATTCCTAAAATCAAGTTACTTTTAGTAATAAGTCCAGCAGTTCGCGCCTTGGTAATCACCTCAAGGGAGCGTTCATAACGAAATGCTGGCCGGATTCGTTTAAAAATTCGCGGCACAGTTTCAACATTATGAGCCAATACTTCAGGATTTGAAGCAAACACTTCATTTAACTGTACATCGATAGAATTAAAATCTGGAATTAGCACTTCCACTTTACAACCAAGATTTACCGCATGAATTTGCTTTACAGTTTCAGCGTAAAGCCATGCGCCACCATCAGCTAAATCATCGCGCGCAACACCGGTCACGGTTGCGTATGCCAGATCCATTGCTTTAACGCTATCTGCTACTCGGCGTGGCTCATCGGTATCAAGTGGTTGCGGTTTACCAGTATCGATTTGGCAAAAATCACAGCGCCTAGTGCAGGCATCGCCACCAATTAGAAAAGTAGCTTCAAGATCTTCCCAGCATTCATAAATATTTGGGCAGCCAGCTTCTTGGCAGACGGTATGAAGTTTCTGACTTTGGACTAGGCCATGGATTCGGTTGAACTCAGGTCCGGTTTTAATTCGGCGCTTAATCCATTCTGGCTTTTTTTCAATTGGCACAGCCGAATTTCGCGCCTCAATGCGAAGCATTTTTTTGCCATCAGCACCAGTTTTAATCAAAGGTTCATTCACGGCGTTATCTTACTTGAGGATTAAAGTTAATGGCATCTTTAATAGCCGGAATCAGTTTTGCTTCAATGACAGTTAAGGCATCGGTTACAGAGATTTCTCGACCTAGCTCTTTGGTCAATGATGTGACTTCAGCATCTGGGATTCCGCAGGGAATAATTCGATCAAACCAACTTAGATCTGGGTTGCAGTTAAGTGCAAAACCATGCATCGAAACTCCTTTTGCAACTCGAATGCCAATCGCTGCAATTTTGCGCGGGGAATCAGCTAGCACCCAAACTCCAGATCTACCTTTGATGCGATCGGTCTTTAATCCAAATTCAGCGCACGTTGCAATTAACCCAGCTTCAATCGCTCGCACAAAACCCACCACGTTATAGCGTTCGCGCAGCGGCACAATTGGATAGCCAACTAACTGCCCTGGCCCGTGCCAGGTAATTCGGCCGCCGCGATCAACGTCAATGACTTTTGAGCCATCAATTGGGCGGTCTAGTGGCTGCGTCTGCGATCCTGCAGTGAAAATTGGCTCATGCTCAACGAGCACCAAGGTAGGGGGAGCAGCGCTGTCAGCAACTTCTTGATGCAGCTGCTGTTGCTTTCGCCATCCAGTTTCGTATTCCACCAACTGGGCACCGACTCCCCAGTTGGCGACCACCAGCTGGGTTTGCATACCTGAACAATAGCGGTGCACTAAGCAAGCAAAATCACAGTTGTCTATTGGAGTGCTCAAGGATGCGCTAACAGCTAGACCCTCTAGATTAA
This sequence comes from Candidatus Nanopelagicales bacterium, assembly GCA_030834185.1. Lineage (GTDB taxonomy): Bacteria > Actinomycetota > Actinomycetes > S36-B12 > UBA5976 > AcAMD-5. The sequence goes on from JAURFT010000003.1 coordinate 19,264, forward strand.
GCCCTTGAAACTATTCTGAGATTGGATTCTTTGTGTCGAAAACCAAGGTAAAAGGACGTCGCCAGGTATGGCTAGCAGTTTTGGTAATTGCGGTATGGCTGGGAATTAGCGCAGGCACCGGACCGCTGTTTGGTCAGCTATCTACAGTGCAGACAAACGATAACGCTGCTTTTTTGCCAGATAATGCCGAATCAACGCTAGCTGGTGAAATCTCAAACAGATTTGCTTCAGCTGACTCAGATCAACTGCCTGCACTTTTACTTTTTTCAGGTGAAATCACCCCAGCTGCGTTAATTGAAATTAACGCATACCTGCAAGCTCTGCCAACCAAAACAATTCCAGGTACTAATCAAAAGCTTGCAGAATTTTTAGTGTCAGGCATCGGGTTAACTCCAATCCCAAGTCCAGATGGTAAGGCAGTGCTTGCAAGCTTGCCGCTAGATAACACTGCGCTTGAAAGTTTGCTATCAAACGGCGAAGAGGCGTTGCCAGGGATTGTGGAATTTATTCGTGAAGATGCTGAAGGCATTGCTGGTTTGGAATTTCATGTCACAGGTATTGGTGGCATTTTGGCAGATTTCTTTGGTGCATTTGGAGAAATTGATACAACGCTGCTGCAGACAACTCTTACAGTTGTAGCAATTATTTTGATATTTGTTTATAGATCACCGTTTTTATGGGTGCTGCCGCTGCTATCGGCTTTATTTGCTTTAATTACCGCAGGCGGAATTGTTTATCTATTGGCAAAAAATGATGTGATTGACCTAAACGGCCAGTCACAAGGAATTTTGTTTGTGTTAGTGATCGGTGCAGCAACAGACTATGCCTTGCTGCTTATTGCCAGATACCGAGAAGAGCTCCATCGTCATGAATCTCGCTTTGATGCCATGCGAATAGCGTGGCGGGGAGTGGTAGAACCCATTTTGGCTTCCGGCTCAACTGTGATCGTTGGACTTATGGTGCTTTTGGTAAGCGAGCTTTCTAGCAATCGAGGCTTAGGTCCGGTTGGATCTGTTGGTATTGCCGTTTCCATGGTGACCATGCTGACTTTGCTGCCAGCGCTGTTATTGCTGGTTGGTAGAAAAGTATTTTGGCCGCGAATTCCAAAGTTTGGTGATCAAGATGAACGAATGTCGGGAATTTGGTCGAAAGTTGCCAGTCTTGTTGGAAATCATCCAAGACGAGTTTGGATTAGCACTGGCTTAATGCTTTCAATTTTCGCTGGATTTGCCACAACGCTAGATACAGATGGAATTCCATTTAGCGAGAGCTTCACGCAGCGACCTGATTCGGTGATTGGCCAAGAGAAGTTAGAAGAATCCTTTCCAGGCGGCCAGGGGCAACCAACAATTGTTTTAACACCAACTGCAGATGTAGCTGCGGTAACTGAGGTATTAAACGGCATCGATGGCATTGAAAGCGTAACTGCAACTTTGGCTGGTCCAGTAATTCCAGGCGCACCGATACCAGCACCGAAGGTGGTTGATGGAATTATTCAGCTTGAAGCAACTTTGAGCTCAGCTGCAGATTCTGTTTCATCACGAGAATTGATACCTGATATTCGCGAACAGGTGAAAGCAATCAATCCAGCGATATTAGTTGGCGGCACCACCGCCGTTGGCTATGACACCGATCAGGCATCTTCTAGAGATGTGCGGGTGATTATTCCAATTGTGCTTATTGTGATTGCTTTAATTTTGGCGCTGTTGTTAAGAAGCTTATTGTCAGCGGCGTTATTGCTAGTAACTGTGGTCTTATCGTTTGCGGCAACTTTAGGCGTATCGCAGCTGGTGTTTGAGCATGTATTTGGATTTAATGGATCCGATGCGGCATTCCCACTGTTTGCGTTTGTGTTCTTAGTTGCGCTGGGTATTGATTACAATATTTTCTTGATGACTCGCGTTCGTGAAGAATCATTAAAAATTGGCACCCGGGCGGGAATTCTTAAAGGACTAACCGTTACCGGAGGCGTTATTACTTCAGCTGGAATAGTGCTCGCTGCAACTTTTGCGGTGCTTGGTGTGTTGCCGCTGGTGTTTTTAGCTCAGCTTGGATTTGCAGTGGCGTTTGGTGTGCTGCTTGACACCATCATTGTTAGAAGCTTACTAGTGCCAGCATTGGCCCATGAGCTAGGTTCAAAAATTTGGTGGCCAAGCAAGCTATGGCGAGATGAAAAAAATCTAGTTTAATTAAGTAAACCTGGCGCAAGCCTAACTTCAGTTACTTCACCGGCTGTTTTTTCAATCAAATAAGCAGCAGGTGAAGTAACTGGATCTAGATTTAAGCGGTCCGTAATTACTTCAACAGCAACTTCATCTTCATAAAGAATGCCAACTCGATCATCAGTTGCATAGACACGATCAAAAATATTTGTTTTAACCAATTCGTGAACTAGCGGACGACGCTGAGCCTCTGAGTCATAATGCACGCCATTGCCAAACGGCAGCAGACCAAGTGCATTGGTAACTGGCTCTAACTTGGGCCCAAATGAATCAGTTGGTCCTCCAAGATGCCAACAAATCGAACCTGCGCTTACTCCACCTAAAATCTTTCCTGCTTCATAAGCTTCACGCATTGCGATATCAACGCCATGTAGCTGCCAAACAGAAAGCAAATTAGCAACTGATCCGCCACCAACCCAGATGACATCTGATTTCAAAATATGTTCACGAACCGGGGCATTGGGCTGCGTAAAAAGCTGTAGATGGGTAACGTCACAACCAAGTTCACTCATGGCTGCGTAAGAACGAGTCAAGTAGGCTGGATCATCTCCGCTGGCAGTGTGCACAAAGCAGATTCTTGGCCGCTGTTTACCGGTTAGTTCCAGCATTTTTAAAACAGTTTCTCCAGGCACCACAGATGTCCATCTATCAGTTGGCAGAAAGCCACCACTAGTTGCCATGATTCGACGCTTCATTACTTCACATCCTTTAGTTGTTGAAATAATATTAAATCTGCAGCTTCGGAACCTGCAGCTATTGCACCATTAATAGATGGAGTTGTAATGCCATCAGATGCAATATAAATCTGCTCTGCTGCTAGATGGGAATATTGCTTAGCTAATGAAGCATCAAACTGGGGTAGCGCCTTTGCGATTTGATAACATTTAATTAGTTGCAGGTCTGCGGGATTTAAGGTGTGCAACAAGGCAGCATGATCTGCTGCTGCACTGGACTGAGTATCTCCATACAGGCCAATGGCAGAAGCTGAGACCAAGTCATATCCAGTTGGCGCATAACTTCGGGCGGCATCAGTTAGCACAACTGAGTTAGCTAATAAACCAGGAGTAGTTGAGCCATCAACAGCCAGCAGTTTTGTTCTCGGTCCTCGATTTCGATGTTTTAATGCAAAATACCAAGTAGTCACACTTTTCATTGCTGCTGCTGGCTGATTCAGCAGCTGCGCTGTGGTTACTGGATCTGTTGCAACGACAATGTATTTTGGATTCCAAGACTTGCTTGTTGTTTTAACTTCACCTTTTGAAATCGAAGTAACTTCAGTCTCAAAATCAATTAGGTCGGTTAAGCCTTTTGATAATTGAGTTGGTATTTCTTGCATGCCATATTTTGGAATGCCAGGTGAGCCGAGTAAAAAATACCTGAGCACTTGATCCAGCCAGCGCCGCGATACTTGCAGATCTTTATCCAAGAACACACCAGAAAGAAATGGCATGAGCAGTTCTTGTAAAAGCACTTCATTATTCACCGCGCCAATCAGTGCCCCTTTAGCTGAAACATCTGCCCGAGTTGCCAGTGAATCTGAATTTGAAGCTAAAGTTGCAATGCTGTATTTACCAAAGTCGAATAGCGCTTTTTTGTCAAAATGTTTGATGAAACTATATGAGTTTGCGATGCTGTTTCCAATTTCTATAACTTCATCATCAAGTAAAACCCGAATACCTTTGCGGAATTTTCGCAATTGCAGATCGCTCAAATTCAAAACTGATTTTGCTGCAGGGTAGGCTGGATTAAATAGTTGAAATCCATGATCTAGTCGATAGCCATCAATTACATCAGTTTTAATTCGACCGCCAATTTTGTTGCTAGCTTCAAGAATTTTCACTGCCAAGCCGGCTCTAGTTAGTACTTTTGCTGCAGTTAATCCAGCAAGTCCTGCGCCAACTACAACTACATCTGGCTGCGAACTCATTTGATTAAAGCGGACTTTAAGGCTTGGGCAATAGTTGGATGCTCAAAGCCAAAACCATTTCGCTGCAATACCGCTGGAATTACGCGAGAGCTACCAAGGACTTCTTGACTAAATTCCCCAAGTGCGGTTTTTAAAATTAGGCTTGGAACTCCAATAGGCAGCATTGGCCTGTGTAACAATTTTGCCAGAGTTTTACTTACTTCATGGTTGGTCACTGGATTTGGTGCAGTTAAATTAACTGGGCCAGATATCTCAGTTTTCTCGATTAGATATCTGATTGCGTTTATCTCATCGGTTAGCGAGATAAATGACCAGTATTGATCTCCGTTGCCAAGTGGCGAACCTAACCCAAATTTAAACAAAGGAACAAGCTTTGCCAGCGCACCACCTTTAGTGCTCATCACAAGTCCAGTTCGAGGGTGAACAACTCGAATCCCAGCATCACGTGCAGCATCAGCAGCAAGCTCCCAATCCCGCACAACTTCAGGCAAGAATCCAGCTGCACTGGCAGCTGTTTCATCAACTTTATTATCACCGGTGTCGCCATACCAACCAATTGCAGATGCGCTGATAAGAACTTTAGGTTTGTCTGTTAATGCTGCAAGTGATCGAGCTATGGTTTGAGTACCTTGGATTCGAGAATCTCGAATCTGCTTTTTATATTCAGAACTCCATCGCTTATCGCCAACGCCAGCGCCAGCAAGATGGACAACAGCATCTAAGTTTTCTAGCAAGGCTAGATTTTCTACTCCCTGAACTGGATCCCAACGAATCTCAGTTGCTGTGGCGACCGGTCTGCGGACCAATTTCAGCACTTGGATGTTAGCTGCAGCAAAAGAATCGCAGAGCGCTGCGCCAATCAGACCGGATGCACCAGTTACTGCAATTCGCACTACAGTCCTAAATCAGCTTCGAAAGCGCCTGCTTCTAGTCTGGCTTTTAATGCAGATAGATATCTTGCGGCATCTGCGCCATCTACAAACCTATGGTCGTAGGAGAGCGACAAGTAGCACATTGATCGAATAGCTATTGATTCCGCACCAGTTTCATCTGAGACAACCGCTGGGCGCTTCACAACTGCACCAAGGCCCAAGATGGCACCGTTAGGCTGATTGATAATTGGAGTATCAAACAATGCGCCACGGCTACCGGTATTTGTGATTGTGAAGGTACTGCCAGATAACTCATCTGGAGCTACTTGGGATTTACGAGTGCGTTCGGCGAGTTCAGCAATTCGTCGGCTGATTCCGGCGATTGAAAGATCTCCAACATTTCGCATGACTGGCACTAATAGACCACGCTCAGTATCAACGGCAATGCCAATATGTTCAGCATCGTGATATGTAATTGTGCCAGCTTCAATATCCATTGATGCATTCACAATTGGATGCGCTTTTAAGCCTTCAACTGCAGCTTTAACAAAAAATGGCATGAAACTTAACTTTGCACCTTCACGAGATTCGAAATCGCGCTTAACCATGTCACGAAGTCGAGCAATTCTGGTGATATCAACTTCAACAACTGTGGTTAGCTGCGCGCTTACCTGTAGTGACTCAACCATGCGTTGTGCAATTACTTTACGTAATCTAGACATGTTTTCGGTGCGACCACGCAACGGAGATTCTTGGATCGCTGCCGGAGCTGGTGTTGTAGCAGCAGCTGCTGCCTGCGGTGCAGCTGAACCAGCTGCTGCTTGAACGTCGGTTTTACGGATTCTTCCACCAACGCCAGTGCCAACTACTTTGTCTAGATTTACACCTAATTCATCTGCCATTTTTCGCACTAGCGGAGTTACATACGCGCCAGCGCTTACGGCTGGATCGGTATCGGCAACTGGAGTTGCTGCAGGAGCAGGTGCAGGAACTGCTGCAACTGGAGTTGGTGCAGGAGCAGGTGTTTGAGCAGGTGTTGGCGCTGGAGCAGGAGTTGCGGCAACTGGAGTTGGTGCCGGGACTGGTTTAGGAGCTGGAACTGGAGCGGCCGCAACTGGAGTTGGAGCAGCTGGAGTTGGCGCAGGTGCAGGTATTGGAGCCACTGGGGTAGCAGCACCGTTAGCTGCACCAATTACAGCAAGATCTGCGCCTACCAAAACGACTGCGTCAGTTGGAGCTAAAATTTCTAGTAGCACACCCGCAACAGGAGCGGGAATCTCAGTATCAACTTTGTCAGTAGATACTTCTAACAATGGCTCATCCATTTCAACAGTGTCACCAACATTTTTCAACCATCTGGTCACGGTGCCTTCAGTTACTGATTCGCCTAACGCTGGCATTACAACTCGTTGCGACATCTTTTCTTCCCTTCAACCTGTTATGGGTAACTCTATTAGTTAGTCATGGACGTGTAGCGGCTTGCCGGCAAGCGCCATATGCGCCTCACCCATAGCCTCTGAAACCGTTGGATGGGCATGCAGCAGCGGAGCAACATCCTCAGGCATTGCTTCCCAGTTGTAGATAAGTTGGGCTTCGGCGATCATCTCGCCGGCACGAGCTCCAACCATATGAATGCCAACAACAGGCCCATTTTTCTCACGAATTAGTTTGATTAACCCTGCCGACTTTAAAATTTGAGTCTTACCGTTGCCAGCTAGGTCATATTTAAATGTGGCGATGTTTTCAGCACCAAATTTTTCAACAGCCTGCGCTTCAGTAAGGCCCATCGATGCTACTTCTGGATCGCAGTAGGTGACTCTTGGAACACCTGCGTAATCAATTGGACGAGGATTTAAGCCAGCAATCAATTCTGCTACCAAAATACCTTCTTGGAAGCCAACATGTGCAAGTTGTGGTCCTGGAATCAGATCCCCAACAGCAAAAACATTGGGCAAGTTGGTTCGACAGAATTGATCTACTGCAACGTGCTCGCCAGCAAACTCAACACCTACTTCTTCATAACCCATTCCTCGCGAACTTGGGCCGCGACCTACTGCAACAAGTAATAGGTCTGCCTCAAATTCCTTGCCATCTTCTAAAGTTACTTTCACACCAGCTGCAGATTTTGTAACAGATTGAAATCTAACTCCAACATTAAATTTGATACCAACTCGGCGAAATGCCTTTTCTAATCCTTTGCTCATATCTGGATCATCGGCTGGAATTAATCTTGGCAACGCTTCAATGATTGTTACATCAGAGCCCAACGCATTCCAAGCACCGGCGAACTCCACACCAATTACGCCGCCGCCCAAGATAATTGTTCGAGCAGGGACGTGATCTAGATTTAAGCCATGCTCTGAGGTGATTACTTTTTCACCATCTATTTCAAGGCCAGGTAACGAACGAGAGTAGGAACCAGTTGCCAACACCACGTTTTTACCTTGCAGCTGCGTTCCGTTAACCTCAACTGTATTTGCTGAGATTAATTTTCCGGCACCTTCAAAGTAGGTAACACCGCGATGTTTTACTAATCCTTGCAAGCCTTTGAAAAGTCGGCTAACAACACCATCTTTATAGGAATTTACTGCAGCCATATCAATGCCAGTTAGGGTTGAGTTGATTCCAAATTCAGCAGAGTGTCGAACGGTATGAGCGACTTCACCGGCATGCAGCAACGCTTTAGTAGGGATACAGCCTCGATGCAAGCAGGTGCCACCTAATTTGTCCTTCTCAACTAGCGCAACTTTTAACCCAAGCTGACTAGCCCGCAGGGCACATGCATATCCGCCTGATCCGCCGCCAAGGATTACAACGTCAAAGAGTTCAGCCACAACTTCCTCCAACTAAAATTTAGACCTAATCCTCTCAGACCACCCAATTGAACTAGTGGCCAGATTGGCTACAGCAGCTGTTGCCTTAGTCACTTATTGGAAATGCGCCGGGCGAGCTCGACCATGGTCCGAATCGCAAAGCCAGTTGCGCCAATTGTGTTGTAGGCGTAAGCGGTGCCCTGGTTGTAGGCAGGTCCTGCAATATCTAGATGCACCCATGGCGTTTGCTTTGCGACAAACTCGCGTAAAAAGATGCCAGCTAACTGCATTCCGCCACCTTTTCCAGAGCCAATATTGGCAAGATCAGCGACCGACGAGTTAATCTCGTTGCGAAGAAATTCTGGCAACGGCATCGGCCACATATCCTCGCCAGCAGCTTGGGCTGCAGCATGCACTTCAGATCTAAAATCATCATTATTGGCCATAATCGCAGCAGTTCTAAGGCCCATACCTAAAACTTGGGCACCAGTTAAGGTCGCGATATCAATTATGTAATTAGGTTTGGTCTCGGCAGCTTTCACTAAGGCATCTGCAAGAACAAGTCTGCCTTCAGCATCAGTGTTTAATACCTCAACAGTTTTGCCACCATAAATCTTCAAGACATCGCCAGGTCTGGTCGCGGTGCCGCTTGGCATATTTTCAGCTAACGCTGCCCAAGCGGTGACATGAACTTTTAAACCTAGTTCTGCAATTGCAATTATTGAAGCTACAACTGCGCCAGCACCGCTCATATCAAATTTCATGTCATGCATATTTAAGCCAGGCTTAAGTGAAATTCCTCCAGTATCAAAAGTGATGCCCTTACCTACTAGCGCTACATGTTGTTTTGCGCCTTTTGGTTTGTATTCCAACTTCAACAATCTAGGTGGGCGAGATGATCCTTGGCCCACTCCCATGATGCCACCAAAACCTTCGGCAACTAATTTCTTTTCATCCCAGATTGCTGCGGTTATTGGTTTTGCCACAATGGCTTTTTTGACTCTGGCAACAAATTCAGCAGGCGGCAGGTGACTTGGTGGTGTGTTTCCTAAATCACGTGCAAAATGAATTGCCGATACCAGCTTGCTAATTTCAGTTGCCAGAAACTTACTGGCATGTGCTGAAAAAATCGTAAAACTGCTTACTGGAAGTTTCTGATCTGCTAATGATGAATTTCTAAATTCGTTGAAAGCATAAGCTGCAATCATGGCGCCTTCAGCAACTGCAACCGCATCTTGATCGTTAAGGTCGCGCAGTGCGTAGCTAACTTTTTTATTTCCAGCCAAATTTCGAGTTACATCTCCGGTGAGCTGACGAAGCTGCTCAGTTGAAGTCTCAGCACCAATTCCAACTGCCAAAATAGATGTCGCACTGGCAATACCTGTGCCAGGAATTCTGGTTTGCTCTCCGTGTTTGCCCGTTGCGCCAAGCGCGCTCAGGGTGGTGATCAATTTCTTTGCTTGAGCTGCAGTGATCGAGCGTGGCAGCACTTTGAGCTTGGAATCTACCGCTGAGATGCCCACCACTAAAACATCACCTGCGGCGGCAGCTGGGGCAGCGTTACTGAATTTTAAAGTTGGATTTGTCATGACCCAAGCCTAGAGAAAATTTGGCATGGATGCAGGTTTAACTGCGAAGCAATAAAGCTGCAGTTCTCGCAAGACTGATTCCGGCTATGGCAGAGAGCCCATCCCCAGTAGCCACCTGATTGGCGGTGAGTGAAATCCAGTTTCGATGCCGGAAAATCTGCCCGCCAGCTGCTGATCTGGGCGTGTCAACCACAAAGAGCCAAGATCTTGCAGCTATTGAATTCTCATAAATAATCGATGCTGCCAACAGTGCTCTGGTGCCATCGATGATCACTGGGGTTTTTCTGCTCATCGCCGTTGCGATCTGCACCGCGAGCTCAACTATTGGCTCAACATCAAAAATTTCAATCAACTGCCAAATATCTACAGCATTCACCTGCTGATACAAGTTTTGCAAGGCAGCTATATCTGCCGACCAAAGCGCATCATCACTTGCACTAAAGCCACGAAGCTGAATGAAATCTTTACCAGTAATCACGCGTGCAAATAGATACTCCACATTTGATAACTCATCACCAGCTGCAAAAGCAACAAGATCGGATGCGATAGGGGGTTTGTCAAAGATCTCGATGGAATTTGAATTGGCAGCCGCTGTTGTAAAGGCTGATGGATTAGCAATCACCAAAACTGTCTCTCTAGCTTGTGAATTTGTGGCAGCTAACTCAGCTGCGAATCCAGCTAAAGCACCTGGAATGCCATCGAATTTCTTCATGGTGTCGCGTCTAGCAGCAGAATCTGCAAGCGAAATTTCTTCACACAGAGCGATTAGCTTGGCCAACTGTGGTGAACTCACTTTACCTCCGCAACAAACTGAGCAGGTCTTGTAATCCGTCGAAGTGTACGCAGCATAGGCCTTGCGACAACAAGCACGATCATAAAAGTAATAACAGCACGAGGAATATCAAAAGATAAACTAGTAACAACTGAAAATGAGACCAGTTTGACTAAATTGGTTCCAATTGATTCGCCAGGCACAAATGCAATTGCCAAATCACCTACAGCAGCAGTTGGCCAGAACCATAAATTTAATAGCAGCCCCACTGCAACCGCACTAATTGCGCCATAGGTTGCAAGCAAGGGAATTTCAAATTTGTTCTTTGAAATTGGAATCAGCCCAGCAAACAATCCAACCCAACCTGCAGCGAACATTTGAAACGGCAGCCAAGGGCCAATACCGCCAGTTATCAGAGCACTGCTTGCCATTCCTAAGCTGCCAGCACTAAATCCAATTACAGGTCCTAATGCGCGACCTGCAATCACAATAAATGCCCACATTGGCTCAACTCCAAAAGCATGCGCTCCAATAACTCTTGCAGCTGCAATCAACGCAGAAAGTAATCCAAGTAATGCAATAGATTTAGAATTTAACGAACCAGCAGAAATTGCCGTTAGCACAACGAGCAATGCGATCGAGATAATAACTGCAGTGAGCACTGGGGCTAGCGATGCCGAGATTCCGGAGGCATTTGTAACAATTAAGGGCCAGCCAAAAGCAATTACCCCAACTAAAGAACCTAAAAATAGTAACGCAGGAGTTATGGCTAGATTAACTTTAGCCAGCAAGCTTGATGGCATCAACTGCTTCTTCGATAGTTAACAAATTTAAGGGTGAAAAAACTCTAGATACTTGCGGAGAGAACGCAACCGAGTCAATTAGTACCTCACGCGCAGCGCCTTCAGCAATAACTTCTCCAGCTGAAAGCATTACAACCCGAGCATTTAGCTCTGCTACTAGCTCAACATCATGAGTAGCAATAACCACAGAAGTACCTGAACACCCGATGCATCGCAGGGTAGCTAGCAATCTTGATTTGGCATCGTAATCCAAGCCACGAGTAGGTTCATCTAGCAAAAGTAATTTTGGCGCGCTAGCCATTGTTAAAGCTAACACCAATAAAAGTCGTTGCCCTTCAGATAAGTCATTCGGGGCAACTTCAAAATCTAGCTCTGGTAGAAATTGTGAGACCATTTTTGCAGTTGTTCCCTTTGGCAATTGCGCAGTTCGATCTGTAAATAAGCACTCCTGTTGCACTGTAGGGTGAAGTAATAAGTCAGCTGGTTCTTGAGGAACAAATCCAATCTGCCTAATAAAATCAAATCCATGTATTTTGGCCGGATCTTGGCTATTGATTTGAACTTGTCCAGTTAAAGGTTTAACCAGTCCTGCAAGCACACCCAGCAATGTAGATTTACCAGCACCATTTCTGCCAAGAATTGCTACGGTTTCATTTTTATATACTTCAAAATTCAAATTCTTCAGAGCCTGCATCGCTCCGTATCTCACACTAACTGCATTAGTGCTAGCAACTAATTCTTCATCTGCTCGATTAATTACTTGAGTAATATCATTCAGTTTTTGAATTATTGAGTTTGTGAATTTTCTCGCCTCGCGAACTGAAAGCGGAAGCGGATTCCACCCCAAACGCTTTCCAAGCTGAACTACAGGGGGAGTAATCTCAGACATCTGCATCATGGCAGCTGGGTCACCAAAACTAATTGGCATCGCATTTCCTGGCACATAGATAACAGAATCTGCAAATTGCAAAATTCGCTCTAGGCGATGCTCTGCAGCAATAACAGTTATTCCAAGATCATGAACTAACCGCTGCAGCGCAGCTAGTACTTCTTCAGCGGCAGCTGGATCAAGTGCGCTGGTTGGTTCATCTAGTATCAAAACTTTTGGCCGGTTCACTAAAACCGAAGCAATTGCAACACGCTGCTGCTGCCCAGCCGATAGCGATTCAGTGGCCTGCTGCAATATTTCAGTGAGACCCATCAGTTCAGCAGCCTCATCGATTCGCTGCCGCATTATTTTGGGATCTACCCCTAAGCATTCCATCGCGTATGCCATTTCATCTTCAACCATGCTTGTGACAAAAGAATTGCGAGGATTTTGCGAAACCACACCAACTATTTCTGCAAGGTCACGAGGCTTGAATTGCTTTGTGTTGAATCCAAAAATGTCCACATCCCCAGCCAGTAGGCCACCAGTTAAATGAGGAGAGACGCCATTGATTAAATTCAATAAAGTGGACTTACCCGATCCGGTTTTTCCAACAACTAAATGAAATTCACCAGCAGCAAGCTGTGCCGAAAAATCCCTAATAACAACTGCGGCTTGGTCATGATAGGCAAAACTTACGGAATTGAAATTAATCATTTTGTTAACCCACCTGGTGGCTTTGGACAAATAATGATTGGGGAGAGCAGTAGCCCAAATATTACAAGTGATTTAACCAGTTCGTTAGTATTTAAAAGTACAGAAACCATTACAAGCAGTATTGCAACAACAAGTAAAGAAAATTCAGTTTGACTAAATTCCAAGTTGCGATAAACAGTTCGCAATTTTAATTTACCACTTAGTGCAACAGAGATAACTATTAAGAAAATTGCTAACACCAAGATAGTCAAGTTAGTAATGCTCAATGGATTGCGCAGCAGTGAGGTGGTAGCTAAAATCATTAGCATCATGCCAGCAATCAAAATTATTGAAACTGTCATGTTGTTGAATTTTGTTGTTTTAATTCTGCCAAATCCCTTCGATTCCATCGCATTCGCTAACGTAACAGCGCGGTTGAGAGAGTTTTCGATTAGCGGGAAAAGTAAAGCGAGCTGGTGCCGTATTTTTCTTGCAGGTCTGCCACGTAGCGCTGCAGCTGTTTTTAATCGCTTGGCATCTGCGCTTAATGCGGGCAAAAACCCAAGCGCAATTACAGTTACTAATCCTGCTTCATAGACGGCATTTGGCAGTGATTTCAGCAATAGACTGGGTGGAACGAGCGCAGCAGCCGCCGAAGCAGCAATGATAACTGTCGCCAGCTTGAAGCCATGAGCGATAGCTGCGACCAATCCAGTGCTTCCCACTTTTCCACCAAGTGAGATGCCGCCAAGCCAGTTTGGTAAATCTAAAACGGGTAAAGTCATTAACACAGGTCCGCCAAAATGAACCCCGAATATTAATTCAATAACGATTCTAAACAGCACAATGAATATTGCCAACCTAATAAGCAGGCCAATTGCGTTAGACCATGATCGGGTCGATCTAAATGTAATAAGCACAGTCAAGATTGCAGTAAAAACTAAAACGTGTGTAATAAAGCTATTACTTAATATTGCCACAACGGCAGCTGATAATCCCCAACCCCACCAAGCCAACGGATGAACCCATCTGGATTCGCGTTGACTTGGGAAGAGTTGAGTTAACTGCATATTATTTTTTGGTTCTACCGATGAAAAGCACAACTCCAACAACAACTAACATGATTCCGGCGTAGATAAAAATATTTCCACCAGTGTCCATTTCGTCCGCTGCTTGCTCTACTGCTTCTACTGGTGTTTCATATGGTGTTGCTTCAACTTCAGCTATGTCGGGTACTTCAGTTCCACATTCAGTAAGCGGATAGCCATCTATGCCACAAACGAAACCACCATCTGCCCGCACATCAGCTGAGATTGCTAACGCATCAGCACTTGATCCACCAGCAGGCATGCTTACGCATTCAACTCGGTTTGGACGTGGAGTTTCAGCTGCAGGTGCTTGATCTGCATCACCAAAATCAATAACAACAGCCACGCGCGTAATGCCTTCAGTAGCTGCTAAGTCAGGGCAAAGTTCAGCAAAATTTGGCACAGTTCGAGGCTCTGGTGTGTCGGTATCAGTACCGATACCAAAACGCCATCCATCTACTGAGCCATCGGCTGGGATATTTTCAGCAGCTCCAACCATCGCCATTGTCCATGCGCCATCAGCTCCGGTAAAAAAACCCCAGTAACGGTATGACGCTGCACTAGCTGGTAAAGCTGATGCTGCGAGGAAAGAAATTGCGATAAGTACACGTAAAATATTTTTAAACACTGATGCTCCGTTTCTTGACGGTCGCAAGCAGTAACGGGTTCAAACTGGAGATAAAAAAGCCCTCACACTAAAAATGCGAGGGCAAAGACCAGGTATTGGACTCCGCCCGCTGTCCACGACGGGTGTTGGTTGTCGCACACTTGCTAGGCACTCCGACTTATCGCTTGACTACTTGCGTAGGCGACCTACGGTTGCGGGACAGTGCCGGAATTCGACCGGCTTCCCCTAGACACTCAAGTGCATATTCAGTTATGACTTAACCCTAGCTGCTCTAGCCATAAGATTTCTACTCCAGTTCGCGTGTTGCCGCTGCAGTATGTAAGGGGAGAGGCTTTGAGCGATCAGCCAAAAGAGAAATTGGGATCAAAGTATCGCCGACTTTTTAGCTCAGCTTTGGTATCAAATTTAGGTGATGGCATAACGATGGTCGCTTATCCATGGTTGGCATCCGCAGTTACCCGCTCACCAATACTTATCGCCCTGATAGCGGTGGCATCAAGATTGCCATGGTTACTTTTTTCATTGCCCGCAGGAGTTATAACTGATCGCTTTGACCGCAAAAAGTTAATCATCAGCATGGATTTGCTTCGAGGGGTATTTACCTTGGGCATTGGAATTATGGTTCTGCTACAACAAACGAACCTACCTGGGTTGAACGAGTTAGCAAATACCCAGATCTCAACCAATTACTTTTTGTACTTTGTTTTATTGCTAGCAACTTTTGCAACTGGTTGCGCAGAAGTGCTGCGAGATAACTCAGCTCAAACAGTGCTGCCTGCAATAGTTGAAAAATCACAACTAGAAAAAGCAAATGGTCGACTGTGGTCGGCTGAATCTGTCATGAACACCTTTATTGGTCGACCGCTGGGTAGTTTTATTATTGGCTTTGCCATATTTCTTCCTTTCTTCATTAACGCTGGAACTTTTTTTATTGCGGCAGCATTGCTGGCTACAATTTCTGGAAGTTTTGCGGCGGCAAAGGTTTCAACAACTGAACAAAATTCGGCAAATTGGCGAAGCCAGCTTAAAGAGGGTTTAAGCTGGCTATGGCGGCATCCGTTGCTTCGACCATTGGCAATCATCCTTGGGCTTATAAACGGATTAAGTGCGATGTCAGCAGCAGCTTTTATTTTGTTTGCTCAAGAAATTTTAAACACCTCAGTTTTTGAATTCGCGCTACTGAGCACAGGTGCGGCTGCGGGTGGAATCTTGGGTGGAGTTTTTGCGCATCGCATTTCAAAGCGCCTTGGGTCAGGCAGATCTTTGGGCCTAACTATGTTTATTGGTGGTGCGTTAATGATTGCTACCGGCTTGGTCTCAAGTTGGTATTTAGTTTGGATTTTTAGTTTTGTTACTACATTTTTAATCATGCTTTGGAACGTAATAACGGTTTCGCTTCGGCAGCAAATAATTCCAGATCATTTATTAGGTCGAGTAAACAGCGCATACCGATTTTTTGGCTGGGGAATGATGCCAATTGGTTCGATAGTAGGTGGATTTGTTGTTGCTGCTGTTGAGTTAATCGGACCACGAGAGTGGGCGCTGCGCTCACCATTTTTAGTTGGTGGTGCGCTCAGCCTGGTGTTATTTGCGTTTGCGCGCCAAATACTTACAACTGAACGGATCGAAGCAGCTAGAGCAGGCGGTTAAGCTCGAGGATTGGGTGAGACTGTTTGTTTAACATCGCGCTCAACAACACTGGCAACGACATCATCTATTTTTTTCATCACTGCATCATCGAGCACAACATCAATTGCTTTGATGTTGTCAACAATTTGATCTGGACGACTTGCGCCAACAATGGCTGAGGCAACGTTAGGATTCTTGAGCACCCATGCAATAGCAAGTTGTCCCATGCTAATTCCCAAATCAGCTGCAATTGGCTTTAGATTCTGAACTGCATTTAATACGTCATCTCGCATCCAGCGTTCAATCATTCGGGCACCGCCAGCATCAGTTGCACGTGAACCAGCAGGAGCAGGCTGTCCTGGCAGGTACTTGCCAGTGAGCACACCTTGGGCCATTGGAGACCAAACAATTTGTGAGATGCCATTTTTTACAGATGTTGGAACAACTTCACCTTCGATAACCCGCCACAGCATTGAGTACTGAGGCTGGTTGGAAACAATTTTGTCGAAGTTCATTTGCTTTGCGATATCAACTGCAGCTTGAATCTGCTCTGCGCTCCATTCAGAGACGCCAATATAAAGTGCCTTACCAGAGCGAACAATGTCTTCAAAAGCTCGCATTGTTTCTTCAAGAGGTGTTTCGTGATCAAAGCGATGTGCTTGATACAGATCAACATAATCTACTTTTAAACGTCGTAGCGACCCATTAATGGCCTCCATGACATGCTTGCGTGATAAACCGCGATCATTAACACCTTCACCAATTGGCCAATAAACTTTTGTGAACAGCTCAATACCTTCGCGACGAAAACCCTTAATAGCATCTGCAAGCACAACTTCAGCTTTGGTTCCGGCATAAACATCTGCGGTATCAAAAGTTGTGATGCCATGTTCATAAGCAGCATGCACTGTCTTTATCGCTTGATCTGCTTCAACCTGGCTACCATGAGTTAACCAGTTGCCGTATGAAATCGCTGATACTTTAAATCCGCTGTTTCCTAGGAATCGATACTGCATGATCAGTTACCTGCTTTCTTTTCGATGGGCTTGCCGCCAATTCGTACTTTTGGAGCAGGTAGTCGCATTCGACGCATTTGTAGCGCCCGACTTACTGCGTACCAACCAATTCTTCTTGTGTCTGGAGTCTTGCCAAATTTAGCTGCAACTCTGCGTCGAACTCTAAAAATCATGGCAATTAGGTCTGTAGCAAGAAATACCATCATGAATAACCAAACTAGGTAAATCAATTGCTGCACTGCCAAAACTGGAACCAATGATGCTGCCAACACCAGAATTGCAAATGGTAGGAAAATTTCTCCAGCACTCCATCTGCTATCTACTGTGTCACGTACAAAAGAGCGAATCGGACCTTGATCTCGGGGTGGGAAATATTTCTCGTCATTATCCTTTAAACCTTGGCGCATTTTGGCCGCAGTTTCGCGCTGTTGGGCTCGCATTAACTTCCGAGCGGCCTTGCGGTCAACTGAAGCTTTTAGTTGTTGCTTTCGGGCTGCTTGAGACTCTTTGCGCTTTGGGGTTGGTCTACCTTTGCCTGATGATTCATTCACTCCTTAAGTCTAGGCGGAACCAGCCATGCGTGTCTTAGTTGTCCCAGATTCCTTCACTGGCACCCTTTCCGCCTCCGAAGCCGCAGCTGCCATCACTTCTGGCTGGCGGGATGCCGCACCTCACGATGAGCTCATTTCACTGGCGATGTCAGATGGTGGCCCGGGGTTTGTGGCAGCGATGCTAACAAGCGAAAATTATCAAAGCGAAACATTCCAAGTGACTGATTTGCAAGGTCAACTTGTATCAATAGATGTTGCCATTAGTTCTACTAATCCCAAAACTGTTTTTATTGAATCAGCTCAAATTGTTGGAACGCAGCTTGTTGCATCTAACCCAGTTCGAAGTCCTGGAAGTTACTCCAGTTTTGGAATTGGGGAAGCAATTCTTTGGGCAATTGCAAATCATGCTCAACGAATTGTGATTGGGCTTGGTGGCACTGCGTTAATAGATGGTGGCGCTGGAATGCTGGCTGCATTAGGTGCGCAACCAAAATCAAAGTTGATGCAAGGCGGTTTAGCATTAGCGCAGGTCACTGAAATTAATTTGTCGGCTCCTATCGCTAATTTGGCTGGAGTTGAATTAGTTGTAGCTGCAGATGTAGATGTACCGCTGCTTGGATCACGCGGAGCTGCACTTGGTTTTGGTCTGCAAAAGGGCGCAACCGCTGTACAGCAAGCTGAGCTTGAAGCAGCATTAACTAATTACAGTTCAATGATGCCAAAACGAATCGATGGCAAAGATGCAGCTTTGATGCTGGGAGCAGGAGCTGCAGGTGGGATTGGCTATGCGGCGTTAGCGTTAGGCGGAACTAAGGTTCCAGGTTTTAATTACGTCGCAGCAGCAGTTGAGCTGCTTGAGCAGGTGGCAGTTGCTGATTTGGTCATAACTGGTGAAGGCAGTTTTGATTGGCAGAGCATGCAAGGAAAAGCAGTCTCACAGCTGGCAGCAATCTGCGCAGCTGCAGGCAAGCCGCTGCTGGTGCTAGCAGGTCGCGTTGATGTTGGCAGGAGAGAGTGGTCTGCAATTGGAGTAGTTGGAGCCTATGGGTGCTCTGCTGATGGCGAGTTGCCCGATCAGCCGTATGAGGCGCTAGTTAGCCTTGCCAATAGAGTTGCCAGAACATTTTCACCGGTTTCATGGCAGACTTAGCCCCTGACGCAAGGAGAGATTATGACTGTTGAAGCAAACACCACATCTGTACAGCTAACTGATGCTGCAGCTGTGAAGGTAAAAACATTGCTGGACCAAGAAGGTCGAGATGATTTGAACCTACGCGTAGCAGTTCAGCCTGGCGGCTGCAGCGGACTTAAGTATCAATTATTTTTTGATGATCGCGCTATGGATGGTGATGTCATTAATGACTTCAGCGGCGTAAAAGTTGTTGTAGACAAGATGAGCGTTCCATACCTATCAGGTGCAGTAGTTGATTTCGTTGACTCCATTGAAAAGCAGGGATTTACGATCGATAATCCAAATGCTGGTGGATCATGCGCCTGTGGTGACTCTTTCCACTAACCACAAATTAATCTACTTTAACTATGCGCATTATTGTTGCGGGCTCTATTGCCACGGATCACTTAATGCGTTTTCCAGGAAAATTCACTGACTCCTTAGTTGCCGATCAATTGTCTAATGTGTCGTTGTCATTTTTAGTCGATGATCTTGTAGTGCATCGAGGTGGATCAGGGGCCAACATTGCGTTTGGTTTGGGAAGCCTTGGCCTTAACCCAATTTTGATCGGTGCGGTTGGTTTGGATTTTCAAGATTACAGATCCTGGTTAGAGCGACATGGCGTTGATTGTGAAAGCATTCATGTCAGCGAGGTTGCGCAGACGGCAAGATTTGTCTGCACAACAGATGAAGCGCAGAACCAAATTGCTTCTTTTTATGCCGGCGCAATGAGTGAAGCGCGAAATGTAGAGCTAAGCCCAACTGTTAGTCGCATAACTGAAGCTCCGCTGATCATAATTGGTCCAGATGATCCAGAGGCAATGCTTCGACATACAGATGAATGTCGGCAACGTGGCTACGAATTTGCAGCTGACCCAAGTCAGCAACTTGCTCGAATGGATGGCGATCAAATTCGATTGTTAATCGATGGTGCTAAATACTTGTTTACAAATGAATATGAAGCAGCGCTTACTGAACAAAAAACAGGCTGGTCTGCAACTGAGATTTTGCAACGGGTTGAATTTCGAATTACAACGCTGGGTGCAAAAGGCGCTCGCATTGAAGCTGCTAGCGGAGCTGTAACTGAAGTGGGCTGCCCCAAGGAGCGAACCTTGGCCGATCCAACTGGGGTTGGCGATGGGTTCCGAGCTGGCTTCCTAGCTGGGGTAGCAAAGGGCCTAAACCACGAGCGAGCAGCCCAAATTGGTGCGACATTGGCCACATTAGTTATCGAGAACGTTGGCCCACAGGAGTATCGCTTTGAGGAAAATGACTTTATTTCAAGGATTTTGGCCACTTATGGCGAACTGGCCGCTGAGGAGATTTCCGCAGTCTTATGAGGGAACTGCGCTAGCCTTAGCTCGAATCCAACTTAACTAGGAGGACTGTCCCTGTGGCTGGCCAGCATTCAACGATGAGGCGAGTAGTTACGTTACTTGCACTGCTTCCACTTCTTGCTTCCTGCGGCATGGTTGCTGACAACGAGTTCACTCGACTTGGGTTTCCTGAACCAGCAACTGAAGAAGGCCCGGGGATTATCACGCTTTGGCAAGGCTTTTGGATAGTTGCGATTGCGGTTGGTCTGTTAGTTATTGGATTGCTAGTTTTTGCGTCTATTAAGTATCGACGTAGATCTGATGATGAAGTTCCAGATCAAGTTAGATATAACATTCCAATTGAAATTTTGTACACAGTAGTGCCACTTATTATTGTGCTGGCGCTTTTCGGATTTACCGCAAAAGAACAAAATAAATTAACAGCGCTATCAGATGAATACACACACGTAGTAAACGTAGTTGGATTCCGTTGGTCGTGGGCTTTTAATTACATTGATAATGATGTTTACGAGACAGGCACACCTGGTGTGGTACCAACTTTATATTTGCCAGTTGATGAAAAAGTAAGATTTGAATTAACCTCGCCGGATGTTTTGCACTCTTTTTGGATTCCATCTTTCTTGTTTAAAATGGATATCGTGCCTGGAGCAATCAACAGATTTGAGCTAACGCCTGATCGAGTTGGAACTTTTGTTGGTAAATGTGCCGAGCTATGTGGTCAAGACCACGCTCGAATGTTGTTTAATGTCAAAGTTGTTGATCGTGCTGAATATGACCAATATATTGCAAGCTTAGAAACCAAAGGCCAAACCGGAATGATTCCACCTGGCATCTTGCCACGAAATGAATCAATTACAAATGCAGGAGCAAGTCGATGACCACATTAGATGATCGTCCATTAACTGAATCAGCGACACCAAGGCCCCGTAGGTACACCAAGGGTCAGGCATTTGTTAAGTGGATTACCAGCACCGATCACAAGACTATTGGGTACATGTATCTAATTACTTCATTTGCATTTTTTGGAATTGCCGGACTTATGGCGCTTGTCATTCGAGCTGAGCTAGCTCAGCCAGGATTGCAGTTTGTTTCCAATGAGCAGTACAACCAGTTATTTACAATGCATGGAACCATCATGTTGTTCTTGTTTGCAACTCCACTTTTTGTTGGTTTTGGTAATGTGATTATGCCGTTGCAAATCGGTGCACCTGATGTGGCATTTCCAAGGCTTAACATGCTTGGATTTTGGCTGTTTTTATTTGGTGGATTAATAGTCTTAATGGGATTTTTCACTCCAGGTGGAGCTGCAGCTTTTGGTTGGTTTGCCTACACGCCGCTATCTACCGCAGCATATAGCCCAGGCGTTGGTGGCGATTTATGGATTATGGGACTGACTCTTAGCGGGCTAGCTACCATTTTAGGATCGGTAAACTTCATCACCACGCTGCTAACCATGCGCGCTCCTGGTATGACGATGTTTAGAACCTCGATTTTTACCTGGACAATTTTTATTACCTCAGTATTGGTATTAATCGCATTCCCAATTCTTGCCGCAGCTTTAATGGGTTTATTTTTGGATAGAAACTTTGGCACCTTGATCTTTGATCCAGCCCACGGCGGTGCCATTTTGTGGCAGCATCTATTTTGGTTCTTTGGGCATCCTGAGGTTTATATTATTGCGCTGCCATTTTTTGGAATTGCCTCAGAGATCTTGCCAGTGTTTTCTCGTAAGCCAGTTTTTGGTTATAAAGGCTTGGTTTATGCAACAATGGCAATTGCTGCGCTTTCAGTTGCAGTGTGGGCGCACCATATGTATGTAACGGGTGCAGTTTCATTATCATTTTTCGCGCTCACAACTATGTTAATTGCGGTTCCAACTGGAGTTAAATTCTTTAACTGGATTGGCACCATGTGGCGCGGCTCTATTTCGTTTGAAACTCCGATGCTTTGGACGCTTGGATTTTTGACCACATTCTTATTTGGTGGCCTAACTGGCGTAATGCTGGCAGCGCCGGCAATTGATTTCCATGTTTCGGATTCCTATTTTGTGGTGGCGCATTTCCACTACACCGTATTTGGCACGGTAGTGTTTATGATGTTTGCAGGTTTTTATTTCTGGTGGCCAAAAATGACTGGTCGCATGCTGGATGAAAAGCTAGGCAAGCTGCATTTCTGGCTATTATTTATTGGTTTCCACACGACGTTTTTAGTGCAGCATTGGTTAGGTGCAGAAGGCATGCCGCGCCGCTACAGCGACTATTTAGCAAGTGATGGCTTCACAACATTAAACGTGATCTCTTCGGTGGGTGCAGCTATTTTGGGCCTATCGACGCTGCCTTGGCTGTATAACGTTTATCGAACTTGGCGATTTGCACCAAAGGTAACAACTGATGATCCTTGGGGTTGGGGAATGTCGCTGGAGTGGGCAACAAGCTGTCCGCCACCTCGATACAACTTTGTACAGATTCCTCGAATTCGAAGCGAACGTCCGGCTTTTGATCTTCATCATCCAGAATATGGAGATGATCCAAATACGAATCCGAACTTAGCTGGAAAGAGTCACTGATGAAATCTGGTGGCATGCTTTATATGGCAGGAGCACTTTTTTACTTCGCAGTTTCTGCAATTTATTTTGTTTGGACCGGTGAAGTTGTTGGCACAACTGGACTGTTGCTAACTGGCTTTCTAGCGCTGCTAACCGGCTTTTATGTGCTCTTTACAGTTCGTCGATTAGGTGAAGGTCCAGAAGATCTTGAAGATGCTGAGATCGCAGATGCTGATCCAGACTATGGTTTTTATTCACCAAGCTCCTGGTGGCCGCTACCGGTGGCATTTAGCGCAGCGGTGATCTCAGTTGGGCTGATTTTTGCAGTCTGGCTAGTGCTGCTTGGTGTAATTACTTTGTTTATTAGCTTGGGCGGTTGGATGCTTGAGTACTACCGAGGCCCTAGGTTGCCTGAAGCTTAATAGTTGTAACCGCATTAGCAGAGATTTGTTGTGCCAGCCTGGCATTTAAGCTGGCAGCAGCTGCAGCGCCGATAAATAATGGCAAAGCTGCGCCAGCTTTTGCCGGCAGCAATTTACTTCCCACCTTAATAATTACTCGCTGGGATAGTTTGTTGTTCAAATTCGCAAGAAAGTTATCCGCTACATCAGTTGTTTTGCTCAACTCATTTGGTTCGCCAAGAAATGAACTAAGCACAGTAAGGCGTCTGAGTTCAATATCGTCTAACTGCAGGTCATGTAAGGCGGCAATTAATAAAATGTGATTAACGCTCACTTTGCCAAAAAAATATAGATCAGCGGCAGTGCTTCCTATAGTGCTTAAAAAACCAAAAAAGGGTGCAGCAGCTATCGCACCAGATGCTGCACCAGCTGCGCTAACTTGAATCAGGTAATTATTTGTGGCGTTCTTAATAAGTTGGTCTTGGGTGAAGTTTGGATTTTCGCTGCGCAAGCGTGCTGCAGCTGCCCAGGACTTTGCATATTGATCAGCTATAGCAGCATCTCCACCTCGAAGGAAAACACTGCCTAGCTGTTTGACTGCATCAGATTTTGAGTTCACCTCAGAAGGGTAGATCATCACCTGTATCAACCGCTTCCACCAAGGCTAGGGCTCGGACTAACGCATCTATGGCAACAGGCTGCGTAGTTATGACCTCACCGGTAACCAGATCTACCTCAAGGCCGTCAGCTAGTTTCTCTGTAGTAGTTTGCGGATTAGTTACCCGCTGATCGCACCAAGCGCTAACCGGGCAGCTCAAGCAAGCTGTTCCCGGATTGGGTGCAAAGCTCTCATCATGATGTAGCTGATCGAAATTTATGGCAATTGAACGGCGAGCAGCAAGCACGATGCTTGCATCTGCAACATCAAATGAAATTAGCTTTCCTGATTCAGGGGTTAATAGCTCCAATTCGACAAATCCGCCGACCTCTTCTTGTATGCAAATTGCAAATGCAACCTGCGGATACAACAATAAATATTCATTAGCCGTTAGTTCTTGAATAACGGCTGTAGTTTTTAATTCACGCCAAATTGGCACACCAGCTCGAGTGCCAAGCTCATCAGCTCGAGTTGTGATTACCACATCAGCATCGCTATCCCAAACCGTCTTAGATTGCTCGCTTTCTAGTTTGGTATAACTGTGTTGATATGGGCAGAGCGCAAAATGACTAGTTATCCAGTTGCGAGCTTGATCTAGATAGGTTATTGGCCAACCCAGACTTTCTGCTATTTCACCCAGCTGTCCAGCTGGCAGGTCAGCGGCGGTGCAGGCTTGTTCGCGTTGGTGCGCTTTCATGATCCATTCATGAACCGCGTTACCTCGATCGATGGCCGCATTTGATTCGAAAGCTTTTTTAGGAAGTTTCAAGACATATGTTAAGAAATACTGATAGTTACACCTTTGATACGAACTTAGCATCGAGCGCGAGAGGGATTTAGAGATTTTACCTGCGGTTGGAAGTCCTAGGAATCCTGGAATTTTTACAATTGCAGGGCAACTAATTCGAAACCGACACTCAACGCAGTTATTGCCTGGCTGAAATTCAGGAGCCAACAAAAAATCTTGAACAATGGTTGAAACTCCGCCAACAAATGCCGCCGCAGATGACGCATCCCCATCAAAAAGCGTGGCAGCTGAACTATCCAAGCAACCAATTTGGCGCACTCTAACTCTGAGCGGGGGATTAGTTGGCAGCGTCTGGTGTGGGTCGGTCCAGCGGGCAATCGGCCCATCGGTGATGGCCCCATTTAATAAAATATTTACAGCCGCTATCAATTGGTTTCTATCTCGAGTAGTTTGGGCATCTCGATAGCAGAATAATCTAAGTTCTCTAATGGTTTTATCTACGCTTTGATAAAAAACACCCCAGTTGGTGAGCTCTAATCGCTGATTATCAGTAGTTGCGACACAAACAAAATCTGCAGTTGGCTGCATCACTTGGTCAACAGCTAAATCTTCAGCAGCAAAATCTTCAGTGGCATTTAGGGCATTTTGCACCATTGTTTTTGCAGCTAATAAACTCGGTTCAGTCGCATCAGTACCAAGCTCTGCCGCAATTACTTCAGCTAGATTCGTCGGTGTTCGCTGTGCTGCTAACACAGTGCGCGCTGCACCTAATAAAAATACTGCTCGGGGATCTTTGCGCTGGGACCAATCGCGGGCCTCGGTGTAAAGTCCAACATAGGCTTTAGCAACTTTTTCGACAGCGCAGCTTCCAGTTACATTTTTAAGGGCAGATGAACTAACTCGGATTAATGATGCCGATCCATTAGTTTTCCATGGTGGTTGCCACAGTTGTAGATCAGCTAGATTAATCATTATTCACTCAATTCAAGCGGGAGTAAATCTAGCGGGTTTGGTTCAGCTGCTACGGCGGAAATTTTGCGCTGCAAACCAGTTTGGCTTAACAGCTGCTGCGATGCGGCTGAACCAGGTGGTGGTGAAGTTTTTTGGTGGGCGGGGCATACTGGTTTAAACGGGCAGTAACTGCACAGCCGAGATGGTTGCGCTAGCCATTTGGCGGTTTTAAATGACTCATCAATCTGAGAGCGAGTTTCCACAAGCACCTCAGTTACCCGCTCTATTGCCGCTGGATACACAGGTCTGCGGACAGCTTGTTTATCCGGAAGAAAAAGCAGCTCAACTTCTTCAACGCCTGGATCTGAACCATCATTTATCGCTGCTGCATAAAACATTACCTGCTGCACATAATCATCCAGCGGAGCTCCCGTGGGCTTTTTCCCAGTCTTGTAGTCGGTAACTCGGTCAACTGGTTTTCTAGTTCTACGATCTAACCTGCCATGAAATAAAACGCCAGCAAGCTGGGCATCTACATCAGATTCGATATCTTTTAAATCAACCTCAATCTCAGTTGGTTTCTCAAGCTCAAAATATCCCGTGAGTGCTAAATCAGCTCGTTTGCGAACATCGTCACGATTTGCACCACGGCCTAGATGTTCATACTCAGGCTTCAGTAACAAATCTTTACCAATGGTGCCCATGATCGCCCAAGCGTTCTCAAAGCTTCGATCAGGCTGTGGTAATCGATACAAGCCTTCTAAAGTGTCATGCACAATTGTTCCAGCCGCTAAAGCTGGGGTTGGTGGTTCGCGCCAACCCAGTAAATATGAAAACCAATATCGCAGCGCACATTTCCGAAAGGCTGAAATCTGGGTTGGCGATAATCTGATACTGGGATTGCCAGCATCAGTTAAATCAACATCTACTTCAATAGATTGAAATCCGTTCCTTGCGCTCATCTAGGCTCACTTAATTATTAGTTACCCTACGGTACGCGCAGCCAGTGACAATTACCAGTAAATCAACCTATTTTTTCCACCTATTTAGGAATTTGCGCCGCTTAAGGTAAGGGCAAGCTGATCCCAGCGGGCCATTTCACAGCCATCAGTTCGAGTAAATTTGCGTTTGATCGGCGCACCAGCCCAGCGCCCAGTAACAATTGCCGTTTGTTCGCCGCCGTAAATTTTGGTGCAGATCTCAGATTTTGGTGGCTTCTTAAATGGCAGCACTGCCGCTTTAAGTTCAGTGCATGCCAGTTTCGCCGCTGGATGGTTGCCAGCAGCAGGTCGACATTGCAATCTCCAATGCACAGCTTTTGCATCTGCAGCTGATTTATAGCTAATTTTTAGCTGGTAGTTCTGATTTGCAAAACTAGGGGAGAAGCTCAAATTAAAACAACAAACTAAAACAACAATAACTAATTTTCGCATCAGATCCTCGCTGGTTGATCATTGCCAGCTTCTGCAATGGCTTGTCGAATATTCACTCTAGCTAAAAGCAGTCCACCTGCAATAAAGAATACAATCAACGCCAAAATTGAAGTTCGGTAACTTCCAGTTAAAGTTAAGCTTAAACCAAATAAGAATGTACCTATCCAAGATGTGCCGCGCTCTGCAATCTCGTAAACCGCAAAATACTGAGCTTCCTGAGTTTTTGGAATCATCTGACTAAACAGTGATCGTGATAAAGCTTGTGAGCCTCCAAGCACTAAACCAATTAAGGCTGCAAGTAGGTAGTAAAAAATAGCTTCTTCTTTGGGTATGAAATAAGCCATAATCACCGCAAAAGTCCAAACCACTAACGAAACTAACAAAACTTTTCGGCTACCAAATATTGCAGCAGCTTTACCTAGCGAGAGCGCACCAGCAAGCGCTACAAACTGCACAATCAAGATGGCTAAAATTAAATCAGATTGTGGAAGTAAAAGCTCAATTGCAGCATAAGTGCCAGCTAGCGCGATTACAGTTTGAATGCCATCGTTATACAGCAAATAGGCGATTAAAAATTTTAGTGTTTGTGGATACTTTCGTGCATCTTTAGCAGTTGCAACCAGTTGGCCAATAGTGAGCTTGAGATTGCTCACCCCCATTTTTCCTTGGGATCGATTCAACCCAGTAAGTCCGCGTAGCGATACCAATGTGAAAAGCAACCACCAGGTACCAGCGCTAACAATTGAGATTCGTACCGCAAAAGATTCTGCGATACCAATTGATTCGGCTGTTAAAAATAGCGCAACGTTTGCCAGCAGCAAACTTCCGCCGCCAAGATATCCAAGCCCCCAGCCTTTAGACGAAACAGCATCGCGCTGATCAGCTGTTGCGATATCTGGTAGGTAGGAGTTATAAACCACAATTGATGAGCCAAATGCCACATTTGCAATCACTAAAAGTAATGAACCAAATTGGTAGGTATCTGCAGTAACAAAATACATCAACATCGTTGCAACAGATCCCAGCAGCGCAAATGCGCCAAGCAGATTAGTTCTGCTTTTAACATGATCAGCAAGCGCTCCTACTATGGGCAGCGTAATTACTTGCAACAGCACTGAAATTGAGATCGTGTAGGGAAATAAGCTCTCAGCTGCCATTGGAATACCCAGCACCGAGATAAACCCATTGCTGTTGGCCTGGTCCTGCGCTAATCCAGTTAGGTATGGCCCAAGAAAAACCGAGATAACAGTGGTTGAGAAGGCGGAATTGGCAAAGTCATACATATACCAAGAGCGCTGAATGCGGTTTGATCTCATGGGCCTAGTTTGGCCAATAAAACCAATTTAGTCTCTTAAAACACTGAATTAATGACTTTTTGTTGGCTCTGGTAAATCATGGGTAATCTCAAGCCCCAACGCCTGCGCCTCTTGCAGCTCGTGCACCGCATGGTGCTTGGCGGCCTCAAGTTCAGCGATGGTTGGCATTGGGATTTGATCAACATACCACCAGCGATTCAAGCGGTGCTGCAGCTTCTTAGCCCAAAGCTTTGGCGTTTTAACGCCGCTTTGATCAACTTCAGCTGGAGGTTGCAACATTGGCAGCTCAGTGCGCGCCAGCAACACAGCTTTAACATTGTCGCTTAGCGGTTCGTGGACCTCAATGAACTCACCACTTGGCAAGCGAAGCAATCTACCAGTTGGATCACCATGCAGTAAGCGTTCTTTGTCGCTGTGCTGCAAGGACAAACAGATGCGCTTAGTAATCACAAAAGCTAGCGGCGGAGCTACAAAAATCGCTACTCGAATAAGTCTAGTCATATCGTTAATTGATAAATCCAACATCTGCGCGATGATGTCATTTCCGCCAGCAATCCAAAGCAGGCCATAAAACGTTAACGACATCACGCCAATTCCGGTTCGATTTGGATTATTGCGTGGTCGCTCCAAGATGTGGTGCGCGCGGTTGTCGCCAGTAATCCACTGCTCAATCCATGGATACAGCGCCAGCAGCGTAAACATGATGCCAGGCACCACAACTGCAGGAATCAAAATATTTAAACTCAACGTGCCAATGCCAGCGATCACAATTTCCCAGTTTGGCATGATGCGAGTGCCACCATCAAGCCATCCGATATACCAGTCAGGTTGCGAGCCAGCAGTAACTTGATCAGGCATATAAGGGCCATATGCCCAAAGTGGGTTAATAGTTACTAATCCTGCTAGCAGCACTAAAAATCCAAATACAATAAAGAAGAAGCCACCAGCTTTTGCCATATAAGCTGGCATTAGCGGATACCCAACCACGTTGTTATTGGTGCGACCTGGGCCTGGATACTGAGTGTGCTTTTGGAACCAGACCAACATTAAATGTGCGGTTATTAGAGCTAACATAATTCCTGGAATTATCAGCACGTGAAGCGTGTAAAGCCGCGACATGAAATCAAGTCCAGGAAATTCGCCACCAAAAACTAAGAATGACACATAAGTGCCAATGACCGGAATTGCCAACGCGATGCCAGAGGCGATTCGAATGCCAGTTCCGCTAAGTAGATCATCTGGCAATGAGTAGCCAGAAAAACCTTCAAAAATTGCCAGCACTAGCAGGCCAACGCCAATCACCCAATTTAACTCGCGAGGTTTGCGAAACGCACCAGTGAAGAAAACTCGGAGCAGGTGAACTGTGATTGCAGCTACAAACAGCAGCGCACCCCAGTGGTGAACCTGACGCATCAATAGCCCGCCTCGAACATCAAATGAGATTTCCAGCGTTGAGGCATATGCCTCACTCATTTTGATTCCTTTAAGCGGTAGATATGAGCCATCGTAAACAATTTCAATTAGGGATGGCTTATAAAAAAATGTTAAATAAACACCAGAAAGCAACAAAATTATAAATGAGTAAAGTGCAATCTCGCCGAGCATAAAGGACCAATGGTCAGGGAACACCTTCTTGATGTTGCGCTTGATGAAGCCAGATGTGCCATAGCGTTCGTCTAGATACTTAATGCCGCCATCGATTGATTTATCAACAGGTCCGCGGGTGATCTCAGTGCTCATTAACGCTCCCAAAAACTAGGGCCAATTGGCTCTTGAAAATCTGATAACGCAACTAAATAACCTTCTTCATCCACGCCTAGCGGTAGCTGTGGTAGTCGGCGAGCTGCCGGGCCAAAAACCACATTTCCCGAATCTGCCAAGTCAAAGGTGGACTGATGACATGGACATAGCAAATGATGGGTGCGATGTTCATAAAGCGCAATCGGACAACCCACATGGGTGCAGATTTTGGAGTAGGCGATGATGCCTTGATAGTCCCAACCTTCACCTTGCGAGGTACGCAGTTGCTCTGGGGTCATGCGAACAACCAAGATTGAGGTTTTAGCTCGGGCATTTAGGTTGTGATTCTCCTCTTCCCAGGCATGCAGGTTCTCTGGATGGGCAGAAACTAAGGATCCAACTGAAAAATCTTCTGGACGTAGATATCGACCAGTTGGGTCAGTTACTAATCGCATGCCTTTAGTCCATAAAGTTTCACGCAGCTCATTTTTTGGCATTGGTCCAAAATCCAGCGCCAAAATAACCGCTGGAAGTGGCAACACTGCAAGTGCGGTGAGTAATGAACGACGAACAATTTTGCGAGTTGCAAATCCTGATTCAATTCCACCTTCGCGAATCTCTTGCATTACAGATTCACGAATTTGATTGCTAGATGCGTAGGAGTGGCGAGACTGAATTACTTCATCATCTGGCATCAGTTTACGCGCCCAATGAATAGCACCAGTTCCGATCAGGAAAATTGCCAAACCTAAAGTCACACCCAAGGCCAAGTTTGATGCCTGTGTTACTCCAGCTCCTGGAACTCTGATGAATTTATCAACTGGAATTGCAAAAAAAGTAATTGTTGCTAACACCGTGAACACAGCTGAGAGTAAAAACATAATTGAAACTTGACGCTCTGCTCTGCCAGCAGCAATTGGATCCACATCTGCACGTCGCAGAACGTGCAGCGGCAGTTGGCTGTTTGGTAAACGAACCTCTGAACTTGTTTGCGTTACCGGTACTACCTGATTATCAGTTTCATTATGCTCGTTGCTGCTCACTTGGCCTTAACTCCAATCCAGATTGCCACCATTAATAATGCCCCAATGCCAACTGTCCAAAGAAAGAGCCCTTCAGTAACTGGACCATATCTACCAAGTTCAAGTCCGCCTGGATTTGGAGAATCCTTTAAGTATTCGATGTACTTCAATATCGCTTGCTTTTCTTCCACGTTCAAAGTTTGATCATTAAATATTGGCATTGCCTGCGGGCCGGTGATCATCGCTTCGTAAATTTGTTCAGGAGTTGCCAGCATCAGCGTTGGGGCGTATTTGCCTTCGGTGAGCGCACCGCCTCTGCCTGAGAATGAATGACACTGGGCACAGTTGGCTCGAAAAAGCTCGCCACCTTCAGCTAAATCTGCGCCAGCCCAATTTAGTTGAGCAGCAGTTGGAATCGCTGGACCAGGACTTAGCGAAGCTACATACGCAGCTAGCTGCAGCGTCTGCTCTTCGGTGTACTGCGGCTTATTTCGCATAACTTGAGCGCCTGGGGCTGCCATTGGCATTCGACCTGTTGCAACTTGAAAATGCACAGAAGCCGCACCAACTCCAATCAATGTTGGACCATCTGAAGCGCCTTGCGCATTTAAACCGTGGCAGGTTGCGCAACCAGTTGCAAATAATCGCTTGCCAGCATCAATGCTGGCTGGATCATTAAGAATTGCTGCTGCTGAAACAGAATCCTTGGCGACTTTATTTGCAGCAGTTGCTCCAATTGAATAAAGACCACCGGTGATGATCAATCCAACTAGCATCAGCACAAATAAAACTGCTGGGTGCTTACGGTATTTACTAATTCCTACCGTGCCCATTGCTTTAGCCACTTGATCCTCTCTTAATTACTTTAATAAATAAATTGCAGCAAATAGCGCGATCCAAACAACGTCAACAAAGTGCCAGTAATACGAAACAACTACAGCAGATGTAACTTGGCCATGCGTAAATCTTCTAGTTTGATAACTGCGTAGTAACACATAAAGGAAAGCAATCAAGCCACCAGTTACATGCAGCGCGTGAAATCCTGTCGTGACATAAAACATTGAGCCATATGGATCGGTAGACATTAGCAATCCATATTGAACTAATTCAGCATATTCGTAAACCTGACCTGAGACAAAATATGCACCCATGAAAAAAGTAATTACAGTCCAGCGTCTAAATAACTTTACGTCGCCGCGCTCTGCCGCAAATACGCCTAACTGAGCTGTAACAGAGGAGAGCACCAAGATTGTGGTGTTGAACGCTGCAAAAGGAACATTCAATAATTCAGTGCGCTCTGCCCATAGTTCAGGGCTAACTGACCTTGCGGTAAAAAACATCGCAAATAGGCCAGCAAAAAACATCAACTCGCTCGCTAGCCAAACCACAGTTCCAACAGCAGTTTTTGAGGGACGGGCTGGATGAGGCGTAGGAGTTGGGGTCAGAGTTTCCATGGGGGTATCTTGCCATTAAATCAGCTTTGTGAGGTGAATGGTCTACCCGAAATGGCTTGGATTGTTAGCAATCTAACAAAGCCCGATAGGCTCAACCTGCTCAATAAACTCATTTAACAGCCATAATTGCGTCTAGAAAGGCCTACCTGATGCAAGAAGCCACGAAAACACTGGAAATCTTGGTTTACAGCCACGATTCAGCTTTCCGCCGAGATATCAGCGCAGCGCTTGGAAAGCGACCTGCTGCTGATCTCGATGAGGTCTCAATTCAAGATGTGGCAACTGCGCCAATGTTCTGGCAGCGACTCGAAAAGCAAAAATATGACCTCGTGATAGTTGACGCTGACGCAAACCCAGCTGGTGGCTTAGGTCTTGCTAGGCAAGCCAAAGATGAAATTTTTAACTGCCCACCATTTTTGGCCGTAATTGCCCGCGCGCAAGATGCATGGTTGGCCACGTGGTCTAAAGCTGAAGCTGTAGTGCCCAAGCCACTTGATCCATTTGTGCTCGCTGAAACTGCAGCGACGCTGCTTCGACACAGAACATCGATCTCCCAATAAATAATGCTTTTTCCTGAAATTTCAAAGCTAGTTGCTAATCGCATTGACCTTGACTTTCAAACCAGTAAATCCCTAATGGGTTTAATTATGGATAATCAACTCAGCGATGAGCAGATTAAAGAAATAATTTTAGGGTTAAAAACTAAAGGTGAAGCGGCAGCTGAGGTCACAGGTTTTGTGGCAGCAATGTTGGAACGCAGTTCGCTAATTGAGGTACCAGAAGTTTGTTTGGACATTGTTGGCACAGGTGGAGATCAATCGGGCTCAGTGAACATCTCGACAACTGCTGCCTTAGTTGCAGCAGCAACTGGGATAAAAGTTATAAAGCATGGCAATCGAGCCGCAAGCAGCAAATCTGGTTCAGCAGATGTGCTCGAAGCTCTTGGAATTTATCTGAATATGAATGATATTCAGATAAAAGAATGTGCAGATGAAGTTGGTATTGCATTTTGTTTTGCGCCTCAATTTCATCCAGCTATGAAAAATGTTGCTGCAGTTCGAAAAGAAATTGGGCTACCAACAATTTTCAATATCTTAGGTCCGCTGGCAAACCCAGCCCAGCCGACCTCGATGGTAGTTGGCGTGGCTGATGCAGCTCGTGCCGAGTTAATGGCGAAAGTGCTAAGTGAACGAGGCTGTGTTGGGTTTATGGTTCATGGCGATGATGGATTAGATGAAATTACAATCACTACAACTTCAACTATCTGGCAGTTTGGAAAAAATATATTTGAGAAACAAGTTTTTGTTCCAACTGAATTTGATATACCTTTTGCAAAAAGCGAATTACTTAACGGTGGCGATGCTCTGGAAAATGCCGAAAAACTCATTGCTGCTTTAGACCCCACCCAACTAAATCCCACAGTTGTGGCAATTCGAAATGCTGTGATTTTAAACGCAGCTGCTGGCATTTTGGCACACCAAATTAAAGTTTTGGCAGCTTCACGATTAGTTACCAATGCCCAATGGCAAGAGGCAATTACAGCGGCTGCAGCTGTCATCAATAGCGGTGCTGCTTTAGAAAAATTAAGGAATTGGCAGAAATTCTGCGCTGTCAGCTAGCGCTGCTGCTAAATCTGGCAAGCTCATTAACAGTTCAGCTTCACCAATTGCCGCTGGCGCATCATCAAAGTTCGCCAGTGATTTAGCTGGAAGAATTCCGCGTGCTTCAACCAGCTCTGCAGTCGTCAGCATTGCATTAATTACCTCAGGTAGCCTGCTATCATCTGCTGCAGCTGCAGTGGCAACAAGGCGTCCGTATTTAATGACATGAATCTCAACTCCAGTTTGAGTTTTGTTCTGAGAGACAAATAGATCTAGCTTCACTATTTTACGTAGCTTTGAAATTCTATTTGCAGCCCGATCAAGACCAATCCAGGCCCGTTTAAGTTTTTCAGCATCTTCAAATCTTTCACTTGCCGATAGTTGTTGCAGCTTCTCCCTTATGGCTTGATCGATATTTGCTGTATTTCCATTCATAACTAATTCAACTTCTTTGACTAAACCTAAATAGTCATTTAGATCAGCTGATTGGCATGGCATCACACAATGATTCATCTCACCTCGAATGCAACCAGGATGATTTGGCCTGGTGTTTAACTTGTCGATGCAAGTGCGTAATTGAAAATGATTATTTATAAAATCTTGCAACTCGCTGGCAATTGCCTTTTTATTAAATGGGCCTAGCGCTGGCTGTTCTAACTCTGGTGGATTTTTTGAAACTATTAATCTTGGAACTACATCATTGGTGAAATATATCCACCAAATTTTCTCAGGGTTTCGAGCAACTTTGTTTGCAGGCGGTCGATGCTGTGCGATGAGCCGCAGTTCACGTACCCGAGCTTCGGTAGCAGTTGTACAAATCACAGTAGAAACAGATGTAGTAATTGCTACTACATTTCGAACATGATTGCGCTGTTCGCTTTTAGTAAAGTAACTTCTTACTCGTTTTTTTAAATCCTGACTCACTCCGACATATAAAACTGTCCCTTGCGCATCCTTAAGCAAATAGCATCCTGGAAGATTAGGGAGTTGATCGGCAAGTTTTGATTTCGCGCGCACCTGTTCAGAAATTTTTGGCGAAACTTCTTGAAGCTCATCTAAGTCATGCACACCAAGTCTGCCCAGGCGTTCAAGCAGGGCATGAAATACCTCAACTGTTGCCCGAGCATCAGCGAGAGCCCGGTGATTTGGTTGCACTGTGGTGCCAAATTGCTGAGCTAGCGTGGCCAATTTGCGATTTCTTACTTCATCGCGGCCCAGTGCTACTTTTGCCAGCTGCACTGTGTCTAAGGCTTTTGGTAGATCCCAAGAGTAGCCATGGCGAATCGCAGCGCATCTGAGAAATCCAATATCAAATCGAGCGTTATGTGCAACGGGTATTGCACCAGCCATGAACTCAAAAAAACTAGGTAGCACCTGGTCTATCCGGGGAGCTGTTGTAGTCATGCTGGTTGATATCCCAGTTAGGATCTCAATATTTATTGGAATTGCAACACCTGGATTCACCAAGGTTTGAAACTCACCTAATATTTCGCCACCTTTGACTTTAACAATGCCAATTTCAGTGATTGCATTCAAATCTGGGCTGCCACCTGTTGTTTCAATATCCAAAATAGCAAAAGTCACTTCATGCAGCGGCATGGCGAGCTCATCGAATGAAATTTGTTGTTGCACTCACTAAACCTAATGCCACATCCGGACAAATGTTGGGTATCCTGCCGCCATGACAATTCCAAATATCCCAGATGCACAATCAAGATGGCGCTGTACTAGATGCGGAAATCTGACCAGATTTGATGTAATACGTGAGCAGCGGGCAAATGAATTCTGGCATTTTGACTTGGCTGGAAATCATATTGTTGAAGATCAAGAGCTAGTTATTGATGAACTTAAAGATGTAAGGTGTAGGTGGTGCGGTGCTGGAGCAGCAGTTGAGCTGATTGCTCGAATCGATGAGGAATAGCGTTGGAGCTAAATCGAGTTGCGGTAATGGGAACTGGCTCTTGGGGAACGGTTTTTGCAAAATTATTAGATGAGAATCTAATTCCTGTTAATTTATGGGGTTCAAATCCAGAGCTACTAGTTGAAATAGCAGCTTCTAGAACTAATCCAAAATATCATCCTGAATTAAAGTTTTCCAAAATGCTAAATGTTGCAAGCAATCCAAAAATCGCGCTGCAAGACGCCCCGTTAGTTGTGCTGGCCATGCCAGCGCAGCGGTTACGTGTAAATTTAAATGAATGGGCAGCTGATATTGGACCAGATGCAGTTGTAGTTAGTTTGATTAAAGGCTTAGAACATGATTCAGGAAAACGAGTAAGTGAGGTTGTAGCAGAATTTATCCCGAATAAATTCGCAGTAATTAGTGGCCCTAATCTTGCATCTGAAATAGCAGCAGGACAATTTGCTGCGGCCACTGTTGCCTCAGCTGATAGCGAAACCGCATTATTAGTTCAACAGCTCTGCTCTAGCGAAAAATATAAATTATTTCGAACAAATGATGTTACAGGTGTGGAAGTAGCAGGAACTACAAAAAATATTATTGCGCTTGCAACTGGAATTATTATTGGTCTTGGATTAGGCGAAAATTCGCAAGCTGCAATCATGACGCGGGGATTGGCCGAGATGGTACGCATTGGAGTGGCTGCAGGCGGTCATCATGAGACATTTTTAGGCCTAGCTGGCATTGGCGATTTGATTGCGACAAGTCAATCAGCCTTTTCACGAAATCGCAGTTTTGGTGTTTTGGTGGGAGAGGGCAAAAGTATTTCAACAGCAATGAGCTTAATTGGCCAAACTGTAGAAGCAATGAAATCAACCGAACCTATTTTACAAATAGCAGAAAAGCATCATATTTCAGTTCCAATCATTAGCCATGTAGCTAATATTCTTAATGGCAAGTATCCAGCTTCTAGCATGTTAGAAGTATTTCAAAATGATAGTCATGAAATAGAGCAAACTATTTAATCAATTTTAAAAGTTCCTGCAAGTGTAAATTTTGTGCTAATTCAGCTTCGCTTCGCAGCAGCGCTAGCGGAGTTCTACGTCTTAATAAATCATCAGAATTAACCACATGTTCTGTTTTAATAATGTGCTTAAGCTCGCCAACTGTGAAATATAAGCCCTCGAAAATCAACTTACTATTTAGCGGATCATCATTAAAAGATCTGGCAATCTGAAAAGCAGTAGCTCCATGCCTTCGCCAAAGTTGTATTCCCAATTCCGCAGCATCACTGTGGAAATTAGCTAGCTGGGTTATCAATTCATTAGGTATATCTGGATCTGATTCTCCGACCCAGTTTAAATTCTTTGTTGGTTGAATTCCAAGCTTGATGACCAACTCAGTTACTTCATGGCCAACATTTATGCAATCTGTAAGTTTGCCACCAAAGATTGAGATTGAGTTTAATTCCTTATTCAGTTCTACTTCATGCTTGCGTGAAAGCGAAACCCAATCAACTTTTTCTAGATTTGCAGATTTGTTCACAACTAGCGGGCGTACCCCACATCGTTCAGCAATGATGTCAGCTCTAACTAAATCTCGATCTAGATTTAAACAGCGGTTAGCTTGTGCTAGCAGGAAATCTCTATCTTCATCAGTGACTGTTACGCCTGCAGATTGAGCTGGAGTATCAGTTGTGCCGATAACGGTTCGATCGTGCATGGGTAGAACATAAAAAAGCCGTCCGGCATCATCAAAGAATGCAAGTACTTTGTTATTGGTTTCAATGTGAGGAACTATTAAATGCACCCCTTTAGAAATTACAATTTCGTGACCAGTTGGTATTTCAAATTGATCAGTTAATATTTTTGCATATGGACCTGCAGCATTGATCAAAACTTTAGCTTTAAAAGTTACTTCAGCTCCGCTTATCTTGTCTAACGCGGTTAGATCCCAGCCATTAGTTCTTGGGGTTGCTTTAATAATTTCAAAATAATTTAGCACTTTGGCATTGTGTGAACCTGCAGTTTTTATGAACTCATAAACAAACCGCGCATCATTATCCAATAAAATAGCATCGCTGTATTGAAT
Source organism: Candidatus Nanopelagicales bacterium (assembly GCA_030834185.1). Taxonomy (GTDB): domain Bacteria; phylum Actinomycetota; class Actinomycetes; order S36-B12; family UBA5976; genus AcAMD-5. Next base: position 57,106 of record JAURFT010000003.1, read on the forward strand.
TGCGCCCTTAGTTGATGCTAGCCGTATGAATCTATTTATTTTAGAAATCCCAGAATTACTAAAAATTTTTGGACCTTGAGTTTTTAATCGTCCAAAAAACCAATACAAAGTTGACCCCAAAAATCCAAGCACTCGATTAAAAGGAGATGTTGGGCCAATTACTGCAAAGAAGGGAATTTGTTTGACGCGATTAGGATATTTTGCAAGTAACTCATTACGAGACCGGCACAATGACCAAACCAGGCGGAATTCATAATCTTGCAAGTATTTAATGCCGCCCCAAATCATGTTTGATGATTCTTGGCTTGTCATGCTGGCAAAATCATTGGCTTCAGCTAGGACGACATTGATGCCCCGAGCCGAAAGTGCAGCAACTGCAACGGCGCCATTAATTCCACCACCGATCACAACGGCATCGATTTCTTCGACTAATGCCGCTAAGGTTTGGTCTCGGTTAAGCATGTGGCTAAGCCTAGATAGGTTTTAGTTTTCAGGCTTCGCTTTAAGTCACAGCTAACTGAGGCTTTGGTAACGCAGTAGTAACGATATTGATAACAAGAAGGTAACAAGAACTGTTAGATGGAGCGCGATTATGGGCCTATTAGCTATTGATGCTGGCACTACCAGCGTTACAGCGCTGGTAATAGGAGATCGAGGCGAGGTTTTAGCTCGTGGCAATGCTGAATTCCCGCAGCATTTCCCGCAGCCTGGCTGGGTTGAGCATGATCCTGATGAAATCTGGCAAGCAACGCTCTCGGCAGTAGGCGCTGTGATAGCGGCGGTTGGGGCGGCGCAGATCTCGGCAATTGGAATCACTAATCAGCGTGAAACTGTGATGGTTTGGGATCGCGCAACGTTTAGCGGACCTCGACGCGGCATTGTTTGGCAGGACCGTAGATCTTCAGATTTAGTGGTAGAGCTGCGCAATACTGGTATCGAGCAATTTGTTCGCGAAAAAACCGGACTTGGCCTAGATCCATATTTCTCTTCTACTAAATTTTTATGGCTGGCTAAAAATGATAAAGAGATATGGCAAGGTGTTCTCGCTGGAAAATTTGTAGTTGGTACAGTAGATACGTTTTTAATCTCGCGCATGACTAAAGGTGCGGTTCACGTAACTGATGCATCAAATGCATCTCGAACTCAATTATTAAATCTCAAATCTGGCGACTGGGATAATGAGTTGTTAGAAATTTTCCAAGTGCCTCGAGATATTTTGCCTGAAGTTGTCTCGTCCTATGGCGTTGTTGGTAAAACTGATCCAGCTGAGTTTTTAGGTTTAACGCTGCCAATAGCAGGAATAGCAGGAGATCAACAAGCAGCACTATTTGGGCAAGTGGCATTTGATATAGGCGATAGTAAATGTACATATGGAACTGGATCATTTATTTTGTACAACACAGGAGATGAACTAAAAATCTCAGATCGTGGGCTGCTTTCTACCATTGCTTGGCAAGAACCATCTGGAAAGTTAACTTATGCTCTCGAGGGCGCAGTTTTTGTAACTGGAGCAGCAGTGCAATGGCTACGAGATGGACTTGGCATTATCAAAAGCGCAGCTGAGATTGAAGCGTTAGCGAGCAGGGTTGATTCAACTGATGGCGTAGTTTTTGTGCCAGCACTATCTGGCCTTGGCGCACCGTATTGGGATCCGTATGCTCGAGGATCAATTCAAGGCATTACTCGTGGCACTACTGCAGCTCATATTGCGCGCGCGACGCTGGAAGCAATTGCATTTCAGGTGCGAGATGTAGTTGAAGAAATGGTAAAAGATACGCAACGCCCGCTGGCTCAATTGCGTGTTGATGGTGGTGCGGCAGCTAATAATTTATTGATGCAGATGCAAGCAGATATTCTAAAAGTTCCAGTAGTGCGAGGTATAACTTTGGAATCGACGGGGATTGGTGCAGCATTTTTAGCCGGTCTTGGCACTGGGGTTTGGGCAGATAAAGATGAGCTTCGAAGCAGCATTGGAATAGATCGTGAATTTACTCCAGCTGGCCGAGATGAATGGGAATATGTGAGATGGAAGCGCGCTGTGCAGCGATCCCAAAACTGGGTGGAACGAGGAAGTAATTGAATCACGTAAAGCCAGAACGCAATCTTGCACTAGAGCTAGTTCGCGTCACAGAGGCAGCAGCGCTCGCTGCGGCCCCGTGGGTAGGTCGAGGAGATAAGCAGCTGGCAGATGATGCTGCCGTAAAAGCAATGCGTTTTATCTTGAGCTCGGTTGATATTTCTGGTGTTGTTGTTATTGGTGAGGGCGAAAAAGACAATGCGCCATGGTTGTTCAATGGTGAAAAAGTAGGAAACGGCTTAGGACCGCAAGTTGATGTAGCGGTGGATCCCATTGATGGAACAGCATTGACGGCAAATGGGCAGTTAAATGCTATTTCAGTTATCGCAGTTGCTGACCGTGGCAGCATGTATTCGCCTTCCTCGGTTTTTTATATGGACAAAATTGTGGTTGGTTCAGGTGCTGAAGGTGCAATTGATATCGATGCTCCAGTTTCAGTTAATCTGGCAAATGTTGCCAAAGCAAAATCCAAACGGTTAGCTGATATCACTGTGATGGTGCTAAACCGACCTCGTAATTTTGAATTAATAAATCAAATCCGGATGGCTGGCTCGCGAATTCGGTTAATCCAAGATGGCGATGTTGCGGCAGCTGTAATGGCAGCACGCCCAGATACTGGCGTGGATCTATTAATGGGAATAGGCGGCACCCCTGAGGGTGTGATTGCAGCTTGCGCACTTAAAACATTAGGAGGAGCAATTCAAGCCAGGTTAGCTCCGCAATTGCCAACTGAGATTGCCAATGCGGCTGAAGAGGGCATGGATCTGCGGCAGGTGCTTACCATGAATGACTTGGTTCGAAGCGACAATGCATTTTTTGCAGCAACAGGAATTACAGATGGTGAGCTGTTAACCGGAGTGCGCTATCAATCTGGCGGGGCTACAACAGAATCGATCGCTCTTCGCTCTCGAAGCGGCACAGCTCGAAGGGTGTTTGGGGAGCATCGCCCCGAAAAACTAGTGGGCTTGCTAGATTCCATTTAATTGTCAGACCAACTGTTTACGCTGTAGCCATGAACCAACTACCACGGATCAACCAACCTGCGGTGATCAAGATCGATTGCGACAGTTGTCAGGTTAGATTTATTGAGTGCAGCGACTGCGTGGTTGCAGCATTGATAGGTGCTCCAACCGAATTATCAGGTGCAGACTTAGCTTTGATCTCAGTGCTAAGTAAATCTGGCCTGGTCTCACCGCTTCGATTAGTCCTAGACAACTCAGAACAAGCTACGGAATGACAACTACCGGGGTGCCAACTTTGGCAAACTTATAAAGGGATTTGGCATTACTTACTCGTTGCCTAACGCAGCCATCAGATAGTGGCGTGCCTAGTTGCCGATCGGTTTGTGCAAAAGTTCCATCTGCGTAACGGGGGATATCGTGAAATCCAATGTTGGAATTTTTTCCACGATCAAATCTGACCATATAGTTCATGGTTGCATTGCCCAAATATGAAGTTGTGGTGCGAGACTTAGAGAAAACTTTGTAATTGCCAGGTTTGTGATGATAGTCAAATCGAGAACCTGAAACAAGATAAGTTTTCACCCAGCCAGCAGATTCATTAACTAACCAAACTCGCTGCAATGAAATATCAAACACAATGCGATCACCCATTGAGCTGCCTGCAGTTGGTGAAGCAGATGCAGTTTGCGGCAATAGCAGCAAAGCCGCAATCAGCATCACCATAAATTTCCTCACAGGCCGATCATAAAAGCCATAGCTGCTGGTTGCATGGTGACAAACCGAGTAAATTGACCTCGTGCCTAGAACTTTGGTGATAACTAATGATTTTCCGCCTCGAAAGGGTGGAATTCAGACATTTGTCAGTCAGCTGCTCTCAGAGTTAGATCCAAACTCAATCGTGGTTTATACCTCAAATTGGTCTGGTGCAACTGAGTATGACAAGAAACTTACTTATGAAGTTATTCGTGCAGATACTTTAGTGATGCTACCAACGCCCAAGCATCTGCGTAAAGCAAAACAGTTAGCAGATCAGCATCAATGCGATCAGGTGCTCTTTGGCGCATTAGCGCCGCTGGCATTGATGAGTAAAGCTCTTAAGCGAGCTGGGATAAAAAATATAGTTGCTATAACTCACGGGCATGAAGCGGGTTGGGCTAAAATTCCAATCTTGCGTTGGGTTCTTAAGCGCTGTGGAAAGCATGTTGATGTTGTTACCTACCTAACAAATTACACAAAACAAAAGATTTCACCCTTGCTAGGAACGCAAGCGAAGCTAATTAAGTTAACCCCTGCGGTGGATTCAAATAGATTTGCACCATATTCAATAGATGCAAAAAATGAGCTTAGAAAAGAATTTAATTTAGAGGGCAAAACAGTATTGCTAGGACTCTCAAGATTAATGCCCCGCAAGGGCTTTGACTCTGTAATTAGGCTGATGCCAAAATTAGTTGATAAACATCCAGATTTAATTTTTTTAGTTGCAGGTAGCGGACCCGATCAAAAAAGATTATTAAATCTGACTTCGAAAAATAAAGTAACTGAATATGTAAAATTTCTTGGTTCCATAAATTTTGAGGCACTGCCAGATATTTACAATTTAGCAGACCTATTTGTCATGCCCTGCAGAAGCCGTTATAACGGATTAGATATTGAAGGTTTTGGAATTGTTTACTTAGAAGCTGCTGCAAGTGGCGTTGCTGTTTTAGCTGGAGCAAGTGGAGGTGCAGTTGAAGCTATAATTGCCGGTCAAACAGGAGAATTAGTTTCTGAGAAAAACCTTTTTGAACAATTGGACAAATTTTTAAGTGACTCACAGCTAAGGACTAGGTTTGGTAACGCTGGCAGAGAATGGGTGAAAGAAGAGTTTGGCTTAAACTCAAGGGGAAAAATTCTGCAAACTCAATTAGAAAGTAGAAACACATGAGTAGCGCACCTGCCTTAGAAATTGTAATTCAGTCACCGCTGCCTGACGTAATTGAAGTTCTACTTGATTTTAATGGTTATCCAGCATGGTCAGGTTTAGATAATATGACGGTGGTTTCACGCTCAGCAGATCTGGCCCAAACGGTAATCAGATTTGAGATTTCTGCTGCTGGCTTAACGGATGCGGTGCAGATAATGGTCACTAAATCAGATGACAGCACTTTGGAATGGGAATTGGTTGAATCAGATTTGCTAACTGAATTAACGGGCGTTTTTCGGTTAATTGCGCTCGATAGCAGCAGCTGTGCGGTAGCGTATGAACTTGAGCTTAGGTTTAAAAATCCGCTTTTTAATGCAATGAAAAAATCAGCTGAGGTGCAGATGGCGCAGAAGATATTAAATAGACTCAGCGAACGAATGGTTCAAATATGAGTTTAACTATTGGTGTTGATATCGGTGGAACAAAAATTGCAATTGGCGTGATAACTGAGTCTGGTGAAATTCTGCGGCGCGAACACATTAGCTCTCCAGCAAATGATAGAACCAAGATGCTTGCAGCTGTAATTGCTGGCATAAATAGACTTCGTGCGGAAAATGATGTAACTGCAATTGGCATCTCAGCTGCTGGTTTAATCAATCGCGAACGAGATCAAATTATGTTCTCTCCAAACGTGGATTTAACTGGTTCAGCAATCAAAAGTGAAGTTGAGCTAGCTACGGGCCTGCCAGTGCTGCTCGAAAATGATGCCAACAGTGCAGCTTGGGGAGAGTATAAGCATGGCGCTGGAGTTGGATATTCAAATATTGTTCTATTGACTATTGGAACTGGATTAGGGTGCGGAATTGTCATTGATGACAAATTGTTAATTGGCGGATATGGCATGGCTGCAGAAGCAGGGCATATGGTGATTAAGCCAGATGGGCAATTATGTGGCTGTGGCCAACGAGGATGTTTAGAACAATATGCAAGTGGCCAGGCACTAACTCGAAGTGCTCGAACTTTTGTGGCAAGTGGCAGCCCAGGCGCTGACACGCTTTTTAGATCCTGCGGTGGTGATGTCACGTTGTTAACCGGCCAGATGGTCACAGCTGCAGCCCTAAATGGAGATCCAGCGTCAATAGCGATCCTGGCTGACGCCGGAAAATGGTTGGGATACGGCATGGCTGCTGTTGCTGCGATGCTTGATCCCGAGATCTTTATTGTCGGAGGTGGCGGTGGTGATGCTGGTGATTTGATACTTGATCCAGCTCGTACGGCTTTTGAGCAGAGATTAGCGGCAAAAGATCACCGTCCAATGGCGAAAATTGTCTCGGCAAAGTTGGGCAATGATGCCGGCATGGTGGGTGTGGCAGACTTGGCCAGGTTATGAAGAAAATTTTGCTACTAGCTGTCGCACTGCTTTTAACTGCCTGCGCAAATAACACTGATGTTCTGAATGTTCAAACCAAACAGATTGAAGAAAAGACATTTACTGTTGGCAAGGATATTTATCTGATAACTAAACCCAATCAAGATGAGCGCACAGTTAAGGCGATGGAGACTGCTGCCAAGCAAGCAGCAGAACGGTTTAACTATGCAGTTGAGACATACATTCCAACTTCTGTAGATGATGCTGTTAAGAATTTAAAATCACTCTCAGGTAAAGAGAATATAGCTGGCATTGTTATTGCTGCTGATGGTGCAAAAATGGGCAAAACGCTTTCACAGGTTTCTGGTACCGGAATTCCAATTGTCGGCATTGGCGAAAACTCAGCAGCTGCGCTGCCATTTGGTGCGCTGGGCTTTGTTGGGGTCACTGATGCCGGAACTGGTAACGCGGTTGGATCGCGGTTTAAAGCATTGAACAAAAAAAGCTTATTATGTATCACCTCAACCAGTGCAGCTAAAAGCCGCGAAGTGGCACTTTGTAGAGAAGCTGGAGATATTTTAAAAAGTTCAGCTGTAATTTCAGTTAAGGTATCGGCCAAAGCTGCCCCGGAGAGTATTCGAAAAGCAATTGCAGGCGATAAAGATGTAGATGCCATTTTGTTGGCAAATCCAAAACTTAGTGGCATTTTCAACAAGGCACGTGAAAATGTAGTTCGAAAATTAACTGTCGGGGTTATGGGATATTCAGAAACATTAGAGAATGAGCTTCGAAATGGTCAGATTTTATTTATGACTGACAATCAAGAAGCAATGCAGGCGCGATATGCAGTAGATATGTTGGGCACGTTTTTAACAACCGCGGGACGAGTTGGTAATGGCACGCCAGTGCTAACAGGGCCAGATATTGTTACTGCTGCAACAATTGATGCAGTAGTGCTAGCCCGTAAGCAGTATCAACGTTAGCTTAATTTTGTTTTAGATTTAATGAAATTTATTGAGTGCCTATGGATTTCATCCATCTCATAATCCAAAGTTGCTACATGATATGAGCGCTCAAGAAAAATTTGCTCAAGATGCATTGGTGGAGTTGAAATATTTCGATAAATTAACTCTGAACTTTTTGGTGGAACAATATGATCTTTATGACTTGTAAAAATTAGTGTTGGAGTTGTAACTAAATGTAATCCTTTGCGAACATCTTGCCATAGATCTAACATCGAAGCTGCTGCTACTACTGGCGTGCGATCGTATGAGTATTCGTTTGTAGCTGGTTTAGCAATATCGTTTCCAACCGCAGGGACGCTGGGAATTATCTTTCCAAGCACTGGTGCCAACTTAAGAAGTTTATTTTTTGCAAGTATCGCAGGATTAACCAGTAGCAACCCGCTTATTTCAGGTTGATGCTGAGCTAATCTGAGCGCTAGCGCACCACCCATCGATAACCCAGCGATAAAAACATTTGAGCAATCTGCTGCTAACTTTAAATAGGAGAGATGAGCAGCTGCGTACCATTGGTGCCAAGTGGTTTGATTTAAATCTTGCCATTTGGTGGCGTGGCCCGGCAGCACTGGCAGTTCAACTGAATAATTCTGCTCAATTAGGTGCTCAGCCCATGGCCGCATGGATGCTGGTGAGCCAGTAAATCCGTGCAGCAGCAAAACTCCCACATCTGATTTACGAGAGCTCAGCGGTGCAGTTAAATGATTCATTTGCACTCCTTACGCTAGGGGAATGATGGTAGGGCGGGGGGCCTTAGCTTGTCAGCCTGAATGGGTCGTAGTTTTTGCCCGTGGCCATTGATGACGAACGACTCGAAACGCCCGTATATTGGTTGCTTCGATATGGAAGCTTAGGGCCGTTAGTAAATCTGCTTTACACCCCTTGGATTGAGGGCGCTGAAAATATTCCTAAAACTGGTGCAGCAATTTTAGCTCCAAACCACCTATCTTTTATAGATTCCATCGTGGTGCCATTGGCAACTTCGCGACGAGTAACCTTTTTGGCCAAATCCGAATACTTTGAAGGCAAGGGCCTTAAAGGATTTGCGATGCGAACCTTTTTTAGAAGCGCAGGACAAATACCAGTTGAGCGAGGAACTTCAAGAGCATCAAATGCGCTAACTGCTGCTGCCAAAGTGCTCCAAAACGGCGGCTTAATTGCGCTGTATCCAGAGGGGACCAGATCACCCACTGGCATGCTTTATAAAGGTCGAACTGGTGTGGCGCGGCTTGCGCTAGAGAACAAAGTTCCAGTAATTCCAATTGGGCTACATGGCACAAGAGAGGTCCAACCCCCAGAGCGAAATATGCCAAAGCTAGGACGTGTTGGTATAAAAATTGGGAAGCCATTGGATTTCTCGCATTTGTACGAGCAGCGAACAGAGCGTGACACACTGCGAGCTGTTACTGATGAAATCATGAAGAGCATCCGAGAGGTCAGCGATCAGCAGTATGTTGATATGTACGCTGAAGAAGCTAGGCGACTTATGGCCATTGAAAAGCGAAATAAATCAAAGCAAGAAGATTAATTAATTTGCTTTAATTCAATCAGATAGGCATTCTCTGGTTGTAATTTTTCAGCTCGCAAACCGTGATTGTTCAATATGTCACCGCTAATAATTGCGCCAAACCGCCATGCTGGAGAACTAGATTGAATTGTCTCAGCAGCGCCTGCAGGCTCTACCATCCGCACTTGATATTCAGCAGCAGGATTTAGTCCAGCTAATTGGACATTGGGTGCTTTGCTTGATTTGATAGCGCTCAGATGAGAAACACTAAAAATTGCGCTGGTTTTATCCTCATTAATTACACCATGCACCCAAATTGCATCATCGGGTTGTTCGACTCTGATTACATTTCCTGAATGTAATAAATCTCGATTTAACTTGTGATAGCTGATCCATTGAGCAAGCAGCTGCTTTTCAGTAGCGGAAGCATTAGATACATCCCATTCAATTCCAGCATGACCAAAAAAAGCTGTTGTAGCTCGAAATGAAAGATTATGAGTTCTACCTGTGGTGTGTGACTTTGGTGGTCCGATATGAGTGCCTAACATCTCAGGTGGAATTGCGATACCAGTCCAACGCTGAATGTAGTTTCGCTCTAAAGCCTCGTTACAATCGCTGGTCCAAAATCTATCAAAATGCAAAGCTGCACCCAGATCAATTCGCGCGCCCCCAGAAGCACAAGATTCGATTTCCAATCCAGGATGAGCTTGCTTTAGTTGGGCAATCAACCTGTAAAAGGCGTTGGTTTGCTGATTAACTATCGCTTTCTCCTGATAACCAGGCTCAATTAGCACCCGATTGTGATCCCACTTAATGTAATCAATTTCATTTTCAGTTAACAATAAATTTATTTTTTCAAGCAAATAATCATAAACATCAGGATTTGCCAAGTTAAGCACTAGCTGATGACGTTGCTCTGGTGGAGTTCTGCCGCCAGCTTGCAAAATCCAATCTGGGTGATTTCGATACAAGTCTGAATCAGGATTAACCATCTCAGGTTCAATCCAAAGGCCAAGCTCCATATCTAAAGATTTAACCACCTTGATTAGCTCAGTTAGTCCTGATGGCCAAACTTTTTTATCTACCCACCAATCACCCAATCCTGCAAAATCATCTCGTCGGTTATGAAACCAACCATCATCGAGCACAAAACGCTCTACGCCCAGTTCGTGAGCAGTTTTTGCTAACTGGGTAAGTCGATCAAGGTCATGCTCAAAATAAACAGCTTCCCAAACATTTAAAGTAATTGGTCGTGGCTTGATTTTAGTTGGATGCGTTGGCCTGCTCCGTAGCCATTTGTAATGGGCATTTGAGATGCCATCAATTCCAACATCACTGTAGGCAAAAACAACTTGCGGTGATTGATAAGTATGATTTGTCAGCAGAACTATCTCGCCAGGAAGTAGTAATTCTTCGGCGCCAATGCTTTGTTGACCTGTTGGTAATTTTTCAACTGCATGACGAGAATTGCCGCTCCAAGCCAGACCACAAGACCAAGCTTCCCCAGCCTGGAATCCACAATTTGGTGTTATACCTAGCATCGTGATTGTTGCATCATGCCCACTTCTGCCATCTCTAATCTCACGCGCAAAAGTTCCAACCGATATGGGCGCTAACTGCATTTGACGTTCTTTTACCCATCTGCCAGTAAAGCTCATCAAATTTGTTGCACGGCTTGGAAGTGGAAGCCAGGTAGATAGTGAATTAATCGTAAACGGATTATCTGAAAGATTAGTAATTGACTGCGTTATTGATAAAATTCCACTTTCCTGCAGATCAAATTCCACTTTAGCTGAGATGCCTATCTGAGCATCAAGAACGTTAAATTCCGCTTTATTCGTCGTTGTTGAATGTGAAACAAGTTTGAAGTCTGGTGAAAAATTAGCACCAAGATGGTGTCCTAGTAGCGCACTTACACCTAGCCATCCTTTTGAATTTTCTCGCCAAAAGCCAGGATGAACTGGGGTGTCTAAATCACTGAAGTTAAATGAATCAGTTAAGAGATCAAAGTTACTTTGATTGGCCTTGGGATATCGCAAGGCTTTACCCCAATACAAAACAGATACCTGGTCATTGGAAGTGTCAATAATTAGGGAAACATTGCTGGCTGTTAAATGGATAATAGATTCAGTTGTGAGTTGAGACAATTTTTGCTCCCTCGCTGGCGGTAACAAGATAAACCTTAGGGGAGAGATATCCAGCTTGCTTAAAACCCACAACTGCGTTTTCTTTGAGAGTCTCCACTAAGTGATTTGAGATCAGGGTAATTGTGGACCCGCCAAATCCACCACCCATCATGCGAGCACCAAAGGCTCCGCTTTCAATTGCAATACTCACTGCCAAGTTCAGTTCAGGGCAAGATACTTCAAAGTCATCTCGAAGCGAAGCATGTGATTGGTTTATCAACTCTCCGAGTTGCTGCAGATTAGAAGCTTTTAAAGCTGCCACAGCCTGAAGCACTCGTTGATTCTCAGTAACCACATGCCTCAACCTTTGAATTATTCGATTGTTTGCTCCTGCTGAGATTAGAGAGTCAATGGCGTTATCTAAATCAGTGATGTCGCGTAAATATTTCACTTGCAATATTTTTGCTGCCTCTTCGCAGTCATCTCGCCTTTGGGCGTAACTTCCATCTGTCAATTCATGCTTTGATCTTGTGTCAATTACTACAAATGTTGCATCGGCAGAAGTTAAATCAATTGGAATTAAATCAATTACATCATCTCGAGTATCAAAAAGCATCAAATGATCAGCCTTGGACATCAATGAAGCCACTTGATCCATTGAACCTGTGGGGACGCCAACAAATTCATTTTCAGCACGTTTTGCCCATCGTGCCAATTCACGCATAGGAACATCTTTTTCGAGCAAAGTAACCAGTGCCAAGATTACTGAGCATTCAACAGCTGCAGAAGATGACATTCCTGCACCCAGCGGAAGATCTGCATCAATAGATATATCGATACCAAATGAGATTTCTAGATTCTGCTTAACAGCCCAGACGGCTCCAGCAACGTATGCAGCCCATCCAGTAACTAAACCAGGCGTTAGCTCACTTAAGTTAAACTCAAAATCACCTGGCAGTTGTTTTGACCGCATTGAAACTATTTGATCAGTTCGTTTGCTTAATTGCGCTGTAACACCCAGCTCAATCGCCATTGGAAATACAAAACCGCCAGTGTAATCGGTGTGTTCACCAATTACATTTACTCGACCGGGGGCACGCGCGATTACGGTTTTCACCTATTGGCCTTCATAAATTCATATGCGTCTTCAACAATTTTAGGTAGGTCATAAACTGGTTCCCAGCCTAATATTTCCTTAGCTAACTTGTTTGACGTAACTAATATTGCTGGATCACCATCGCGAGGCGAACTTATTTGAGTTTCTACCTTTTTCCCGGTAACGGCTTCAACTGCGGCGACCACATCTAGGACACTTGATCCTGTTTCTGTACCTAGATTGAGGATGTGATGAGTACCGTGAGTCAGCTTTGTTAGGGCTTTGACATGCGCAACTGACAAATCAGCTACATGGATGTAGTCCCTAATGCAGGTCCCATCTTTAGTTGGCCAGCTATCTCCATATATTTCAAAAATATGCTCAGAATTCAGAACAGCTGACAAGATATTTGGAATCAAATGAGTTTCAGGGCTATGTCGTTCACCTAAGTTACCAACCGCCCCAGCCACATTGAAGTATCTAAGGCTGATGGCTGCGAATTTCTCACTTTGGCAAAATTCACTAAGAAGATCATCAACTGCTAACTTGCTTTCACCATAGGGACTTTTTGGAATTGTTTGAGCAGTTTCGGTGATTGGACTCGATAGTGGATCACCATAAACCGCTGCCGTGGAGGAGAAAACAATTTTTCTGACATCCGCTTGAACCATAGCGGTTAACAAGTTTTTGGTTCCAATTAAATTGGTATTCCAATAGAGTTCAGGATTAGTTACAGATTCACCGACTAAAGATTTAGCTGCAAAGTGAATAACAGCTTCGCAATTATGCAATGCTGACGCTAGTGCGAGTTTATCTAACATGCTGCCATTGATAAAAGTAGCAGCTGGATCTATGGCATCTTCATGACCAGTTGAGAGATCATCAAATACTTTTACTTGATGTCCTAATTTGATTAAATCAGCAACTACTACCGAACCAATGTAGCCAGCACCACCAGTGACTAGTATTTTCATGATACTGCTAACTTCTGAAATTCAGTTCGAATATGCCCAGCTGCATCTTCTGGTAACACATCACTAATCCATGCGCCCATTAAAGATTCAGATCCTGCAAGATACTTAAGCTTCGCTTCTGATCGTTGCACACTTACTAGTCTAAAAAATAGCCTAGAATCAACAACGGCCTCGGGGGAATTAGAAGGCGCCTGCACCCAGCCGGCCATATAAGGCAGCGGAGAATCAAAAAGATTATCTAATGATTTGATTAAGCGAGGTAAAAATCCTGCCAATGATTCAAATTCGCGCTCATTCAACTCGGTTAAGCTAGTTATATTTCGAAGTGGGTGAAGTTGAATCTCATAAGGCCATCTAGCAGCATGAGGCACAAAAGCCACCCAACTGTTATCTTGGAAAATTATGCGCTCATCAGCAAGCAGTTCTTTGGCTACCACATCATCCAGCATCGATCTTTGATGAAGATTTCGATATTCCTTGGCTTGCGACAGTAATTTTTCAACATAGGTTGGAATAAAAGGATATGCATAAATTTGACCATGCGGATGGTGCAACGTTACTCCGACTTCAGCTCCACGATTCTCAAAAATGAAAACATAGTTAACATCTGTTAATTGGCTCAATTCAGCACTTCGATCTATCCAAGCGGAGATGACCAAACCCATCTCGGCTTGATTGAGTTGAGCTAGTGAAACATCGTGTAAAGGCGAATATGTAATAACTTCACATCGACCTGTTGCTACTTGCTCAGATCCCCAGCTAGGTGTTTGAGTAATCGAGCTACCTGATGAAGCCTGACTAAAGGAAGGAAATCTATTTTCAAAAACAACAACTGAGTAATCAGATTCTGGAATTTCAGATTCGCGATCAGCATTTGTTGGGCACAGGGGGCATTGGTCAATGTTTGGGTGGAAAATTCGCTGCTGCCGATGGCCAGCTATTGCTACCCAGTCGCCGGTTAATAAGTCATATCTCATGCTTCCCTGAGCAGCAGTTACGTCGGCAAGATTTCGCTGATCCGCCTTCACCCTAGGAGCACTTGCATCAAGGTCAAAATAGAAAATCGATCTGCCATCAGCTAAATGATTAGTAGTTTTGCGCATCTCATTCCAATACTGACGCTACGCGAATGTCATCGACATGTTCTTTTAGGGTAGTTATCGCTGATCTAGAGATGCGATCATCTGTTATCAAAGTAGAAACTTCAGATAAAGGAGCAATGGTATGTAGACCAATCACGCCCCATTTTGTGGAGTCAGCTACAACAACAAATTGCCGGGAGACATTAGCTAATGCTCTATTTGTTTCAGCCTCAAGTAAATTTGGCGTAGTGATTCCAGCTTGAGCATCAAGGCCATGCACGCCCATAAAACATAAATCAATATTTAATTTTTCGATGCTTCCAACCGCCATTGGGCCCACCAGCGCATCTGATGGTGTTCTAGTTCCACCAATAACTATTACCTCAGTATCACTGGCGGCCCCATCATGAAATAACTCAACCACTCTGATCGAATTTGTAATTAAGGTGAGATTTGGAATTCCCATCAGTGCTCTAGCAATGGCATAAGTTGTAGAGCCAGCAGTGAGCGCAACAGCTGCACCAGGCTGAACCATCTCGACAGCAACTTTGGCTATAGCGGATTTTGCACGCTGTTCCAATTGCACCTTGGCTGCAAAGCCAGGCTCAACTGACTTATTCATTCGGGTGGCGGTAGCTCCACCATGAACTTTTCTTACTTGACCACTTTTTTCTAAAATATCTAAATCACGCCGCACGGTCATTTCTGAAACATTAAGTGAAATTGCAAGTCGACTTACTGTTACAGCACCATCATTTTCAATGGAATGCAATATTAGTTCACGGCGTTGCGTAGCAAGCATCACAAATTCTCTCTAATCACAGCAATTTCCCCTGCAGGCAATTTAAAGCTTCCTACAATTTCTTGCTTTGTTAATAACTCAAAACCTTTAGCTTGGATTTTTACTTCGTTATTTGTGTGGTTGACCAAGAACAACCAAGACTGTTCATCTTTGGCTCTGCGAACTGCTTCAACCCCAGCTGTTGTTACTAAAGTTTGAGAGATGCCTGCATCTTTTAAAACTTTAGCGATAAAGTCATGCATATCTTTACGATTTAAACTTGTACCTAAGTACCAAGCTGATCCATTCCCAATTAAATTACGCGATATCGCAACAGATGCTTCTAGAGCTGGATTCTTGTAGCTTGCAATTACATTAGCAGTTGTAGCTGATGCTCGCTCTGACCAAGTATTAGCCTCGTAGCCATTACTTAAGAGCACTGTTTGATTTTCCATCAATGGTGCAAATTCTTCAATGGTTAATCCAAGTAATTCACGCAACGGGCCGGGATAACCTCCCAAATAAATGTGATCGTTGAGGTCGGAAATGGCTGTAAAGTAACTTGCTAGCAAATTTCCCCCGCTTGAAACATATCTAGATAGTGAAGTTGCAGTTTCTTTACTCATTAAATAAGTCATTGGGGCAACAACTAGTTGATACGAGCTCAGATCATCCTGCTCGGATGGGGGAGGGATGACATCAATACCCACATTCAGATTCCAGAACGCTTGATATATTGCCAACGCATTGTTTAGATAATCCAAGTCAGTGCTGGGTAAATTAGGTTGGTCCAGGCTCCACCAGGACTCATAATCCCAAATCATTGCAACTTTATTTGAAACAGTGGATCCAGTTACTTCTTCAAGTGAATCTAGAAACTCACCTAATTTAACAACTTCACGCCAAACTTTGGAGTTTTTGCCTGCGTGTGGAACAAGTCCAGAATGAAATTTCTCAGAACCTGCAAAAGATGCACGCCACTGGAAAAACATTGCGCCATCAGCACCGCGAGCAACGTGTTGAATTGAATTACGTAAGAGCTCTTTTGGCTCTTTTGCTCTATTCCTTGGCTGCCAATTTACAGCGCTAGTTGAGTGTTCCATAAGTAACCAGGGATAACCTTTAGCTAATCCTCTGGTGGTATCTGCTTGCATAGCTAATTCAATATGCGCATTTGGATCATTACTCATTAGGTAGTGGTCAGTTGAAATCACATCAACTTCTGCGGCCCACTTCCAGTAATCAAGTTTATTAAATCCACGAATTGTCATAAAGTTTGTAGTTACTGGAATTCCTGGGGAATGGCGATGAATAATATTTCGTTCTGCAACGTAGCATTCCAATAAGGCATCTGATGAAAATCTAGCAAAATCCAGCTGCATTGTTGGATTTGGAGACGTGCCATCAGGGGTAACTTTTGGAGTTCCAATTTCACTCCAATCATGGTAACGCTGACTCCAGAAATCAGTTCCCCATGCTCTGTTCAGCTGGCTTAGTGAATCTTGATATTTATTTTTTAACCATGCTCTAAAAGCTATGGCAGATGTTTCTGAGTAGTCTCGAGCGTTATGACAGGCATATTCATTATGCACATGCCACATTGCAATGGCTGGGTGTTTTCCATAGCGCTGCGCAATTTTTTCTGTTAAGGCTTGTGCTGCTCGGCGATAATTCGCTGATGATGGACAAAAGTTTTGTCGTCCACCGTGTGATCTAATGATTCCGTTTTGATCTGTGAATTTGGAATCAGGATATTTAATGCCTAGCCAAGCAGGGGGAGAAGCGGTTGCGTTGGCCAAATCTATAGAGATCCCTTTTGAGTGCAAGCCATTTATTACTTCATCAAGCCAGTCAAAGGTGTATTCGCCTTCGTGAGGCTCCAAGTTAGCCCAGCTGAAAATCCCAAGTGAAACTGTGGTTACCCCAGCTTCCAGCATAAGTTCAAGATCCTCATGCCAAATTCCCTTAGGCCATTGTTCGGGGTTGTAATCTCCGCCAAACCAGATGCCGCTTTGCCAGGGTTTCAAAGTCGCTCCTAGATTAAAAACCTCACAATCTCACACATAGTCGCACAGATAAACTGATAAATCCAATTCACATTCTGTCGTTATCATATCGTTACCTATCAGGTAACGATTTAGATTTCTTCATGATCTGGCTAGAAAAAACTGATAATTAACTCTAAAGTGCAGATATGTTCGGTTCTGTTAGAACCTGATAATCGAGATGGAGGTCTCGCATGACCACACCAGACAAGTTGTTGTCCCGACGCTCAGTGCTTAAGGGTTCAGCTGCTGGAGCTTTAGGAATTGCAGCCGTTGGCGGATTGGCCGCTTGCAGCAGTGATTCAGATGGTGCTTCGGGTGGAGCGGCAGTTACTGGCCCGATTGCATTTGGTGCTCGTACGGTTGATGAACAACCAACATTGCAGTTACGGGCGCTAGTTGATGCCTATTCTGCTAAAACTGGAAATGAAGTTACGTATAACGCAACTGAATCAAATGCTTTCCAGAACAACCTAAGCCAATACCTACAAGGAACACCTGATGACACGTTCCAGTGGATGGCCGGTTACCGCATGCAGTTCTTTGCTGAGCAGGGATTGCTTGTTGATCTATCTGATGTTTGGGCTGAAATTGGAGATCAATACGACGAGAGTTACAAGATTGCATCAACCGGATTAGACGGTAAGCAGTATTTTGTTCCTCAGTCTTGGTATCCGTGGGGCATGCACTTCCGTAAATCAATGTTTGCTGATCTTGGCCTAGATGCTGACTCAGTTACAACATGGGATGAATTTTTAAGCATGCTAGATGGCATGAAGTCAAAAGGTTTAATTGGATTCGCAGCAGGCGATAAGGGCGGCTGGGAAGCAATGGGCACCTTCGACATCATCAATGCTCGAACTAATGGTTACCAATTCCATGTCGATCTTCTAGCTGGTCGTGAAGAGTGGACAGATGATCGAGTTCTGCAGGTATTTAAGAATTGGGAGCAGCTGCTGCCATATATGAATACCAATGTGCTTGATCTTGAGTGGGATGGCGCAACTCAACTCTTGCTGCAAAAGAAAGCAGGAACAGTATTGATGGGATCTTGGTTTGCTGGTGATTTCAAAGCCCAGTCAGATGAAGATTACTTCGATCTATCAATTATTCCGTTCCCAGAGATCAATCCTGAGCATGGTCGCGACACAATTGATGCACCAATTGATGGATTCTGTGTAGCTGCAAATGGTGGAAATAATGCTGGAGGTATTGACCTAATTAAATTCGCTGGTGACATGGAAGGCGTTCAAGCAATGCTTGATACCGGTGTTCCAATGACTTCAGCTAATCGTGGTCAAGACACATCTACTTATGATGCATTCCAAAAGGAACAGCTTGCAGTTATGGCTGAAGCACAATACATCACACAGTTCCTAGATCGAGATACTCGTCCAGACTTTGCTGGCCCAGTAGTTGGCCCTGCAATTCAGTCCTGGTTCCGTAATCCAAATGATGTGAATAAGATTTTGGAGAGCCTGCAAGCGCAATGGGAGGCGCTACCACCGCTTTCGTAATCACATTCAACAGTAGGGATTAATTGATGAGCACGACGGCGACGAACAACAAACAAGTTAGTCGCCGTCGTGCTTTTTCAAAACGTGACAAAATCACATTAGGTTTTTTTGTTGGAATTCCAACTGCTTTGCATTTAGCGCTGGTTTGGATACCAGCTATAGCAACAATTGGTTTGTCGTTTACATATTGGACTGGTATTCAATATTCCAATATTAGATGGGCCGGATTAGGCAACTACAAAAATATCTTTTTCTCTACCCCAGCTTTTTATGATGCCCTGCAAAACAATGTCATCTGGTTGCTGTGGTTCTTTTTGATAGCTTCGCCGCTGGGAGTGCTGCTTGCATATCAAATTGATCGGCAAATTCGTGGCCATAAATTTTATCAATCCGCTTATTACATGCCAGTGGTGCTTTCCCTAGCCGTTACCGGCATCATCTGGAATTTCATGTTGCGACCAGATGGATTCATTAATGGATTACTTGGTCGAGATATTGATAATGCGGTTTCCTTTTTTGGAAATTATGACATAAATATTTATGTCATTATGGTCATTGCATCTTGGCGACATATTGGATACATCATGCTGCTTTATTTAGCGGGGCTAAAAGCAATTGACTCATCCTTGCGTGAAGCTGCTGCAATTGATGGCGCAACTGAGTGGGAAACATTCAGAAAAATTATTTTTCCTACCATGAAGCCAGTAAATATTATTATCGTTGTTATAACCATGATCGAATCACTGCGTGCTTTTGACATTGTTTACATTATTTACGGCACTAGTGCCGGGCTGCCAATTTTGGGAATTTTGGTGTTTCAAAACATTGCTGGTGAAGGAGCATCTATGAAAGGTGCTGCGTATGCTGTGATTCTCTTCGTTCTTTCAATTGGTCCAATCATTGCTTATCTGGCGCAGCAATTTAAAGAGGATGTCAAATGACCTCACAAATTGTTGTAGATAAAAAATACCGCAATAGACAGAAAATAAAAGACAGATACATCTCATTGTTTATTGGAGTATTTGCCCTTTTGTGGATTTTTCCAATTTTATGGACGCTATGGAGTTCGTTTAGACCGTACAGCGAAATTCGCGCAAGGGGAACGTTTTCAGTTCCTGAGCGGTTTGGTATTTTTAATTATCAATCTGCGATATCAAGGATGGAACTACCTACATATTTGTATAACTCTTTCATAATTACCGTTCCGGCAGTTTTCTTTACTTTATTTTTTGGTTCCTTAATTGCCTTTGTGGTTTCTCGCTATTCATTCAAATTCAATGTAGCGATGTTGTTGTTGTTTACAGCGGGCAACTTGCTGCCAGGACAATTAGTTTTTATCCCAGTTTTCAAACTTTATTTGCAGCTGGGAGATTTAGTTGGAAATCGAAGATTTTTATATGATTCGCATTGGGGAGTAATTTTAATTCATGTTGCCTTCCAGATGGGCTTTGCAACCTTTGTGCTGAGCAGCTATATGAAAACTATTCCAAAAGAGATATCGGAATCGGCAATGGTGGACGGTGCTTCGGTCTGGCGGCATTATTGGAGCGTAATTCTGCCGCTGCTCCGGCCGCCGCTAGCTTCGTTGGCTGTATTAATGACTACCTGGATATATAACGACTTTTTCTGGGCATTAGTGCTGATGTCAACTGATAAAAAGCGGCCGATTACCTCTGGGCTGGGTC
>JAURFT010000040.1 GCA_030834185.1 Candidatus Nanopelagicales bacterium
GTATTTTTAGTGCTTCGGAGACAATTTGTCTCAGGCCTCACCCTAGGCTCCACTAAAGGGTAATACCCTTTAGGCTTATCACTACCGGACAGGAGGCAGTCATGCCAAATTTAAAGCCAACCGAGCTAATCATTCTATTGGTAGTTTTGATATTGCTATTTGGAGCAAAGAAGTTGCCGGATGCAGCTCGGGGAATTGGTAGATCACTTCGGATTTTCAAAGCCGAAGTAAAAGCTCAAGATGAAATTGTGGTCGAAGACGATAAAAACACTGAGACCAAACCGTAGTCTCTGCGTGCTAGTTAAGTATGCGTAAGTTTGGTCTTCGAAAGCGTGATCCCAAAGCGGAGATGACGTTAATTGAACATCTGCGTGAGCTTCGTAATAGATTATTTCAAATTGTAAGTTTTTTGGTTGTTGCAACTATTGTTGGCTGGTTTATTTATGATTTTACGTTTGACCTCCTAAAAAGACCAATTGATTTTGCTATTGCAGATGCAGCTGCTGAAGGTAGAGAGATAGGTCTTGTCTTAGCAGGAGTAGCTGATGCATTTACGCTGCAATTGAAGGTCTCAGCTACATTTGCACTAATTGTTACAGCACCGGTATGGCTGTGGCATTTGTGGCGATTTATCACACCTGGTCTGCAGCAAAAAGAGCGCCGTTATGGTTTAATTTTTATGTTTACAGCGCTCCCACTATTTTTTGGTGGAGTTTGGCTGGCTTACACGGTGCTGCCGTTGGCGATGGACTTATTGCTTGGCTTCACGCCGCAAGATGTTTCAAACTTACTGCCGGTGGATAGATATCTAAATTTCTTCCTCAGAACTTTAATTGTTTTTGGGCTGGGATTTTTAGCTCCAGTTGTTCTAGTGATGCTAAGCCTGGCAAATGTGGTTGCTGGCAGCACCATGGTGAAGTATTGGCGACAGGTGATCATGGTGGTTGTAGTTTTTGGTGCCGTAGCAACTCCAACCGGGGATCCGCTAAATATGATGCTGCTGGCGGGGCCAATGCTCATATTGGTTTTTGGCGCGATTGGAATTGCAGTGCTAATTGATAAACGTCGAGGCAGAACCCAAGAATGGTCAGATTCGCTTGGCGACGACGAAGCCTCGCCCTTGTAACCATCGCTAACACCTGTCTAATACTCTTAGCCCATGCCCCAAATTCAATGGCCTGATCTGCCTGCAGCGCAACAGCCAACTTGGCCTGACCAAGCTGCGCTAGCTGCAGCTCGAGCCGAACTGGAAACCTTGCCGCCGTTGATTTTTGCCGGTGAAGCCGATCAACTACGCAATGCGCTAGCAAAAGCAGCTCACGGCAATGCCTTTGTTTTAACGGCTGGAGATTGTGCTGAGACTTTCAAACACAACACTGCTGATTCCATTCGTGGGCGGCTTCGCACAGTTTTGCAGATGGCAGTAGTTCTCACTTACGGTTCCACTCTGCCAGTTATAAAAATTGGTCGAATTGCGGGACAGTATTTCAAGCCTCGCTCAGGTGAAAATGAAACAGTTAATGGAATCACACTGCCTGTATATCGTGGCGATGCAGTTAATGGTGTTGATTTCACCGCTGAATCAAGAATTCCAGATCCATTCCGAATGGTTAAGGCCTACCACGCTTCAAGCGCTACTTTGAATTTAGTTAGAGCATTTACGCAAGGTGGCTATGCTGATCTGCGCGAAGTACATTCTTGGAATCAAGATTTTGTGCAACAAACCAAAACTGGTGATAAATATGAAAAAATTGCCAGCGATATTGATCGAGCATTAGCTTTTATGGAAGCTTGCGGAGTTGATCCATCGGAGTTTCGAACTGTTGATTTTTATTCAAGCCATGAAGCACTTGTGCTTGATTACGAGAAGCCGCTTACCCGTGTTGATTCACGCACTGGCAAGTTGTACGACGTAAGTGCACACTTTCTTTGGATTGGAGATAGAACCAGGCAGCTAGATGGTGCTCATTTAGATTTCGTTTCTCGAATTTCCAATCCACTCGGGGTAAAAATTGGGCCAAACACAACTGTTGAAGAAATAAATCGGATTTTAGAAATGCTTGACCCTGAAAAGACATCAGGTCGAATTACTTTTATTTCGCGCATGGGTGTTGAAAAAATCAAAGAGACGCTTCCGCCACTA
Organism: Candidatus Nanopelagicales bacterium; assembly: GCA_030834185.1. Taxonomy (GTDB): domain Bacteria; phylum Actinomycetota; class Actinomycetes; order S36-B12; family UBA5976; genus AcAMD-5. Next base: position 2,144 of record JAURFT010000040.1, read on the forward strand.
ATGACCGCCTCATTTAAATCAGGTCATCAGCCGCTGTGGGTATGTGACCCAATGCATGGCAACACCAGGACTGCATCAACTGGGCATAAGACGCGTGAATTTGCCGATGTGCTTGGAGAAGTAGTGGGATTTTTTGAGGTATGTCGGGTGCTTGGCGTACATCCAGGCGGAATTCACATCGAGTTAACCGGTGATGACGTTACTGAATGCACCGGTGGCATGGAAGGCCTACTTGATCAAGATCTGCCTAGCCGATACGAGACCGCGTGTGACCCGCGTTTAAATCGAGTGCAATCACTTGAACTAGCATTTCGGGTCTCGGAGATGTTAAAAAGCTAGATGACGCAGCTGTTGGCAATGCAATATAAATTATTAGGAAATAATTTTGCTGTAATTGCAGATCTCAGCAAAACCTATCCAATTATTTTGGCAAGCAATTTTTGTACAGTTGATGAATTAATCGATACTAGCTCCATTAAAGACACTAAATCAGGAAAATTGCCAGAGCTTAAAACTGCGCTTAACGGCTATGAAAACAGGGAATTTGAGTTGATTTCCTCATTTAAATGGACGCAAACCGGCCCAGAATTTTCCAGGCGAATCTGGCAGGAAATTTCAAAAATAAAACCAGGGCGCACAAAAACATATTTGGAAATTGCAACTAACGCTGGAAACCCAAAAGCAACCAGAGCAGCCGGATCAGCTTGTGGTAAAAATGCAGTACCAATATTTGTGCCATGCCATCGAGTAGTGCCAAGCGCTGGGGGAGTTGGAAATTATGCTGGTGGTGCAGACCTTAAGGCGCAGCTGCTACACCACGAGAGCGGTATGCGCCAAGTTCAGAAACCAACATTGCAGAAATAATTAAACCGCCACCCAGTGCAATTGGCGCTGTGATTACATCAGAGACAATAATTACTGAAAATATTGCCCCCCACACAGGCTCAAGTGTAAAAATAATTGCGGATCTAGTCGCAGTTACTTGAGCTTGACCCCAAGTTTGCAGCAGCAGTGCTAATGCACCAGCGCCAGCTCCTAGATAAATTAATTCATCCCAAAGTGAGTTAGGCGGCCACTGCAGCGAATTCATTGCTAGTGCAAGTATGAGCGACATCACCGCAACTGTGGCCATTTGAATCGTGGTCATGGCCCAAGCGATTTCTGGCCGACCCCATCTGCTCAAGAAAGTGATCTGCAAACTCCACATAAAAGCAGTCACAATTGTGATTGTTTCTCCAAATCCAAATCCAACACCGCGAAGCGTCATAATGGCCAATCCAGATATCGCAATTGCCACCGCAGCCCACGTTACCCCAGGGATGCGATCCCGAAAAATTATTGCTCCAACTAATGGCGTGAAAACCACAAACATGCCTGCGATAAATCCAGAGGCAGTAGCGGTGGTGTGTTGCAAGCCCCAACTCTGCAATAAATACCCACTACCAAGAAATACCCCAATCGCAGCAGAATTTCTGGCATCAGCTGCTGATAACTGAAATACGCTTCGTGGTTTTAATAACAGCAGAATTAAAACGGCAATTAGCGAACGAAAGAGCATCCCTGAGATCAAATCCATCTGAGTTACTACTACTTCAGTTATCGCAAACGAACTACCCCATAAGGCGGTTGCAACAATTAAGGCAAAACTTGCGATCAAAGGATGCGTTTTTAAGGACATCACGATAGCCTAGGTGTTAACACCACGGGAGTCTGCGAACAGGCAGGCTGAGAGGGCGAAAATTTCGTCGACCGTAGTACCAGTCGGGTAATGCCGAATAGGGAGGTTGTAATGACTGTTTTATTTACTGCTTGGGAATATGAAGTAACAATTCTGGAATTTGGCTCTGTGATTGCGTCAATACTGGCAATTGGGCTTGGAATAATTGGCACCAGATGGGCTTGGCCGTTTTGGATACTGGGTTCGGTGCTATACGGATGGCTATTTTTAGAATTTGATTTATTTGCATCAGCAGCACTGCAGTTAATTTTTATTGCTGCAGCTATTTGGGGATGGTTTGGTTGGGGTGCCAAGGGTGCGCAGCCAAAATTGCTTAACAATAAAAATAGAACCTATTGGTTGCTATTTGCGATGATTGCTTGGGCTGGATTGAACCCAATACTTAAAGAACTAGGAGCTGTTGCAACGTATCTAGACTCATTTATTTTTGTTGGCTCTTTAATCGCTCAAATTTTAATGGTCCAGCAACGCATTGATGCTTGGGTTATATGGATTGCAGTTGATGTGGTTGGAACAATTCATTATGCCCGCCAAGAACTTTATTTCACTGCGCTTTTCTATGCCATTTTAGTTTTAATGGCCACCCAGGGATGGATCCGATGGCTAAAGATGAATCAAAAAGCATTAAAAGCGTAGCGGATATTTCAACTGCTATTTACCAAGCACCTGCCAAACTAGGTGAATGTAGATTAGTTTTAATTGATGGCCCAGCTGGTAGCGGCAAAACTCAGCTAGCTGCACACTTAGTTGCCAAAACTAAAGCTGAACTCATACATATGGATGACATGTATCAAGGCTGGGATAACGCGCTAACGGCTGAGACCATGACAAAAATCATGTCTCAGGTCTTAGAGCCAATAGGCCAATCTGAAACTGCAAGTTATAAGAAGTTTGATTGGATTAATAACGCACCAGGTGGTTTAGTCGAAATTGCGGCACCTGAAGTATTAATCATTGAGGGAGTAGGAGCGGCAGCTGAGCAGCTGCGGCAATATGCGAGTTTGGCAATTTGGATTGAAGTTGCAGCTGAAATTGGGTATGCGCGAGTGATGAAACGAGATGGGGATCAGATTTCAATACAGATGCAGCTTTGGCAACAGCAGGAGCGATCTTGGCACCAACTTGATAGAACTAAATCAGCTTGCGATCTGTGGCTAGATGGCAATCGGACACCAGAGTTGGGTAGCTCAGAATATCTGCTATTAATGAAGTAAGTTTGCGCTTGTGCAATTAACAAACTTCGCATATCTAGGTGTTTTGGCTTTTATTGTGCTGGGTACAGTTTGGTTGGAGTTTGTTATTGGCGCGCGGGTTTTGCGCAAACCTAAACGATTAATTCTTTCACTGATCCCAGTATTTACAGGACTAACCATCTGGGATTTGTATGCGATAAGTGAACGTCATTGGTGGTTTAATGAAAATTATGTAACTGGGTTAACTATTGGCGTTATTCCAATTGAAGAATTGCTATTTTTTATAATCACACCAACTGCAATGCTATATAGCTTCGAAGCGGTAAGGGCAGTTAAGCAATGGCAAGTTGGTGATGAAAAGTGACCTATACCCAAATTGGTATCCTTGCTGTAGGTATTGCTATTTTTTTGGATTTAGTTGTTTTACATACAAATATTTTAAAAAAAGGTATATGGTGGATTAGCTATGCCATTGTGATCTCCTTTCAATTCATTACCAACGGCTTACTCACTGGCTTTGCAATCGTGCAGTATGACCCAGCATTTACAATTGGATCTAATTTTCACAGCGATCGACCTCCTATATTTGGTGATGGCCGAATATTTTTTGCACCAGCAGAGGATTTAATGTTTGGATTTGCAATGTGTTTAAGCGTAGTTGCAATCTGGATATTTCTGGGGAGTAAAGGAATACAACAAACTCCAATTAGCAATACCAGTGAAAAAATGCGCAATCGGTTTAAGTTTCTACGCTAAAAGTATTTTCTAGCCTCAATCCAAGCTTTTCCAGCAACTTTTATTCGGCGTAGATTACTTACTTTGGCACGCTTTTTAAATACTTGATAATCAATCTCTTCAACCGCGCCTACGATTCCGCAATATAAAATTCTGGCAGCATCAATACATGGTTGGCTTGCAGGTGATAGCAGCTTAATTCCCGGTATTGATTTTTGTTCCAATTGGCGAACTCGTGATATTTCAAATTTAATCAAATCTCTAATGGGATTTGTAAGCTTGCGGGCATGTAGATCAGCTTTGGTAACCCCAAAACGCTCAAGATCTTCAAGTGGAAGATAAATTCGACCACGATCTAAGTCTTCGTTGATGTCACGAATAAAATTAGCTAATTGAAAAGCAATTCCTAAGTTTTTTGCTGGCTCATAAGCTAAATCACTGCTTGGCTCCAGGATGGGCACCATTTGTAAACCAATAACAGCGGCTGATCCGTAGACATATTCGTAGAGATCTTCATATGTTTGATACTCAGTTACTGTTAAATCCATTCGCATCGATTTGAGAAATGCTTCAATATGGGCAATTGGAATATTCCAACGGTTAACTGTGTCAACTAAAGCAGCAGCAACTGGATCAGCTGAGTGGCCACGTTTTAGATCCGCTAAAACGGCCTCACCCCAGCTATTTAACTGCTCAGCTTTTTGGGTAGCTGTAAGCGTGCTGGCAAGGTCATCAACAATTTCATCGGCATATCTCGCAAAGCCGTACAGCGCATGAACATATGGTCGCTTTGCAGGTGGTAGAAGCCGAGTTGCTAAAAAATAAGTTTTGCCATGTTCTGCATTTAATTTCCGGCAGAGCTGATAGGACTCTTGCAGCTTAGGATCAGTGATCCCTGCAGCAGTTAATTCCTGCAAACTCAAATTAATGCCAAGCTCTAGATTTGTAGGAGCTGTCCTTACCTAGCACTCGTTCAGCCGCTAATCTGCCTGAGATCAGCACCATTGGCACTCCAACACCTGGTGTGGTTCCTGAGCCAGTAAAGACAATGTTCTCGCCATAAATATTTTTTGGTCGGAAAGGGCCAGTTTGCATAAAGGTATGCGCGCTAGCAAATGGAGCACCGCGCTCCATTCCCATATCCGCCCAATCTTGAGGAGTAGTTAATTTCTCCGTTATTACCGCATCATCAAATCCAACATAGCCACGTTCCTCTAGGACGCGGACCATTTCATCTCGATATCTTGGACCTAAAGTTTTCCAATCGTAATTGGCATCAAGGTTTGGGGTTGGGAACAAAACGTAGTAAATCTCTTTGCCCGCTGGGGCAAGCGATGGATCGGTGTAGGTTGGATTTGTGACTAGCAAGCTTGGATCTGACATTAGTTTCTTCTGATCAATTAGATCATCAAAAACTCCGCGCCATGAATTTCCAAAATGAATATTGTGGTGTGTTGTTTTTGTGTATTTGGCATTAGATCCAGCAAGCAGAACAGCAGCAGATGGTGAATAGCTAAGCCGCGATACATTCCATGGAGTTTCACCTAGCAGATCACGCCAGGCAACTGGTAGATCTGGGTTAAGAATTACCACATCAGCAGCGATGCGCTCGCCGGCTTTTGTAATAACCGCAGTAGCGCGCCTTGGGGTGCGCTCGACTTTTACAACCTCTGTGTCATAGATAAATTTCACGCCATGCTTCTGGGCAGCTGCCGCCATTGCGCGCGGAATTGCATGCATGCCACCTTCAGGGAAGTAAACACCTGCAACAGAATCCATATAAGCGATTACTGCATAAATTGCCAGAGCTTGGTATGGCGATAGTCCGGCATACATGGCCTGAAAAGAGTAGACGCGTTCTGTTCGAGGATCTTTAAGGTAATCACGAACTTTTGGCGCAAGTTTTCTAAATGCACCAATTTGAACTAGACGAAGTAGATTTGGAGTTAGCAGGTCAAGCGGAGAATCAATATTTCGATCAATAAAATCTTGCATCTCGTATTTGTACAGCTTGCTTACAAAATCAACATATTTTAAATAGCCAGCAGCTTCCTCTGGACCAATTACAGCTTCAATCTCAGCTGCCATCTGACTTGGATCGGAATGAACGTCCAGCACTGAGCCATCTGGATAAAATGATCTGTACAACGGTTCGACTGGCTTAAGGGTTAGCCATGAGTTCATATCTTCACCAAGCGAATCAAAGCAATCCGCAATTAGATCAGGCATAGTTAATACTGATGGT
>JAURFT010000041.1 GCA_030834185.1 Candidatus Nanopelagicales bacterium
AAGCAACTCGTGTTGAGCAGCGTACCGACTTTGACAAGCTAATTGTTGAAGTTGAGACTAAGCCATCAATGCTGCCTCGTGATGCTGTTGCATCAGCTGGTAAAACTTTAGTTGAGTTGTTTGGATTAGCACGTGAACTAAACCTAGATGCTGAAGGCATTGAGATTGGTCCATCTGCGCTTGATTCATTTGCAGCTGAGCAACTAAATATGCCAATTGAGCAACTTGATCTAACAGTTCGCTCATATAACTGCCTGAAGCGCGAAGGCGTTCATTCAGTTGGTGAGTTGATGACTCGTTCCGAAGCTGATCTACTTGATATTCGGAACTTTGGCCAGAAGTCAATTGATGAAGTTAAGGGCAAGTTAGTAATGCTTGGCCTCTCACTAAAGGACAGCCCAGCTGGTTTTGATCCAACCAAGGTCGCCGGTTACTACGACGAAGTCGATGAAGACGAGTTTGACAGCGAAGTCTTTGTTGAAGACGAAAAACTTTAAGCAGGAAAAGGAAATAACATGCCAACTCCAACTAAAGGTGCCCGCTTAGGCGGAAGCCCAGCTCACGAGAAGATGATCTTGTCCAATTTGGCAACCCAACTTTTCCAGCATGGCAAAATCACCACAACCGAAACCAAGGCAAAGCGATTGCGACCATACGCTGAGCGCTTGATCACTTTTGCAAAGCGTGGAGATCTAGCATCTCGTCGCCGCGTGATGATGACCATTCGCGACAAGGGCGTTGTGCACAGTTTGTTTGCCGATATCGGCCCAAGCTTCGCGCAGCGAAATGGCGGCTACACCAGAATTACCAAAATTGGGCCACGTAATGGTGATCGCGCACCAATGGCGGTTATTGAATTAGTAGAGCCACTTGCTGAAAAAGTTGTAGCAGAAGCAACAGGTGCTACCAAGCGTGCTGCCAAAGAGAAAGAAAGCGCTGAATAAAGTTTGAAGGCGCAACAAAAATGAACTCTCGACTTGAGCCCGTCAGCAATGGCGGGCTCATTCGTATTCGCCTAGATATCAGTTATGACGGCACTGATTATTTTGGCTGGGCAAGACAGCCAGCTGGTTTAAAAACTATTCAAGGCGAGCTTGAAGCAGCCTTGATTTCCATTACAGGGTTGCCAGAAGTTAAAACAATTGTTGGTGGCCGAACTGATGCTGGCGTGCATGCTCGAGGTCAGGTTTGCCATTTAGATTTACCAGCTGAATTTGTTTTGGAACAAATATCTCGATTAGCTCTCAGATTAAATTCGCAATTGCCCCAAGATATTAGAATTGGTGCGGTAAAAATAACACCAGCTAATTTTGATGCCAGATTTGCAGCGCTAGCGCGAAGATACGCATATCGAATTGCAGATCGCGATATAGATCCGCTAACTCGCAATTGGGTTTTAGCGCATGAGTATCCGCTTGATGTGGATGCGATGAATCAGGCATCTGCCGCGCTAATTGGGCTGCATGATTTTGCAGCATTTTGTAAACCAAAGCCAGTTGGTAGCACAATTAGAAATCTAGCTGAGATATCTTGGCAGCGAATTGATAATTTAGTAGTTGGACATTTTAAAGCTGATGCGTTTTGTCATTCCATGGTTCGCTCACTAGTTGGATCGCTAATCCCAGTTGGAGATGGCCGCAAAGACATTGATTGGCCAGGGCGATCCTTGCGAGCGAAGCAACGCGTGTTTGATATCCCAGTGGCTCCTGCTACTGGATTGGTGTTGGAAGAAATTTATTATCCAGCTGAATCTGAATATGAAGCTCGAATTGCGCAAACCCAAGCGCTACGCAGTGCAGATGAGGTTGATTAAGTGGGACATATAGATGTAGCGGGCATCACCATGATTTTGCCCGATGGTCGGTTGCTGCTCGATGAAGTTTCATTTCGAGTTGGTGATGGTGCGCATGCTGCGATGGTGGGACCAAATGGTGCTGGCAAAACAACCTTAATGCGAATTATTGCTGGCGATTTAGAACCATTCGCTGGTGCAATTACACATTCTGGTGGGCTTGGTGTGATGCGACAGTTTATTGGTGGCATTCGAGATGAATCCACAATTCGCGATCTATTACTTGGCTTAGCACCACCGCGGGTGCAAGAAGCAGCAGCGAAGTATCAAGCTGCCCAACAAAAATTAACCGAACAGCCTGAAAATGAAAAAATTCAGATGCGATTTGCACAGGCAATTTCAGACTGGGGTGATGCTGGCGGTTATGACATGGATGTGCTGTGGGATATCTGCACAACTCAAGCTATTAACATTCCATTTAGTGAATGTGAAAACCGTTTAGTCACAACACTTTCAGGCGGACAACAAAAACGACTAGCACTCGAAGCGCTGCTGCGCGGCCCTGATGAAGTTTTAATGCTAGATGAGCCAGATAACTATCTGGATGTGCCAGGCAAGCTTTGGTTAGAGCAGCAGATAAAAGAATCTCCAAAAACTATTTTGTTGATTTCGCATGATCGAGCATTATTAAACGTAGTAGCTGATCGCATTATCACAGTTGAAGATGGAAGAACTTGGGTGCATGGTGGATCATTTGCCAGTTACCATGAAGCCAGAAAAGCCAGATATGAGCGCCAAGAAGAAATTTTACGACGCTGGACTGAAGAGCATGATCGATTAAAAGAACTTGTTCGAACTTTGCAAGGTCAAGCAAAGTCATCTCCTGATATGGCCAGCAAGTATCGAGCAATGCAGACCAGGTTGCGAAAATTTGAAGAGCAGGGAGCGCCTGAAGCTCCACCACAAGATCAGAATATAAAAATGACGCTGCGTGGATCACGAACTGGAGTTCGAGTTGTTACTTGCGAACAAGTTCAGATAGATGGATTGCTTAAGCCATTTGATTTTGAAATATTTTTTGGCGATCGAGTTGCTGTGTTAGGTCCAAATGGCGCTGGCAAATCACACCTGCTGCGGTTGTTTGCTGAAACTGAAGCTGATGAAATTAGAGTTGGTAAGCCATGGAGCGGCAAAAAAAAGATTGGTGCTCGAGTTGTGCCAGGACACTTTGCCCAAACGCATGCACATCCAGATTGGGTCAATCGCACCCCAGTTGAGATTATTAATACTGTAAAACCAATGTTGCTTAATGAATCAATTGGGATTTTGCGCAAATATGAGTTAAGCAAACAATCGGACCAAAAATTTCAAACCCTCTCTGGCGGTCAGCAGGCAAGATTGCAGATTTTGGTGTTAGAGCTAGCTGGGTGCAATTTGCTGCTGCTCGATGAGCCAACTGATAACTTGGATCTAGCCTCTGCCGAGGCGCTGCAGGATGCGCTAGATGCCTTTCAAGGCACCGTAATTGCCGTCACCCATGACCGCTGGTTTGCTGATTCCTTCGATAGGTACCTCTATGTGGGGGCCGATGGTGTGGTTGGCGAGACCCGAGCCCCGCAATGGTCCTAGCAAGCTAGCCCCGAAGGTGGCTGGCGCTAAGGGGCTGGGTATTCTGCTCCACTGGACTTAGGCGAAATCTTTGGTCCAACCCCGAGCTAGAATCAAGGAGTGTTGCGTGCGCACGTTTAGCCCAAAGGCCGATTCCGTTACCCGCAATTGGTACGTAATTGATGCCAATGATGTTGTGCTAGGCCGACTAGCAGTTCAAGCCGCAACGTTGCTTCGCGGTAAGCATAAAGCAATATTTGCCCCACATGTTGATACCGGTGATTTTGTCATCATCATCAACGCCGAAAAAGTAGCGTTGACCGGTTCAAAGATGACTCAGAAGCGCGACTATCGCCACTCTGGCTTTCCAGGTGGTTTGCGCGCAACCGATTATGTAACTTTGCTGAAGCAGAACCCAGTTCGCGCCATTGAGAAAGCAGTATTTGGCATGCTTCCGCATAACAAGCTTGGTCGAGTGTTTGGTAGTAAATTAAAAGTTTACGCAGGTCCAAATCATCCTCATGCTGCACAAAACCCAATTCCATTCGAGATTAAGCAGATCGCGCAGTAGCGCGTAGTTTTAGGAAGGCATTTCGTGACTGACACATTAATAGCAACCTCAGAGTCTGCAGGTCTATCAACACCAAAACCAGGTGCAATTAATCCTGGTAGCGCAACTGGTCGACGTAAAGAGGCGGTTGCTCGAGTTCGCATCGTGCCTGGAACTGGTAATTTTAAAATCAATGGCAGAACCATTGAGGATTACTTCCCAAATGCGCTGCATCGCCAGTCAATTAAAGATCCACTTCGACTGTTGGGTCTAGAAAATAAATTTGATGTTATTGCCACAATCAACGGTGGCGGAATCTCTGGCCAAGCTGGAGCACTTCGATTGGGCATCGCCCGATCACTTAATGAAATTGATAAAGATGCATATCGCGCCACCTTAAAGAAGGCTGGCTTCTTGACTCGTGATGCTCGCGTTATTGAGCGCAAGAAGTACGGATTGAAAAAGGCACGTAAGGCGTCTCAGTACAGCAAGCGTTAATTTTGGCTCGCCTGTTTGGCACCGATGGTGTTCGAGGTGTTGCAAACTTAGATCTAACTGCTGAACTTGCCGTAAAACTTGGAACTGCAGCTGTTGAAGTTTTGGCGGTTGGATTAGATCATCAACCAGTTGCGGTAATTGGCAGAGATACCCGAGCTAGCGGAGAATTTCTAGAAGCAGCGCTAGCAGCTGGAATGGCAGCAGCTGGTGCAAAAGTTATTCGAATAGGTATCGCACCAACTCCTGAAGTTGCATATTTAATAGAAGCCTTAAATGCCGATCTAGGTGCAGTTATCTCAGCGTCACATAATCCAATGCCTGATAACGGGATTAAGTTTTTTGCCAGCGGTGGCCGCAAACTACCTGATTCATTAGAAGACGCTATTGAAGATAGATTGCAAACCCCAAAACCGCTGCCAACAGGCGCAAAGGTTGGCCGGATTATTGATAACCCAATGGCAAGTGGCAATTACATCAGCCATTTAGTGGAATCTTTGAGCATTGATTTAAGTGGAATTAAAGTAGTAGTTGATTGCGCCAATGGTGCAGCTCATCACACTGCGCCAGCTGCTTATAAAAAAGCTGGTGCTGAGGTAATTGCAATTCACGCTAGCCCAGATGGATTAAATATCAATCAAGACTGCGGCTCAACCCACTTAGCTGATTTGATTGCAGCCGTAAAAGAACACGATGCCGATTTGGGTATTGCTCACGATGGTGACGCTGACCGATGTTTAGCGGTAGCTAAAGATGGTAGTGAAATTGATGGTGACCAAATTTTGGCAATTTTGGCGCTGGCAATGAAAGAATCTGGCAAGTTAGTTAATAACCATGTTGTGATTACAGTGATGGCAAATTTAGGTTTAAAGCAGTTCTTACAAAATAGTGATATTGAAGTGATTGAAACCCCAGTTGGTGATCGATATGTACTTTCAGCCATGGAAGTTGGTGGCTATAACTTAGGCGGGGAGCAGAGCGGACATCTGATTTTGGCCGATCATGCAACTACTGGAGATGGCACTTTAACTGCGCTGCATTTAATGCAGCGGATGAAGCAAACCGGATTATCGTTAGCAAAACTAGCTGCAGTAGTGCAAAAACTGCCGCAGGTGCTAATAAATGTTTCCGGAGTTGACCGCAATCTAGGCGTGTCGCACCCTGCAGTTCTCGCTGAAGTGGATCGATTACGCGCCCAGCTTGGTGAGAGTGGCAGAATCCTGCTGCGCCCAAGTGGTACCGAACCTTTAGTGCGTGTAATGGTGGAAGCGCCAACTGATAACGAAGCAAACGCAGTTGCGCAGGCCTTAGTAGCCGTGGTGCGCAAAGTTGCTGCGCTTTAACTCTAGGCTTACAACATGTGCGGAATAGTTGGATATACCGGGAAGCAGTCAGCTCAAGATGTGCTGCTGGCTGGTCTTAAGCATATGGAGTATCGAGGTTATGACTCGGCTGGAATTGCGCTAGTTGCTAATGATGAACTTGTAACTTATAAAAAAGCTGGCAAATTAAATAATCTGCAGCAAGTTTTGGCTAACGAAAATGTGCCACTTTCAAATTGCGGCATCGGACATACCCGGTGGGCAACCCATGGTGCGCCAAATGATTTAAATGCCCACCCACACTTAGATGAAGCCAATAAAATTGCAATTATCCATAATGGAATTATTGAAAACTTTGCCCAACTTAGAACTGAGCTAACTGCAAATGGAGTTAAGTTGCAATCTGAAACCGACACTGAAGTTGTCGCACACTTATTAGCAGCTGAGCTAAAAAATTCTGAACTGGATCTAGTTGCAGCAATGAGGCTGGTTTGTAGAAGGCTTAGTGGAGCTTTCACGCTAGTTGCTATCTCGGCTGCAAATCCAAATTTAATTGTGGGAGCTAGGCGTAACTCGCCGCTGGTAGTAGGTCTTGGTGATGGCGAGAACTTTCTAGCATCAGATGTCTCTGCATTCATTGCGTATACAAAAAATGCATTAGAGCTTGGCCAAGATCAAGTTGTTGAAATAACCCGCGATAGTGTGAAAGTTACAGATTTTTCAGGAAATGAAGTAGCACCAAAGCCATTCACTGTTACCTGGGATGCAGCTGCTGCAGAAAAGGGTGGCTTTGAGTTATTTATGCTAAAAGAAATTGCCGATCAGCCCAAAGCAATTTCAGACACATTATTGGGACGCATTAATGACAGTCAAATTCAATTAACAGAATTAGCTGAACTGAAGTCAGCACTGATTTCAGCTGAGCACATTTTAATTCTAGCTTGCGGAACTGCATTACATGCTGGACTAATTGCGAAATATGCATTTGAGACTTGGACTCAGATCCCAACCAGCGTTGAGTTTGCTAGTGAATTTAGATATCGAGATCCAGTTATTGCAGCAAATACACTTTGTATTGTTATTTCACAATCAGGCGAAACTATGGACACGTTAATGGCGCTACGACATGCAAAAGCTGGCGGAGCCAAAGTGGTAGCTGTGTGTAACACTCAAGTTGCGACAATTGCAAGAGAGAGCGATGCAGTGCTTTATACCCATGCGGGCCCTGAGATTGCCGTTGCATCAACTAAAGCTTTTTTAACTCAGATAGTGGCGCTGTATCTAATTGGCTGGCAGATTGCCACTTTGAAAGGCCACAAATCTGGCAGTGAAACTGCGCAATTTGTAACTGAACTTAGCGCCCTACCTGCAGCTGTTGATTTAGTGCTTGACACAGTTGAGGATGTTAGAAATCTAGCTCGAGAGCTGGCTGAAAAACAAAGTGTGCTTTTTATCGGTCGTGGAGTTGGTTATGGAGTTGCGCTAGAAGGTGCTTTAAAGCTCAAGGAATTGGCATATATGCATGCTGAAGGATTTCCAGCAGGCGAGTTAAAGCATGGTCCTATTGCGCTGGTTGAAGATCAATTATTAATAATTGTAATTGTGCCTTCTCCTACCCAGCAGCAAATTCTGCATGAAAAAATAATCTCTAACATTCAAGAGGTCCGAGCTCGCGGTGGATTAATCCTGGCAATTGCTGTTGAAGATGATCACATTATTGATGAGTTTGCGAACTTTGTGGTGCGAGTTCCGCACCTAAATGCGTTATTGCAGCCAATTGCCAGCGTTATTCCGCTGCAAGTTTTTGCTTGTGAGATGGCAACTGCACGCGGGCATGACGTAGATCAGCCAAGAAACCTTGCTAAGTCTGTTACGGTTGAATAATGATTGTGGCAGTAGGGACAGACATAGTTAGCATTCAAAGATTTAAGCAATCAATCTCTAGAACTGAAGGTTTTTTGACACGCGTTTTTACACCATCAGAATTATTTTTACCAGATGGTCAACCCCGAGCACCAATTTCACTGGCGGGAATTTTTGCAGCAAAAGAATCAATCGCGAAAGCGTTAGGAGCGCCAGCAGGTTTGAGCTGGCATGAATGCCAAATTGAATATCTAGCTAGCGGCAAACCCAAGATCACAATTAGTGGGAAAATCGCTGA
>JAURFT010000042.1 GCA_030834185.1 Candidatus Nanopelagicales bacterium
ATCTAGCTGCTTTTGATCTGGAGAACCTTCACTACTCATGGCTGAACACTAGTACGCGTCATAAGTCCAGTGAATGACCCATGCGATCTTGTTTGGTAGCTAGATACGATTTGTTGTGCTTATTTGGTGTAATTTGCAACGGAATACGCTCCACAATTTCTAGTCCAAACCCAACTAAGCCAGCTCGTTTAGCTGGATTGTTAGTTAGCAGCTTCATGCTACGAACACCCAAATCGAACAAGATCTGCGCACCAGTTCCGTAATCTCGGGAATCAACTGGTAACCCTTGAGCAAGATTCGCATCAATTGTGTCAAGTCCCTGATCTTGCAACTCGTAGGCTTTCAGCTTGTTCCCTAAACCAATCCCTCTGCCTTCATGCCCGTGCATATAAACCAGAATGCCACGACCTGCTTCACCAATAGCCTTTAACGCCGCTTGCAGCTGCGGTCCACAATCACACCTAAGTGATCCAAAAATATCACCCGTTTCGCACTCAGAGTGAACTCGAACCAGCACATTTTCGCCATCTCCGATTTCACCAGCCACCAAAGCGAGATGTTCGCTGTTATCAATTTTGCTACGGTATGCATTTGCGACAAAATCACCAAACTCAGTTGGTAAATTAGCGCTAGATATAAGTTCAACATGTTTTTCGTTGGCTCTGCGATAACTAATTAAGTCCGCGATTGAGATCATTAATAACCCATGCTTATCAGCAAAATCTCTGGCAGCATCAGCTCGCATCATCGATCCATCATCATGAACCAATTCACAAAGCACGCCAATTGGACGAAGGTTTGACATTTCTGCTAAATCAACAGCAGCTTCAGTATGTCCTGCTCGACGCAGCACTCCCCCCTCTACAGCACGTAGGGGAAAAATATGGCCAGGCCTTCTTAAGTCTTGTGAAGAACTTTTGGAATCTGCTAGTACATGAATAGTTTTGGCTCGATCTGCCGCGCTGATGCCCGTAGAAATCCCTTCACTAGCATCTACAGAAACAGTGAAAGCAGTTTGTTTTACATCTTCATTAAATAACGTCATAGGTGGCAGATTTAACCGATTTAGATCTGCACCTGGCATTGGAACACAGATGACACCTGAGGTGAATCGCACAATGAATCCGATTGATTCCACTGTAGCTAACTGCGCAGCCTGAATTAGATCAGCTTCGTTTTCCCGATTTTCATCGTCGACAACTACTAAAAGTGCACCTTGGGCAAAGGCCTTCAATGCATCTTCAATTTTGTCTAATTTCAAACTCATATATTCCTGTTTTCTAATAGAGCCTGGACATATTTTGCAATTACATCAACCTCAATATTTACTTTATCGCCAATTCTAAGTTGTGCAAGATTAGTTAATTCCATGGTCGTGGGTATCAAAGATACTTCAAATCCATCATCGGTAATGTTGGATATAGTTAGAGATACCCCATTTAAACAAACAGAGCCTTTAGGTACAAGATAAACTCGAAGGTGTTGCGCAATTTCAAAACGAAAAGTTTCCCAGTTATCACTCAATTCCCTAGAAACTAGCTTCGCTGTTCCATCGATATGGCCTTGAACAATATGCCCACCAAACCGATCGCCAATTAACATTGCGCGCTCTAAGTTAACGGCATTCCCTATTTCCAAATCACCTATATTCGAGCCTGCCAAGGTAACACCCATAATATCCATGGAAACAAGCTGAGTATTTTCTTGGTTTTTGGTAACGGTAAGACAAACGCCATTGACCGAGATGCTTTCACCTATCTGGATATTTTCAAAATTAGCTGGCAATTGAATAGCTATTTCGGCAGAATTCGCATCAAATTTAATACCTGTAAGGATGCCAACACCTTGAACTAGACCAGTAAACATCAAAGCTCCGTTGTGAATTGCAAAATGTTGACAAAGTCTAATCCTAATTCATCTCTGCTATGAAGATGCGGTCGCCAAGCGCTTGTTATTGTGTCAATACCTAGATCCCCAATAGCAGGCAGCCCGGTATCTCCCATGAGGACTGGTGCAGTAATCCAGATCAGTTCATTAACTAACTGCTGCTTCAATAATGCTGTAGCTAAAGTCGGCCCTGCTTCAACAAGCACTGACAGGTGTTGTCTTTGATATAGATCTACAAGTAATTTACGCAAATCTCGATCAGGAAATAACTCAACGGTATTACCAGTTTGAAAAACTGGATGTTTCTCAGATATCTCAGATGATCCAACCAGAACAATTAAAGGCTGATTGCTCATTTTTGATCCGTCAGAATTCCTTGCAGACAGCTGCGATTGATCTACCAACGCACTGCGAACGCTAGATATTAATGCGCTGCTTTGAGTTCTTAAGTTGTGAGCATAGCTTCGAGCAGGAGGACTAGAAATCCATTTCGAGGATCCATCTTGTGCAGCAATTCGGCCATCTAGCGAAGTTACTATTTTTAATCGCACGTAAGGTAATTTTTGCGCCATGCTTACTGTGAACCAAGGGTTGATGCTTGAACATTCATCACTAAGCACATTTGTAACTACATCAACTCCTTTTTGTTTCAGTAGCTCTATTCCTCCTGAAGCTTGTGCGGTGAGATCAGATTGACCAATCACAATTCGGGTAATCCCGGCTTCAAGAAGGGCTGTTGCGCAACTAGATTGGCGGTCTAACCTCAAACAAGGTTCCAAAGTAACAACTGCGGTAGCGCCAGCGAGTGAGGTTTCCGCATTATTGATTGCAGCTATCTCTGCATGCGGATAACCACGACCACGGTGAAATCCCTGAGCTATGTAAGTACCATCGCTCGAAATCAAAATACAACCAACTCTTGGATTTGGTCCCGTAGCAGCCTCAGCATGCATGGCCAAATCAATTGCGCTGCGCATTGCTATTAATTCAGCAGCTGTTGGAATCATGATTAATTCGCAATTAATTTACGTAAGGTATTAATCATGTCGCCTGGATCATCCGCGCTGTAAACAACTGAACCAGTAACAAAAACATCGGCGCCGGCATCAGCGGCAGCTTTGATAGTTGATAAATTAACCCCACCATCAGCTTGAATCTTAATATTTAATTGATGATTTGAAATAAATTCTCTCGCTGTGGTTATTTTGGTTAGCATTTCTGGCATAAATGACTGTCCACCAAACCCAGGTTCAACGGTCATAATTAGCAGCAAGTCAAAATTAGGCAAAATATCTGAAATTTGTTCAAAGGAGGTGCCAGGCTTTATGGCCAACCCAACAGTAGCTCCAGATTTGCGAATTTCTGCAGCTAGTGCAACAGAGTCAGCACAGGCTTCAAAATGAAATGAGATATTTGATGCGCCAGCCTTTAAATATTGTGAAGTCCATTTTTCAGGTTCAGTAATCATTAGATGCACATCAAGCGGTAAATTACTGCTGCGCTTAGCTGCTTCTACCATTGCTGGTCCGAATGAAAGATTTGGAACAAAATGGCCATCCATAACATCGAGATGGAGCCAATCAGCTTGTTGCTCTACTTTAGCGATTTCATCTGAGATATGGGCAAAATCAGCATTAAGAATGCTTGGCGTAATCATCATCTGCAAACCTTAACCCACCTGGAGCAGCCCCATAAACATACCGTCAGTGCCATGGCGATGTGGCCATAATTTAATAAAGGGAGAATCTTCCATTGGTATTCCAGGTAAAAACATGGGGGCATTGAGAATCTGAACCCGGTGAGTTTTAGCTATAAAATTCACTACCTCTTCGGTTTCGCGAGGGTGAAGCGAGCATGTTGTGTATCCAACAATTCCGCCAGCTCTAGCCGCTTGAACAGCCTTACCTAATAACTTTTTCTGCAAATCAACCAATTCAATCAAGTCAGCTGGCGTCTTGCGCCACCGTGATTCAGCACGTCGACGCAGCGCGCCCAACCCAGTACATGGCGCATCAAGTAGAACCCGATCAAATTGGGCAGACCAAGCCTGGTTTAGGGCATCACCAACTTGAACATCAGCTCTCAGATCCAACCGCTGCAAGGTGTTTTCAATCAACTTTGCTCGGTGTGGATGCAATTCATTAGCTACCAGGGTCGCCTTCCTGCTTGGTGCAGCTGCAGCCATAAACGCTGCTTTTCCACCTGGACCAGCAGCCATATCAAGCCAGCTGGTGTCACTGCCAACAATCTCAGCTGAGATCAAAGCTAGTGCTACAAGCTGACTGCCTTCATCTTGAATTACTAATCTGGATTCCAAGAGTTTTCGCTGTAAATCACCACGTTTGGACTCAAAGTATCCAAAAGGTGACCAGTTACCTGGTATTAAATTAAGCTCATTAATTCGCTGATTCGGCGGGCGTAGAAAAGTCGGTACTGGTGACAAATTCAAGCTTTGTAACAACACAATAAGTTCTCGCTCATTGCTTACCTGCTTCTGGTAATACTCAACTATCCAGTTTGGCATCGAATAGATAGTTCCCAATAAATCAATCCCAGATAGCTGATTGGAAATTTCATGATCCCAATCAGATTTTGATTTAGATACAACTTTTCTCAGAATCGCATTAATAAACCCAACTGAACGTTCGCCAATAATCTCGCGGGCTGTTTCAACACCTTCATTTACAACTGCATGTTGCGGCTTAGCGCGAATCAAATATGAATAAAGTGAAAACTCAAGAATATTTACCAATTGATCTTCGATCTCTGCGATAGGTCGATTTGCACAGAATTCAATCAAGTAATCCAAATACCTTCGATACCTTGTTGTTCCATGCACTAGATCAGTGAACATCGCTGCGTCTAAACGCGCTAAATTGTTTTGACTTAGCATTTCATTAGTTAAAATGTTCGCGTACGCGCCCTCTTTGCGAATCTTGTGCAAGGCGGTAACGGTTAGAACTCTAGGGTTTGTCATATAAATATTGGATTTTCCATGCGAACTCCATTAAACCATTCAATTGCTGACATCTTACGTTTTCCGGCAGGCTGTACAACTAAGAGTTCAATATCAGCGGTTTTGGTACCAACATAGATTCTTTGATCAATCCGCCTAATTTGACCTGGTTCAAGATTCTCTAACTCACTTAACTTACAGTTTAGAATCTTAATTCGTGTTTTATCCAGGAACGAATAACACTCCGGACCTGCAACCAGCGCCCTAATTTTACGAACGATGCTCTCCCCAGCATCCATCCAATCAATATGCGCATAACTGCTTGTGAATTTAGGTGCAAAAGAAACCCCTGACTCATCCTGTGAATAGAGCATTGGGTTGCTATTGGCTAAATCTTGAATACATTGAATTATAAGTTCCGAGCCGATCTTATTTAAAGTTTCGAAAAGAATATGCGCATCATCATCTGAACCAATAGAAATTTGAGCTTGACCTAAAATCTTTCCGGTATCTAAACCCTCATCTATTTTGAAAAAAGTAACTCCAGTTATCAATTCACCGTTCAACAAACTATGTTGAACTGGCGCCGCACCTCGATACTTTGGTAAGAGTGAATAATGTAAATTAAACCAACCAAGCCTTGGTAGCTCAATCACTTTTTGTGGTATGAGCTTGCCATATGCGACCACAATTACTAAGTCCAGCTGCAGCTCTTTCACCTGGTTTAGGAAAACATCTGAATTTAAATCATCTGGCTTTAATGTGAGGATGTTGAACTGCTCGCCTAATAAAGATACCGCAGAAGGCGCTAAATTCTTACCTCGGCCAACCGGCGCATCAGGTTTAGTAATTATGGCAGCTATCTTGATATTTGAATTTAGCAGTTGTTGCAGTACATCAGCTGCGATATCGGGAGTGCCAGCGAATCCAATTCTCATCAGTTACCGGATTAAACCATTTTGTGCATGAGGACTAATTTTAATTGTTGCACCTGATTTAAACCATTGTGTTTCTCTAATTTCTTTCATCGCATTTTTGCGTCGTTCAAGATCCATTCGATCAAGAAAAACTATGCCATCTAGATGATCGGTTTCATGTTGCAATATTCGAGCCAGATAATCAGTTCCTTGAATGACAATAGGTTCGCCATGCTCATTCATTCCTCGCGCGATTGCATTAAGAGAACGAAAACAATCAAATCTAACTTCAGGAATCGAGAGGCAGCCTTCTTCGCCATCTTGTAGTTCGTCAGATAATTCCAGAACTGGATTAATCAAGTGGCCTGGCTCTTCCATATCCTCAGTTATGTAGGTGAAAACTCGAAGCGAGATCCCGATTTGAGGAGCTGCTAACCCGGCGCCTGGAGCGTCAAGCATGGTTTCACCTAAATCTTTAACGAGGTTTCTTAATTCCTTGTCAAAATCAACAACCGGGGCCGCCACAGTGGTCAACGCAGGATCGCCGAGCAATCTAATGTCGCGTAAGGTCATGAGGGCATTGTAGAAGACTGGGTTAAAGATTAGCTGGATCTATGCGAATTGCAACCACTGATCTTCGATTGGCGCTTCTATTTAACACCCAGGCTTTAAGCGCTTTTACCAGCAAATCAGAATCAGCTTTTGGCACCGAAAGTAAAATCGAAAATTGGTGTTTTGTCTCCGCTGGCGATTCAATAGCCACCGGACCCCATACTTGAGCGTGGTCAGGCAGAATCTGCCTAATCTCGGCCAAACTCTGATGATCGCCTCTAATTTCCGCGGTTCGGGAGTATGGATTTAACCGAGTTTCAATTCGCTCTGTTAGCAATTGATTAGCTTCTCCGGATTGATCAAGGCGGATGAAATTTTGAATCGTGGAATTAGAGATCTCACCAACAATCACTAATTTTCCATCATCACTTAATAGATGGAGTAAGTTAAATAGGTGACGGATGAATCTAATTCGACTATTGCCTTCTGGACGTGACAACGAGAAAAAAGTATCCAGCACCACGATGTTTGCAAATTTGATTTGCGGCTCCATCCCTGGTGTTGTTACATAAATACCCTGCTCAATGACAGCTGCAACGTCCGCCCGATTCTCACCTTGAAAAAATTTAACAAGTTCTCCAGCGAACGCTTTACCAAACTCCTCAGCCGTTCTTTCAGCACCAATAGTTATAGCTCGTATATTTGTTGAACCACAATAAGTGCAATTAACGCTGCTAGGGATAGCACCACAACGTATACAGGATGTGGCACCAGCCTTACCTGAAACTGATATTGCGCCTTTGCAGTTGAGGCATTCTTTTATTTTTTTACAGGCTGCGCAGGCTACTGTGGGCAAGTAACCCCTGCGGGGCACAGATACCAACACGGAGCCCTTTGTTAATCCAGCTCTTATTGTTGAAAAAACTAGCGGTGGTATTCGAGCATTGCGCAACAACGGATCAGCATTGTCGTGATAATCATCTCCAGAGACAGTTATTCTGTTTGCAGATTTGGGCTTGTTTGAAACTATCTGCATGGCTTGCTTGGCAGCTATTAGTTGCGCACTTTCAATAGATTGAGCTCTTGATACCAGCATCACCTTTGCTCCTGTGATCTCTGAACGCCATAAAGCTACATCTCGCGCATTCCAATATGGCGCAATGGGCGATGTCAATAAATCATCCCCATCGTCAATCACAATAATGAGATCATTCTCTCTTAACGGTGCAAATACAGCACTTCGAGTGCCAATAAC
>JAURFT010000043.1 GCA_030834185.1 Candidatus Nanopelagicales bacterium
AAATAAGGCAGTTCATGGTGGAGATTGGGTTGATCAAAAGGCGGCAGAGGATGAAATCAATGCCTCCTACGCTCGCTTTAAAAAGCATTAATAAATAGGCCTTACCTATCGTAAGAATTTACCTATGGTAAATCGCTGATAGGGTCGGCCAGTAATAAAACGCCGGGTTGTTAGCTCAGTTGGTAGAGCAGGTGACTCTTAATCACCGGGTCGGGGGTTCGAATCCCTCACAACCCACTTTTGTGAGAAAAACCTGACCTGTTGCATCCTTACCCTAGGTAAATTGACCAAGATGGTTAGTAATTTAAATCCAGGTGAACCCTGTTGCATTACCAATAACCCCAACCCAGCTATTTGGATTCATTCACCTTGCTGACGATCCACGCCGCGAGAGAAGCGGTGATTGAGCCAACTACTGCGATTCCAGAAACCATAAGTGCCACAGCTATCCAGCGCCCCTCAGTTGATACCGGAAAGCGATCTCCATAGCCAACAGTTGTGACAGTAACGGTTGCCCACCAAAGTGCATCGCCAGGAGTCTTTATATTCGATTCTGGAATACTTGATTCAACTTGGTATATCGCCCCACCAGCTAAAAGGATAAGTAATGCAGCTGCACCTGCAACATAATATGGGATACTAATATAAATCTTTCCCTTTAAGTCGCCGATAACTCTCTCGAATAACAGCAGAATTCTGAGCGCACGTAACGCTCGAACGTGTGGAATTAACACCAGCACTAAGTCAAAGATGTGAGAGCGAAAAAACCTCATTTTGTCTTTAGATAGATAAAGCATTACAAAGTAATCTATTGCAAAAACAAACCAGATAATCAAATTCAAATTGTTGAAAAAATTTTCATTTACGGCTACCAGCTCGATCTGGAACGAATCAACTAAGTAGCCAAATAGAAACAGTAATGATAGAAAAGTTAGCGGCAAAAGCGAAAATTTTTTGTACAGAGTAAGTTTTGTTTCGAGCATTTTAATACAATTCCTTTTTAAACTCTTTTAAGACTCTAAGATGGATTGAATTGCTTGCCTTAACTCGCCTTGATCGACATTTTCTTTTGTCTTGCGGCGAATCTCACGCCTAATTGCAGTCAATGACTCATCTGCCAAAATGGCATTTGAGATAATTTTTGGTGACAAGGCAGCCTTTGCACGCCAGAGCTCATCAAGTCTACCTTTGGACAAAAATTCCTTAGACAAAAATACTAATTGATCAGTCTTCTTTGGCGTGCGAGTAGTCGCATCCAATAAATCTACATTCAATATAAGCTGAACGTCAGACTTATCATTTTTTCTGGGATCTATGTGATAGATCTGCCAGAATTGACCATTGGTCAAAAATACCCACTCAACGCCCTCGCGAAGTGCATAGCTTTCTGCTTGACGCAGGTGCGACGAATTTAAAGTCTGTCTTATTCTTTTTACTTCAACGACGGCTACTAGCTGTCCATTAATTCTTATTCCATAATCTGCAAAGTCACCTTTTACATTTAACTCCGCATCAAGATCAGCATATTTATCAAACCCTAGAGCATCGCACAAAAAGTCGGTGATGAGCAGGCGAGTATTTGCCTCTACAGCATCTTGATCAATCAAAATCTGTACAGCCTTTTGAAATGTTTTCATTTGCTTTGCGATTCGCTCTCGAACTGCAAGCTCCCATTTAGGAAATTTGGCTTCTCCACTCACCCTTAAAGTATTGCACAATTATGGTCTATTCGAAAGCCAGAGCGACACCAAACTTTATGAGTTGAAAAAACTACGACCCATTTTCAATTTAAGCCTTTTATGGCGTGAGCACATATCTCAATTCAGCCCAGAAAGTATTCCCACTCGCCAGTTAAGTACGGTCATCGGTTGGTTTATTTTCACATTGATCGAGAAGGCTGGTTTTTGAATTCAGTTTGTGGTTGGCCATTATCATTTTGGCTTCCATGAGGATGACGAAAGATGACCACTAGAGTCAAGAGCCTGCAAAACAACTCTTAATGACCAGGTCCGGGGGTTCGAATCCCTCACAACCCACTTATGAGCTCAAGTGGCTCTAAATAAATATTCACCCTTGGTCTCGCTTTACCAAAGCCACCCCGATTTAATTTGGGTGAATTACTTGCCTTACCACTTGCGCGCCTTGAAGTGCATCCATTGCTTGATTTACTTGAGCCATCGGGCTTACCGATGTGAGTAATTTTTCAACTGGTAAGTTTCCTGCTCGCCAGAAATCGACAAATTCTGGAATATCAAAACGTGGATTTGCCGAGCCAAGGTAGGAGCCACGAATGGTTTTCACATCTGAAACTAAAGATAGCGCTGATATAGAAAGCATTTCAGCGGCAGGTGGTAAACCAACTGTGACAGTTGTGCCGCCGCGTCCAGTGGCCTCATATGCTGCCTTTAAAGTATCGGCTCTTCCTGCACATTCAATAGCAACCATAACTCCAGCTGGAAGTTGATCACGCAAATTCTCACTTGGATCCAACGCGAAATCTGCGCCGAGTTCAAGTGCAAGTTTTCGCTTTGAGGCAACCGGATCAATCGCAAAAATCGGCGAAGCTTTAGAAATGACGGCACCAATTAGAGCAGATAGACCAACGCCGCCTAATCCCCAAACTCCAAGTGATTGACCAGGCTTGGCGTTAGCAGAATTGCGAACCGCGCCAATGCCGGTAAGGAGTGCACAGCCGAATAGCGCTGCAACATCAAAGGGAATGTCATCTGGCAATTTAACCACTGAGCGCTCATCGAGAACTGCGTATTGGCTGTAGCAAGAGACTCCGGCGTAGTGACTAATAGATTGGCCGTTGAAAGTGATTCGGGTACCGCCACGGATCATTTCGCCACGGCTATTTGAAGTTGCGCCAACAGAACAAAATGCTGGTGTGCCTGATCTGCATTCAATGCAAGTTCCACAGCTTGGTAGAAAGACACTTGTAACGTGATCGCCAACTTTTAAACCTTTCACCCCAGCTCCTATTTCAACCACAACACCTGCTGATTCGTGGCCCAAAATCAGCGGCAGCGGACGTGGTCGGGTGCCGTTAAGGACTGAAAGATCTGAATGGCAAATACCCGCGGATTCAATCTTGACAAGCACCTCCCCGGTGCCAGGTGGGGCAAGCTCAACTTCAACAATCTCCAGTGGGCGTGACTTCACATAAGGAAGTTCTGCACCACTTTCGCGAAGAAGTGCTGCTAGTGATTTCACCATGATTCGCCTCCATACAGTAGTGGGCTCATCTTATAGGCCCACCTGATCTAGATTTATTTTGGCTAACGCCAGATATATGAGATGAATTTGGCAATCTCAGAGCTGATATAGTTTTTTAATTTCTCATAATTCCCAGATGTTGAGGTTTATTAAGCAGCCAACAAATTCATAGAAGGCATTAGCGTTTAGTTACCCATCTGGGGTAAATCTAAATAGTATCCAGATAAGCAGGAATCACAATCTCGTTGTACTGCAGAAAGCCTGGTTTAAATGGTGGATCAAAACGACAGATTCGCGTTTCATCAGAGAGCGCAATATTAGCTTTAGCAGCGCTTGCCCGAAGTGATTCAGTTATCTTTCGCGACAGTTCATATGTGGCTCTTCCTCGAAAAGATTTGGCAACGCAGGTTTCAGTATCTAATTCTCGTAATTTCACTTGTGAATCGTTGGGATGTGGCAAGCGGCCAAACCTGCTACCTGATGGCATCACAAACGAGACATACCAATTCTCGGGCTCAGAATTCTCTGCCTTTTGGACCGCGATTACCGGGGCAGTCATTGCAATTGCTTGTGATGATTTATTTCCCTTAGAAATGTAATTAAACAACGGCGAAAATGCCCTGCTTGTTGCAGTTGAATACTCGGCTGAGACTTTTACCTCTGCTATCACGCATGGAAGATATTCACGAAGCTCAAAATCATCATAAGTTTGTAACACCTTATATTCTTGCCGTTCAGTCATAACTGCAGTTTACGCTTGTTCATAACTAGCCTGCAACACGCAATCACCCAATTACCCAATCTGAAATGATTCCTATCAATATTTTATTTCTGTATGCGACCAATAATTTCAGCCATAAACTGTTCAGGTGAGTTATCGCATTGACTTATCTCAGCATCAGTCATAAATAAGCTAAATTGGCCCGATTCATCTTGGGCCACAACTGCAGGGTAATTGCCAGCAATAACTTTACGCACCTGAGCTGGTTGATCATTGCGGTGATAAGCATGGAATTTAACACCATGTATTTCTTGAAGTTCTTTGAGACAATCTTGCCAGGCTGCCTTTTGTTTAAACAGCGAGTGCGTAATATCGCATAAAGAGCAATGCCTAACTCCAATGCGAGCACCAAGCCAGTAGCTCAACTCCCCCAAAATGGTTGCATCAGCGTCATATACGCCATAAAGCGTTGTTATTTTGGCTGGGTGGTTTTGGATCTCACTCATGCAATTTGCCCTGTTCTTTTTTTGCTCTTAGCGGCCAGGCCGCAGTTGCCCACAGCGCCCAGATAACTAAAAGTGGTTGAAAAAATAATCTAATCAGTCGGGCTTGATCGGTATCTAGCCCAAATGCATCAATTCCATTTACATACTGCGAGATGTTTCCTGGAAATATTGCAATAAAAAATAGTGCAGTCGCAAACCCAACAAAACGCCGATGTTGCAAAGATGCCAGCGCAACCCCAAGGCAGATCTCCACAACTCCTGATGCCAGCACCACAAAATCCGCCGAGAACGGCAACCAGCTTGGAACTTGGGCTTGAAACTCAAGGCGACTAGTGCTCAGGTGAGTGATGCCCGTATAGATTAAAACTGCCCCAAGCAGCAGCTGTAGCGCTATTCGAAGAGCTGACATATTGCTCGCCTCATAACTTAATTTGATAGCGCTAGTGTGTCAGATCTACTCAGCCTTAACCAGCAAAAAAGCCATTTTGGTAATTGCTTGCTTTTTGAGCTGGCTGTATCTATATCCGTATCTATATCAAGGGCCAAAACCAAAGCAGATTGCAGTTTGCTGCGCTATACCCCTAAAGTGCCAAGCACAATAATCCAGCCCAGGGCGGATTTTGATACCAGGCTTAACACAATATAGGACTTCTCCCCATAGGCATAAACTTTCCATTTTCCAATTTTTTTATACTGCAGATACATATTGATCGCAAAGCTATTGAAAAACAAAAAGGTCAGTAAGAAGCCAAACTGCGCATAGGCTGGAATGGCATCATCAATATTGCTGGTAGAGACATAGAAATAAAGCCCGCCCATAATCCATGGCACAATGCCAGCTAGCACGCCGATATTAAATGGGAGCCAGCTGATTTTGGTTGTGAGCTGATTGTGCTTTTCCATCATCAGACCCATCAGGTTCATAATGAAATTCAGCGTAAAAATAAACACAATGGTTGATATCTCAATTAGGCCGCCAAGCATTAATAGCACTACCAGCATCAACGAAGAGCTAATTGCATACTCCCACCAACGCGGCGGATTTATGCCTTTTTCAATGTTCTGCTCATAGCGGCGAACATAAAACGGCGAAGAGATCAATAGGTGGGCAATCGCTGATAGCAGCAGAAATATTGGTGCAATTAGCGCAATTGGAAATTCAAACAGCAGCTCGCTAACTGGTGCAATCCCATCCGCTGTTTGGGTGAAGAACCTAGTGATTACGGGAATTTTGGTTTCGGCATTTAGAATAAAAAACAGCGCAATTGCCTGGATTAGGTGGGTTGCTCCTGCAAACCTATTTAGGGTTTGTAGCTGTTTGCCTAGTTTTGTCGCTGGCTTCATGATCTCTCCTCTTTGAGGGTTACGATACTGGAGCTTTCTTGATCTCAAAGTTATAAACTGTTTAAATTTCAGAAATCTTTGAGAAAACGATCACAATAAGCAACAGCCCAAAAACATCCTGTTCGATCTGTTCAAATCGACCACCCTCCAATACACTTTTAATCAATAGGTGGGTATAAAAAATCCACGGAACTACAGGAGAAAAATGACAACCAATGAGTGGGTAACTCCGTCAGATTCAAACTCACCAAATCCAATCGCTGAAGTTCGCTCACCGCTTGGGGAGCCACTAGCTACTCCTGGAGCTAGATTAGGAGCATATGTATTAGAGGCCCTGTTTATTTTGGTCACTTTGGTGATTGGCTGGGTCATCTGGGCCTTGATCGTTTGGGGCAAAGGAACTACCCCAGGGCATCAAGTATTGAGACTTTATTTTGTCAGTGAAAAAACCGGTCAAACCACCACATGGGGTCACACAGCACTGCGAGAATTTGTAATGAAGGGTCTAGTTGGTGGGTTGCTTTCCACTATTACTTTTGGCATCTACTTCATCGTGGATAGCTTATTTGTGATTAGACCAGATCGAAGAACCATTCATGACATGCTAAGTTCAACATTGGTTGTTCAGCGATAAAAAAATCTAAACTAGTCCTTAGAGATTTCAATAGTCTCGTAATCTCCAGTTGCGACTAACTTGATTCGAACACCCTCGATCAGAAAAGTGTCACCAAGCACAGCTACATAATCTGCCAGATTCTTTCGATCGCCAACTGAGATATTGAATCTATTAGATGAACCACCTTGCACCTTTTGAAACACCGCCCAAGCCCAGTCGTCATTACCTAGTGAAGTTCCATCTGAATTAATGGGGGCGCGGCATTTTTGTCTAAATCCACTACATAGGCCATAACACCATAAAAACCAGCTGGAAACTCTCGATCGCCAAATTTGAGATTGCTCCACTTATCGATTCCATGTGCTTCAACCACAATGGCCTTGGTTCTTGACAGTTTAATTACCGCCATCTTGGTCTGGCGGTCTTCGCGCTCTAAGGGTGATAAAGAAATTGTGGCCTTTTTTAAAGTTGCCGCATCATCACAATAGATTTGATCGGTTGGCAACCAATCAAAAAGAAATTGTTCCCATGCGTTTAATACCAGGCTGATTCCAGACTGATTGGTTCCAATACTCATAGGCCAGCCATTACCTGGCGCATGCATTGAGATATTAAAGTCATGCAACGTTTCGTGAATGTAGTAAGCCCATTTCAGGGTCTCTATTCCCTCTAAATTTCGCCCCCAGCTAAATAGATTTAGCTGTATCTGTCCCTCTTTGACTTTAAACCATTGATTTCGAATTATGAAGTCAACAAAAGTTATCTCACCATCAGGGTAGAAAAAATAGACGGTTGAAAACTTGCGAAGGTCAATCTCTTTTGTGATCTCATCAATAAATGGTTGGGCCTGGTCAGCCATCCGGCGCCCATGGTTACCTGATGGATCGGACGCACCAGTTGTCTTAGCATCGCTGGGATAAGCCGAGCGCTCTTTTGGCATTCGTAACCACTTATTTATCGTTGTCACATTAAATTTCGATTTTCCATTACTGAA
>JAURFT010000044.1 GCA_030834185.1 Candidatus Nanopelagicales bacterium
TTGCATTTCGACGATTAATTCATAATGATGCTGAACTATTAGAAACTTGGTTAAGGGCCTGGAACAACGATCAATGGCCACCGCTAGATCTTGCCCGGCGTTATCGCACTGCATTTCTCAGCCGTATCACACCTAGATCAGCTATTGAGTACTACCGCTGGGCAGCTAGATCTTTGCTACGAATTGAAGGCCGAAAGTTTTATCGACAGATGCGCAAACCTATTAAGCATCCCGTGCTGGCAATTGGAGTATTAGATAATCCACTAATCGATTCAGATTTAGTTCAGCTATCAAAAAAGTATGTCAAGTCCAGTTTTACATATCACGAATTTGGATTTGGTGGTCATCACTTACACGAGCGCAATCCTGAACAACTGCTTCCAGTTTTAACTAAATGGTTAACGCAAGTTCAAAACAGCTGATCTTAGATCCAACCATGGAGCTAATTTTTGTCCTAGCTCGCCAGCTATTTCTCTAGCGAGATTAACAATAAAGTCTGGTGCATAACTATTAGTTATCTCAAGTAGTACCGAATCATTAAGGCTTTGGCTGTATGGCATATCTGGCACAGTCACTAGCGCGGCTGCTGCAAAATAACAAATAACAACGGCTGAAGCTGTCATCAGCACAAGGCCTGCAGATTTATCCATGATGCGAAGTGGTCCAAGCGGCGCAACAAAGGGTCGCACAATTCGACCAGCAAAACCTGCAATTGTTTTACCAATAAATGCGCCAACCAAAATTCCAATAATCATGGCAAATGAGCCGCTGCCACCAGCAAAAGTATCTGGCAGTAATCGAGGCAGATACAGCGCTGCAACTAGCGCACCTAAAGTTAAGCCAGCAAAATTAAAAGCAGAGCGAATAATTCCTCGATGCCAGCCGTAGTAACTGAGTAAGCCAATTACAATTAAAATTACAGTATCAGCACTACTCATAGCTACACCTCAATTTCAGAATCAGCCTCAAAGCTAGATATTAGTCCAGCTGAAGTGAACAACTCGGCTAACACAGTTGCGGTAAAGCCCCAAATTAATTTTTCATCTATTAAAAATGCTGGTCCTTTGTAGTTTTGCTTGACTGCCCAAACTTTTGAGCTGGATGAAATAAACTTTTCAATCGGCACTGCAAATACCTCTGCCACCTCATCGGTCGCAACTGGTGATACTGGATGTGGTTGCTGCCAGTAACTAATAATTGGCGTTACTGCAAAACCAGTAACTTCAATTGAGATCTGTGGTAAGGCGCCAATTGGTAGCACTGAATCTGGATTTAACCCAATCTCTTCTTGCGCTTCTCGAAGTGCAGTTGCAACAAGATCTGGATCAGTTGGCTCAATGAGTCCACCTGGAAACGCAATTTGTCCTGGGTGATGTTTCAGAAATTGCGAACGCTTAATAAAAGTTAAATTAGGTGTGGAATTTTCATCACTGAATAACAACAGCACCGCACTTTGTTTGGCGGTAATTAAATCAGCTGATTGATATTGAAAAAATTGAGTTGGTTTTGTTAAAACATCAGCAATTGGATTTAGCCAGTTAGGTAAGTTCATGATTTAACTAACTTTGCTGCCAGCTCAGGTTCAATAGATCCGGTGCCAAACGCTGGACAAATATCTGAGATCGGACATGCGCCGCAGGCAGGTTTGCGAGCATGACAGCGACGCCTGCCGTGCCAGATTAAAGTTTGTGACAGATTTGTCCAGTCTTTTGGTTCGATTAAATCGGCAATTGCAAATTCAACTTTCACCGGATCTGTTTCTTTGGTCCAACCAAATCTCCGCACTAATCTGCCAAAATGGGTATCAACTGTTAACCCTGGTAGATCAAAAGCTTCACCTCGAACTACATTTGCAGTTTTTCTGCCAACCCCTGGCAATTTAATTAGCTCTTCTAATTCAACCGGAACTTTTGAGTTGTATTCAGTTACCAATTTAGTTGCCAAGCCAAGTAACGAATTGGCCTTAGCTCGATAGAAACCGGTGGATTTAATTATCTCTTCAAGCTCAGTTCGATCAGCTGCGGCCAGATCAGTTACTTTTGGGTAGCGTTTAAAAAGCACTTTTGTTACCTGATTTACGCGAACATCTGTGCACTGAGCTGATAAAACTGTTGCAACTAATAATTGAAACGGAGTATTAAAGTTAAGTTCACAGTCAGCATCTGGGTAAGTTTCACGCAAACGTCGTAGAATCTCTGCTACTTGACTCTGGTCAGGTTTGCGCCTGCTGGCTGGTTTTTTTGACACTAGCTGAGGGTAGAGCCTGAATCAAAAATGGGATAGGCGAAACTATGACTATGGATAACGCATTGCGTGGGGCATTGTTGTTTTCGGCGCTGGATGATGAAGCAGCTCAGGCGCTTCGAGCATCTATGAGCGAGCACAAAGCCAGCAAAGGCGCGGTTATTTTTGCTGAGGGCGACCCTGGTGATCGACTATATGTTGTGATGCAAGGAAAAGTAAAACTTGGCAGCCAGTCAACTGATGGTCGCGAAAATATGTTTGCGGTGCTTGGCCCTGGTGAGATGTTTGGTGAATTATCGCTTTTTGATCCAAGTCCACGACAGGCAACTGCAATTGCGCTTACCGATGTCACATTGCTAGGTCTTGGTAATGAAGCATTACAGCCATGGCTAACTGGTAGACCAGAAGTTGCAATTGGACTGCTGCGCGCATTAGCTCGCCGAATGCGCAAAAGCCACGATTCACTTAGCGATTTAGTCTTTACCGATGTGCCAGGTCGCGTAGCGAAAGCGCTGCTTGAGCTTGCTCGTAAGTTTGGTCAAGTCGAAGCTGATGGGATGCGAGTTAATCATGATCTAACTCAAGAAGAGTTAGCTCAACTTGTTGGTGCATCACGAGAAACAGTTAATAAAGCGCTTGCAGATTTCGCACATCGAGGTTGGATTGTACTAGAACAGAAATCAGTTTTAATTACTGAGATTGAAAGACTAGAGCGCAGAGCACACTAGTCAGTAATGCGCACTAGTCAGCAAGTCGAACTAGCAGCTCAACCTCTACTGGTGCACCAAGCGGCAAGCTTGACACTCCAATTGAAGTTCTAGCGTGCTTTCCAGCATCACCAAAAATTTCCAACAATAAATCACTTGCACCATTCATGACAGCGCTATGTGTTGTGAAATCATGCCTGCTGGAAATAAAACCTGTAACTTTGACAATCTGATCAATTTTATTCAAATCAACCACGCTACCAATTGCAGCTAGCGCATTTAGCGCGCACTGCCTAGCGCAACCTGCACCATCTTCAAGGCTAACGCCAACTCCAACTTGACCAACGAACATAAGTTCGCCATTCACCATTGGCAGCTGCCCTGATGTGTAAACCACACGTCCTGCTTTTACCGCTGGGACATAGGCAGCAATTGGTTTAGCAACTTCTGGTAACTCAATACCAAGCTCAGCTATGCGCTTGCTCCATTTAGTCATTTTTTCTCACGCTTCAAGTAAGCCACCACATTTTCTGGGTTCATGCCGGGAACAACCTGCACCAACTCCCAGCCATCATCTCCCCAGGTATCAAGGATCTGCTTGGTAGCGTGAACTAATAACGGAACTGTTGCATATTCATATTTAGTCATATGCGTAATCTAACTTGTTTTACACCAGCGCGGTAGTGGAGTTGGCTTGTAGCAGTGATCGCCAAGAGCTTCGATTGGGATGCTTACGCAACAAAACCCGGCGTTCTCGCTCAGTTAGCCCACCCCACACCCCGTACTGAATCTGATTTTCCAGCGATTCAATCAGACATTCGGTGGCAACTGGACAGCGCCGACAAATCCGCTTGATCAGCTGCTGATCTGCTGCGGTTGAGAACATCAGTTCAGCATCTGTGTCAGCACAAGCAGCGTCGGCCCACCAGCTCGCCATGGAGCTTCCCACCAAGGAATTTCCCACAGGCGCATTAGTTCAGTCCAAAGTGACTAACAAGTGAAGTACGGAGCAAAGTTAGGTGAATTAGACGCAAATCTCCTACTACTAAACATCGTCCTTTACGCTAATGCCGTGCGCTCCTTATTTCGAACTCGGCTAATTCAATATCTGGCTGTTTCCGCACTAATTGGTGCGCTGCTAGCTGTGCTTGCAGCGCCAGTTGTGGCCGTAACTGGTGCAGTAATGCGAAATGCAATTGAAGAGTTCCAAGAATTACCAGCTGCGCTAACCACACCACCGCTGCCTGAGCGAACTCGAATTGTGGCAAGTGATGGAACATTAGTTGCTTCAATTTTTGATGAGAATCGAGTTGAGGTTCCGCTGCAGGCAGTTTCGCCGCTGATGCAGCAAGCAATGGTGGCGATTGAAGATTCTCGCTATTTTTACCATAACGGTTTTGATCTACGTGGACTTATTCGAGCTTTTTTTGCAAATGCGGCGGCTGGTGAAGTAGTTCAAGGTGGCTCCACAATTACCCAGCAGCTAGTTGAAAACACTTTATTACAAGCTGCCACAACTCCGGAGGAAGTTAAAGCTGCAAGAGCGCAATCAGTTTTAGGAAAAATACAAGAGATTCAATATGCGCTACAACTTGAGCGCAGTTTAAATAAACAGCAAATACTTGAACGCTACTTAAATGTTTCCTACTTTGGTGCCGGAGCTTATGGAATTGAATCAGCTGCTCGAAGATACTTTTCAAAATCTGCAAATGAGCTAAACGCAAATGAAAGCGCAATAATCGCAGGCATCGTGCAATCGCCATCCGCTAACGATCCAATTGCCTACCCAACTCGTAATCAAGCACGTCGAAATGTTGTGCTTGATCGTATGGTTGATTTAGATTTTATTTCCCGAGCTGATGCCAATAATTATAAATCGCTATCAGTTGCAGATTCACTAAATCCAAGTCCGCTTGCAAATGGATGTGTTTCAAGCTATGCCCCATATTTTTGTGACTATGTTTTAACAGAAATTAGAAATTCACCTGCATATGGTGTCACTTTAGATGATCGAGAAGCCTTTCTGCGACAAACCGGACTTACGATTACAACTACATTGCGCCCTGAAACTCAGCGTTCAGCACAAGTTGCAGTTGACACCACAATTCCGCGCGATGATGAAAGTAAAAAGGCAATCTCAATTGTGATGGTTGAGCCAGCAACTGGCGGAATTATTGCAATGGCACAAAATCGGCTGTGGGGTATTGAGGGTGATGGTTACACCACTTACAACTACGCAGTTGGGCGTGCCAACAATGGCACAGTTGGTATGCAGGCTGGATCAACATTTAAAGCTTTCACGCTCGCTGCGGCATTTCAACAGCGTATTTCACCTAGTTTAGTCATTAGTGCGCGTTCTCCAAAAACTTTTAACTTTGAAGATTGTTACTCTGGTGAACCACTTGAGCCGTATGAAGTTAGAAATTCCACTCGCAGCGGTAAGTTCACAATGGCGCAAGCAACTGCATATTCGGTAAATACCTATTTTGTTCGGCTAGCTCAGCTAGTAACCGCCTGTGAAATTGGTGATGTCGCTGAAGCTATGGGAGTTAGAACTGGAACTGATGGCCTAGTTGAACGAGTGCCATCGCTCACGCTTGGCACAATTAACGTAACTCCGCTAACAATGGCATCAAGTTATGGTGTGTTTGCAAATAAAGGTATTTATTGTCCAGCTACTGCAATTCGCAAAATTACAGATCGCTCAGGAAAAATTTTAAGCGTGCCAGCTGCTCGCTGTAATCAAGCAATGGAACGACAAGTTGCAGATGGTGTAACTGACATGTTAACTCGAGTAGTTGATGGTGATATTGAAGGGCGAACTGGCGGGCGAATGAGTTTGGGTAGGCCAGCTGCTGGCAAAACTGGAACTACAAATGAAAACAGTTCGGTATGGTTTGTTGGATACACCCCAGATGTTGCAGCTGCAGTTTGGGTTGGTGATCCACGTGGTGGATTTAAATATCCACTTAAAGACATCACAATTAATGGCAAGTACTACAAGCAAGTTTATGGCTCAACAATGGCTGGACCAATTTGGAAAACAGCAATGCTAACTGCGCATGAAAATTTACGAAAACGAGGATTTAAGTTAAATCCTTGGTATGAACCAACTGAGGTATTGCTTTTCCCAGGTCAATCAACTGAGGTTGATCTTGATATTGATAACAGCAACGAACTTCCTGAAGGCTTGGACTAAGTTAGAAGCTGTTTAACTAGCGCTGCAACTTCAGCGCCATCTGCACGGCCTAGAGTTTTTGGTTGCACAACTTTCATTACGGCACCCATTGCTTTCATGCCCGTTAAACCAGCTGAAGCAGCTTGCGCTACCGCATCTTTCACGATCGCTTCAATTTCTTCGCTTGTTAACGCAAGCGGTAGATATTCAGCTAGCACTGCAAGCTCTGCTTCTTCATTATTAGCGCGATCTTCAGCTCCAGCACTGCGATACACATCAGCTGCTTCTTTGCGCTTTTTGGCTTCTTTTGAGAGCACGGTAATAATCTCATCTGCCGAGAGCTCCCGGGCTGATTTGCCTGCTACCTCTTCGGTTTTAATCGCTGAAAGTGCTAGTCGAATCGTGGCGGAGCGAAGCTCATCGCGAGCCCGAATGGCGGCGGTTAGGTCATCTTGGAGGCGCTGTTTCATGGTCACATCATGCCGTGCCAAGATAAATCCATGGGAGTGACCCGCACACTTAGCCGAATCTCGGTGATTGCAGCCGTGCTAGCTGCCGCCTGGGCTTATTTCATTGAGCCTAATTTTTTCACTGTTCGCCGCGAAGTGATTGCCCGACCTAAT
This sequence comes from Candidatus Nanopelagicales bacterium, assembly GCA_030834185.1. GTDB lineage: Bacteria > Actinomycetota > Actinomycetes > S36-B12 > UBA5976 > AcAMD-5. The sequence continues at coordinate 6,753 of JAURFT010000044.1, forward strand.
CAAAAATTGCTCCGAATTTTACATTTAAGCGATCTGCATCTAACTCGAAAAACTACTGGGCTTCAAAACTGGCTTCGCAGTTTGGAAGCCGAAGATCCAGATTTAGTTGTCCTAACTGGAGATTTAATTGCCGAAGCTGCCGCGATTGATCCGCTACTTGACGCCTTAGAGCCGCTGTTTGATCGTCCTGGTGTTTTTGTGTTGGGTAGCAATGATTACTTTGCACCAGTTTTTAAAAACCCAGCAAACTATTTAAAATCAGATGATGGTGAACGTAATCATGGCGCTGAGCTGCCATGGCAAGATTTAGTGAGTGTATTAGAAGCACGTGGTTGGATTAATTTAACAAATGCCCAAACTGTACTTGAAATTGATGGAATTAAAATTCAAATTAAAGGCGTTGATGATCCTCATCTAAATCGCGATGACTTTAGTGCCATTAGTGAGCCATATCAAAATGTTGATTTTAAATTAGCTATTGCCCATGCACCATATATCAGAGTG
>JAURFT010000045.1 GCA_030834185.1 Candidatus Nanopelagicales bacterium
ACTCTAGTTCGATTTCCAACAATATCTGTGCCGTCTTTTAAGGCTTCGATTCTTCTAATATCGATTCGAACTGATGCATAAAACTTCAGCGCCTTGCCACCAGTAGTGGTCTCTGGTGAACCAAACATGACGCCAATTTTTTCACGAAGCTGATTAATAAAAATCATGGTGGTGCCAGAGTTGCTCAGCGCACCAGTTAGTTTGCGCAGAGCTTGGGACATCAATCTTGCTTGTAGGCCCATATGGGAATCTCCCATCTCGCCTTCAATCTCAGCTCGTGGCACAAGTGCGGCAACTGAGTCGATCACAATTAGCGAAATTGCTCCAGAGCGCACCAACATGTCAGCAATCTCCAGCGCCTGCTCGCCAGTATCTGGCTGCGAAACTAGGAGCGCATCGATATCAACGCCAAGCTTCTGCGCGTACTCCGGATCTAATGCATGCTCAGCATCAATGAAAGCAGCGATGCCGCCAAGTTTTTGAGCATTCGCAATTGCATGCAAGGCCAGCGTGGTTTTACCTGATGATTCTGGGCCATAAATTTCAATTATTCGGCCGCGAGGCAGTCCGCCAACACCTAGCGCAACATCTACTGCCACTGAGCCAGTTGGGATGACCTGAATTGGTGGTCGGTTCTCGTCGCCAAGGCGCATCACTGAGCCCTTGCCGAACTGCTTCTCAATCTGAGCCAGCGCGGTATCTAATGCTTTGTCGCGATCATTGCTTGCCATGATTCTCCTTATTCGTTGCTGTCATTGGCGCAACTTAGCTGCCGCCGCTGACAAACCTCGCTGCCAGCAGCTTGTTGAGCAAGAGCGGCATGGGTGGAAACTACCCGAACAAGTGTTCGAATGCACCTTTGGGGTCGGCGTGTCGGCTAATCTGGCCAGCCTTCTTGGCTGGCGATTGCTCGCCAGACGGCTATTGGTTCAAATCCGAGCTCAAATGCTCGTACTGGAGTGCATCCCAGATCGGAGATTACCTGATCTTGGGCATAGGACTTGGCATAAATTTCGCCCAGCTGGGCTTCCAACTGCTCCCAAAAAGTGGAGAACCTCAAGCAGCTTTACCCACAACCCGAGGCCGTATTGCAATAACCTGGGCAGATTGGTCAGCAGCTCGCAGCTGCACTGCGACAACGGTAATTAAATTCGCAACTGAGGTTTCTAGCGCAGCACAGATCGCTGCAAGCATCTCACTGGATGGCTCTTTGACCCCGCGTTCGATCTCAGACAGGTAACCAAGTGAGACAACCGCAGTTTTTGATACATCACGCAAGGTTCGACCTTGATTCAGTCGGATTCGACGCAGTTCATCGCCGATCACAGCTCGCAGCATCATAACTACCTCCTGGGGAAGATAGCGTAAGCGTAAACCTAAAACCTTGATCCGACACCTTGACGCATCGATTAACTACCTGAGTGTTTCCCTAATAAGGCAATCGCAGCTTGCACAGCAGCAGCCCGGATCTGCGCCCGATCGCCTGCAAATAGATAACTTTCAACCCAGCTGCCATGCGCGCTAGCAACTGCAATAAACACCCGGCCTACTGGCTCGTCATCTTGTGAATCCGGTCCAGCAACTCCAGTTGTGGCAACAGCGATATCTGCGTCAAATTTAGCTCGAACTGCTACCGCCATCTCAGTTGCCGTTTGCTCACTAATCACACCGCTGGTAGCAATTACCTGCGCTGGCACACCCAACACATTAATTTTGCTCTCAGTTTGGTAACTCACTATGCCACCGCCAATCACCGCTGAGGCGCCGGGAATTGAAATTAATTCGCTCAGCACCGCACCGCCTGTAATCGATTCGGCAACCGCGACTTTTTGATTGCGCTCACCAAGTGCTTGGATCACATCTTTAGTTGACATTCGAAGTTCCCATCTGGCTCAACTGGTAAAAATATCTAACTCCAGTTACAACTGTAAGAATAGTTGCCAGATAAAGCATCGGCAGCGCAATTGCGCTTAAATCAATTGGGCTTAATGAAAATAGTAGCGAAAACCCCTGCAGCATAGTTTTTAGCTTTCCACCCCGATCAGCAGCTAACACGCCATGCTTAAGAAACCAAATTCGAGCGATCGTGACTGAGATTTCGCGAACTAAAATAATCACAGTAATCCAAACAAATATTACATTATCAATTGTAAGTAAAACTAATACTGATCCGATTACTAATTTGTCTGCGATTGGATCCAGCAGCTTGCCAAACTCAGTAATTGATCCTGTGCTTCGCGCGATTTTACCGTCAACATAATCCGAAAATCCTGCAATAAAAAATAAGCTGAAACACCACCAACTACCTGTAGCCTGATTCAGGTAAACCAAAACAATTACTGGTGCCAGCAATAATCGAAGCACTGTCAGTAGGTTTGGTACGTGTTTCATCACACTAACTTAGCAACTAAATCAGCGCCTTCAGCGTCAATTACCTCAGCGGGATAAACTTTTCCAACTTCTAAAATCGTATCCGAGCTAATACTTACCGTGCCATCAGTCTCAGGCGCCTGATGCGCTGCTCGGCCTTCAATCTGCTCGCCTACCTGATCAATCATCACTGTGGTTTGCTCACCAATTCTGGCCATCGCACGTTGGTTCACTAATTCATCTGCAACTGAGCTTAGATAACTAACACGTGATTCAATCTCGCTTGAATCATGCTGCGTCTTAAAATCTGCAGCTTCTGTGCCATCTTCAACTGAATAACCAAACACCCCAACTGCATCTAATTTTGCTTGCGTTAAAAATACTTCCAGTTCAGCAAAATCATCCTCAGTTTCACCAGGGAAGCCAACTATAAAATTACTTCGAATTCCAGCGGTTGGATCTAGTGCTCTGATTTGTTCGATCAATGCTAAGAAATCAGCTGTGCCACCAAATCGCTTCATGCTCCGCAGCAGCGTGGCTGAGGCATGTTGGAATGATAAGTCGTAGTAAGGAACCACTCCTGGTATCTCAGCTATAGCTGAGACCAAAGTAGGTCGAAGCTCTGCAGGTTGTAGATAAGTAACCCGCACCCAGTTAATGCCATCAACTTTTGCCAGTTTGCGCAGCAGATCTTCAATGGCGCGAGGCTCTCCTAAATCTTTTCCATATGAAGTTGAGTTCTCACTAACTAACACCAACTCAGTTACGCCCTGCTCAGCTAACCAATTGGCCTCGGTTAATATCTCAGCTGCCGGTCGCGACACAAAAGAACCTCTAAATCGTGGAATTGCACAAAACGTGCAACGTCGATCACAGCCTGAGGCTATTTTCAGCGGTGCATACGGCTTATTTGAGATTCGCTTACGCAGCACTTTAGGCCCGCCAAGACCTGCAACCATCTGATGCCCTGGCGCTTGATGCGTAAAAGCTGCTCGGTCAACTGGCGAGATTGGCAGCAGCGCCCTGCGATCACGCGGGGTTGGTGCTGCAACTTTTTCACCTCGCAGCACTGATTGCAATTTTGCGGCGATATCGGGGTAATCATCGAACCCAAGCACTGCTGCAGCTTCTGGTAGCTGCGCTGCCAGCTCAGTGCCATACCGCTCCGCAAGGCAGCCCACCGCTACAACTGGAACTCCAGTATCTGCTGCTGCAATGATGGTATCTATTGAATCTTTTTTTGCCTGCTCAATAAATCCACAAGTATTAATTAGAACTAAGTCTGCTTGGTCATCTACTAAAATAAAACCGGCTGCATCAAGTCGTCCGGCTAGCTCCTCGCTGTCTACATCATTGCGAGCACACCCTAATGAGGTGAGCTGAATTTTAACCTGTTGATTAGTCGACACCTGCTAAGCGTAATCGCTATGAAGTAATACTTGTTTCACCCGGTAGCAAAGTCACTCGCAGCACCTCACCAAGTCTGCCTGGTATGCCTAGATCCACACCATTTAGCGTGAAATTCACCCCGCCAGCATTGCCCAGCACCACTGATAGCTGAGTTGGATCTGAGAATGATCGATCATCACCCACTCGCAATACTCCTTGGAAAACCACCGCGCCAGCGCTATCGGTAACGCGCAACCAACACGAATCACCTGTTACTTTAATTCCAATTTCAACATTTGCTGAAGTTGCTGCGGTTAGATCACCATCATTTGTGGAATCAATCTCAGTTGTGGCTGGAATTGCCGATTGCGTCTCAACAGAATTTTCTCCAGGTGCGGTAATTGGTGTTAGTGACGAAACGCCTTCATTGTTTCCAACAATAATTACTGCAAGCATAGCAAAAGCTAAAACCGAACCTGCACCTAACACAACAGACCAATTTGGTCTGGCACCAATTGGTTTTAAAGTAGTTGGTTGCAGCGCAGATGTTTGCATCGTTGCTGTGCTCATGGTGCCAGATTTCATCGCAGCGTTCTCAAATTCAGATGCTGCCGATGGGCTGATGAAAATTTGATCATCAATTTCAAGATTTAAAAACTTCGCATAGGTTCGCTGGTGACCGCGGCCATACACCTCGCCACCGCAAGCTTCAAACGAATCATCTTCCAAGTTCAGTACTAAAGATTCTCGAATTCGAATAGCTGCTGCAACGTCTGCAACTGTTAGATTTTTTGCAAGCCGAGCATCGCGCAGTATTTGACCAACTGACATGCGTGCTCCGAATTGTTGGGGGAAGAACCAACAAGGCCAAGGGTAGACCGTTAACCGATACCTGAAAAGGTGAGGTAGCCCCCTAATCTCCCGACTCAGCCCTAAGACTGGCAAGCACCTGTGCGAGCTCGGTAGCTGGAATTAGCACTTCACGCGCTTTACTGCCCTCAGATGGGCCGACAATCCCGCGTGATTCCATTAAGTCCATCAAGCGGCCAGCTTTTGCAAAGCCAACTCGAAGCTTGCGTTGCAACATCGAAGTTGAGCCAAACTGAGTGGAAACAACTAATTCAGCGGCAGCTAGCAATTCATCAAGGTCATCACCAATATCAGATTCAGCAACTTTTGTAGCGCCCCTTGCAGTTGTTACTACATCATCGCGGAATTCTGGATCTGCTTGCTGGGTGCAGTGCGCAACAACTGCTTTAATCTCAGATTCTGTGATAAAAGCACCCTGCACTCGAATTGCCCGATTTGCACCACTTGGCAAAAACAATCCATCTCCTTGGCCCACAAGTTTTTCAGCTCCTGCTTGATCCAAAATAACTCTTGAATCTGCCAAGCTTGCAGTTGAAAAAGCAAATCTGCTTGGCACGTTAGCTTTGATTAAGCCAGTCACCACATCAACACTTGGTCGCTGCGTTGCCAAAACCAAATGAATACCAGCAGCCCTTGCAAGCTGGGTAATTCGAACAATTGCATCTTCTACGTCTCGAGGTGCAACCATCATTAGGTCAGCTAGCTCATCAACTACTACTAATAAATATGGGAATGGCTTTATCTCAGTTTCTTCGCTGCCAAATGCTAATTGCAATTTCCCAGTTGAAATAGCTTTGTTGTAATCATCAATATGCCGAAATCCATGTGCTGCTAATTTGTCGTAGCGATGATCCATCTCTTTTACCACCCATTGCAGTGCTGCAGCTGCTTGTTTTGGATTGGTAATAATCTGAGTTATCAAATGTGGAATACCCTGGAATGCCGCAAGCTCTACGCGCTTTGGATCAATTAAAACCAATCGCACCTGATCTGGCGTTGCTCGCATCATCACTGAGGTGATGATGGAATTAATAAAGGAGCTTTTTCCAGCACCGGTTGCACCAGCTACCAGCAGATGTGGCATCTTGGTTAAATTGGCGCATATTGCATTTCCTTCAACATCTTTACCAACACCCACAATCAATGGGTGCGGATCCTCAGCTGCTTTGCTTCGGAGTAAATCTCCAAGCGCCACAATTTCGCGATCGGTATTTGGAATCTCAATACCAATTGCACTTTTGCCTGGAATTGGCGACAAGATTCTTACCTCTGCAGATGCCACGGCATATGAAATATTTTTTGAGAGCGCAGTAACTCGTTCAACTTTAGTTCCTAGCCCGAGCTCAATTTCATACCTGGTTACAGTGGGGCCACGTAAATAACCTGTGACAGTTGCATCAATATCAAATTCTTCAAAAACGCCTGTTAATGACTGCATCACAACTTCATTTGCCAAAGTGCTGCGTTTGGCTAGCGTTCCTGGCTTAAGCAGCTCTAGTGATGGCAGCTGATAATTACGTGATTTTGCGGTTGTTGGCTTGGGCGATGCGGCGGGTTTAATTGGCGCTGGCGTTAACTGCTCAGTTACCGCTGATTGGGCTGGCATCGGCTTGGCGGCTACCAAAGTTGGAATCTCCATTGTGGTTTCACCAATTGGTTCATCAGCAAAATCAACTTCAGCAAGATCAGCTGCTGTTGCATATTGAGCTTCATCAAATTCATCAGGATCTAAATCAGTAATTATCACTGAATCAAATGGCTTGATTCGATCCTCTTGGGGCTCATCGGCGAACTGATTAGTTGATTTATGAAAACCAAGTCTACCGGCAAAACTGCTAAACCCAGCTCGGATTCGATCACGCCAACTAGCTGCCTGAATAATTTCACCAGTATCAGAATCAACCTCATAATCTTCAATAATCTCATCCTCATCGCTGGCGCGACGATCTTTAAGCCAACCAATTACAACTGGAATAAAACTAAACAGCGCACTTAATCGATTAGGAATTTGCGCAATTGGAGTTTTAGTCACAATGAGCAGACCAAAAAAACCAACAATTAATAAAATTAACGTCGTTACCACTGGCCCAATTAATTCAGTGCCTGGAAATGCTGCTGCCCAACCAATCCAACCACCAGCGCTTCGCATTTTTAACTCGCCAGCGCTTGGGAATGGATTTCCCATTGCGATATGCCAGATTCCTAAAGTTGCTAACAATAAAAACAGCACGCCAATTAATATGCGCGCGCCTTCACCTTCAGGTGCTGGGTCTCGAAA
>JAURFT010000046.1 GCA_030834185.1 Candidatus Nanopelagicales bacterium
CAGCATTTGGTGGAGCTGCTTTTGGTGCTGCTGGCTCGGCGGCTGCAGGTGGCGCTTCAGTAACAGATTCAGGCTCAGCTACTGCAGCTGGAGCCGGTTTTGCGGCTTTAGTTGTTTTTTTCTTTGCTGCAGGTTTTGCAGCTGCACCGCCCATAGCTTCAACAAGTCGCCTTGCGACTGGAGCTTCAATGGTGGAAGAAGCAGAACGAACGAACTCACCGAGCTCTTGTAGCTTGGCAAGCACAATTTTACTCTCGACTCCGAGCTCTTTTGCTAGCTCGTAGACCCGGACCTTGGACACAGCACTCCTTGTTTGGCCCGGGCTTTAGACACGGGCGGTTAGCTGGAAGACCTCATCGACTCATTTGGTGAACATCCCGTTCACTTCTCCCATAGTTATGGCTTACGCCTGCGGACTTACAAAACTACTAGCAAACTGCAGCAACTGGTCAAACTTCAGCGGCTGTGTCGCGCGCAAGGCCCGAACAAAACTGCGCCGCTGAATAGCTCGATCAATGCATTCAAGCTGATGGTGCACATAAGCCCCGCGACCATCAAGTCGGCGGTGCTGATCTGGCAGCACATCTGCTTCACGCAGCACTACTCGTAGCAACTCCTTCTGCGGTGCTTGGTTTCGACAGCCAACACAAGTTCGAATTGGTGCTGATTGAAGCCCCACAGACTCGCCCATAAGTCTACTGGCCTTCTGTAGCCGGTGCGTCCACTGGCTGGTCGTTGAGCTCAGGATCAGTGTCTGGCCTAATATCAATTCGCCATCCAGTTAGTCGAGCCGCTAGCCGGGCGTTCTGGCCTTCGCGACCAATTGCAAGTGAAAGCTGAAAATCAGGCACCCAAACTCGAGCCACCCGAGCTTCTAAATCAAGCACCTGAACTTTAGTTACCCGTGATGGAGATAGCGCGCTGGCAATAAATTTTGTTGGATCTTCATCAAAATCCACAATATCAATTTTTTCATCACCAAGTTCGCTCATCACGCTACGCACTCGTTGTCCAAATGGACCAATGCAAGCTCCTTTTGGATTTAAATCTGGATCAGCCGTAAAAACTGCAATCTTGGTTCGATATCCCGGCTCGCGAGCTACTGCCATGATCTGCACCAATCCTGAAGCAACTTCAGGTACTTCTAGTGCAAATAGCTTGCTTACTAACTGTGGGTGCGTTCTTGATAACGTAACTAATGGGCCTTTTTGGCCTCGCTTGGAATGCAAAACTAAAGCACGAATTCGATTACCGTGCACATACTTTTCAGTTGGTACCTGCTCTTGATTAGGGATTGTAGCTTCGACAGTACCTAAATTTACATAAACTAACTTCGGATCCATACCTTGCTGAATTACACCTGAAACTATGTCGCCTTCTTTAGAAACAAAATCATCCACTGTTCTAACATCTGATGCATCTCGTAATCTTTCATACAAAACCGTTTTCGCAGTTGCTGCAGCAATTCTGCCAAAACCTGCTGGTGTGTCATCATACTCTGGTAACAAAACTCCCTCAGCATCACGATCACGAACCATCACAACAACTTTGCCAGTTTTGCGATCAATCTCAACTCGCGAAGGTCCTGTGCGCTCATTGGTTTTTTCATAAGCAACTAGCAGCGCTTCTTCAAGCGCTGCAATTAACATCTCCCATGACAGGTCTCTTTCATAGACCACAGCTTTTAAGGCATCAAGATTAATGTCCATCCGTTGACTCCTTTGGCTTATTAAATTCCACTTGCACAACTGCTCGTTCAATATCAGCCAACGGCAAACTTCGTTTGTATTGTTTAACTTGAAGCAGCACATCTAATTCTGTAACTTCTAGAATTCTGCCTTCAATAGCACCAGAGTCGGGTATTTGAACTTTAACAAGTCGCCCGATATTGCGGCGCCAATGTCTTTCTTCAGTGAGCGGACGATCAATACCAGGTGATGTCACTTCTAGGGTGAATGCAGCTGATAATTCTTCAAGCAGATCAAGCTCATCTGAAATTTGTCTAGTGGCAGCAGCGATTTCATCCATTGAGATGCCGCCGTCTTTATCCAAAATGATGCGGACAATTTGGCGAGTGCCGATTCGGCGAACTTCAATATCTTCAACATCCAGCTTTAATCGAGTTGCGATTGGCTCCACTACTGCTGCCACTGCAGATTGGTTGTTCTTAACCATGCTGCCCCCGATCATTCTGTTATGTTTTTAAGTTATATGTCAATCTTACAGCTGCTAACTTAGCTGCTTCACCGTGGCCACAATTTCGTCAATTGGCACATCAATTGACTGCTCGGCGAACCGATCCCGCAGTTCAACCTGGCCATCTGCATACTTTTTTCCAATAACAATAATTGTTGGAATTCCGATCAATTCGGCATCGTTGAATTTAACGCCAACAGAAACTCCCATGCGATCATCAATAATTACGCTCAGGCCAGCTTGATTTAACTCAGCAGCTAATTTAGTTGCGCCATTGAAAAGTGGTTCATCTTTGCCTGCAATAACTAGGTGAACATCAACTGGAGTAACAGAGCGCGGCCAGCGCAGTCCCTTTTCATCATGGTGCTGCTCGGCAATTACAGCTACTGCTCGAGTTACACCAATTCCGTATGAACCCATGGTCACTGTGACTTGTTCGCCATTTTCATTTAGCACTTTTAGATCCAAAGCTTGCGCATACTTGCGCCCCAATTGAAATATATGTCCAACCTCAATGCCGCGAGCAAGTTCTAAAACCTTGCCAGTGGGAACTAAGCAGTTATCCCCTACTTGCACCTCAGCTACATCAATATTGCCATCAGCTTGAAAGTCACGCCCCATTACTAAATTAAATACATGCTTGCCTGCAGCATTTGCGCCAGTGATCCAAGAGCTACCAACTGAAATTCTTGGATCCACCAAGTATTGAATTTTTGAGGGTGAATTCAAGCCAAGAGCCTGCGGTCCGATATAACCTTTAACCAATTTTGGATGCTTGGCAAAATCCTCTTCAGCAAATGGTGAAACAACTTCTGGATAAACTGCTGCTTCAAGTCGTCGCATATCAATTTCGCGATCACCTGGAACACCAATTGCCAGGGCACGAACATCGCCTTGCTGATTTGTTAATTTAAAAACTACATTTTTCAAAGTGTCAGCAGCGCTCCAGCTTCGATCAATTCTCAGCTCTGGGTTGGAATTGCTAAATTCCACCAAGGTATCAATAGTTGCGGTGCTTGGGGTGTCGTGCACTTGAGCTGCTGGCAACGAATCAAAATTTATTGCTGCAGTTGGAGCAATAACTATTGCCTCAACATTTGCCGCACCACCTTCGCTTAACACAAAAGTGTCCTCGCCAGCTTGCGCTGGTGCTAAAAATTCTTCTGAAGCACTTCCGCCCATTGCGCCAGATTGAGCTGAAACAATTACATATTTGATTCCTAGTCGATCAAATGTTCTTTGATAAGCGTCGCGATGTTTTTGATATGAAACTTCAAGTCCAGCATCATCAATATCAAATGAATAACTATCTTTCATCACAAACTCTCTACCGCGAAGCAGGCCAGCTCTAGGGCGAGCTTCATCTCGATACTTAGTTTGGATTTGATAAAGTGAAATTGGCAAATCTTTATATGAGGAGTAAAGGTCTTTAACAAGCAATGTAAACATCTCTTCATGAGTTGGAGCTAACAGGTAATCTGCTCCGCGTCGGTCTTGCAATCTAAACAGCGCTGGTCCATATTCGCTCCAACGTCCAGTTGCCTCATAAGGCTCTTTAGGTAGCAGCGCTGGAAAATGCACTTCTTGAAATCCAGCACGGTTCATCTCTTCCCGAATCACAGCTGTTACTTTGTTCAAAGCCAGCAAGCCAAGTGGGAGCCAGGTGTAACTACCAGCTGCAGCACGTCGGAGGTATCCAGCACGAATTAATAGTGAGTGGCTTGCTGCCTCGGCATCTGCTGGTGTCTCGCGAAGTGTGCGTAAAAACAGCTCAGACATCCGATATTGCACTTGCCACCTTCCAATCGTGTTCTCTAGCAGCAAACAATACGCTGCATCACAGCATTACTGAGGCGAACGTGCCGACTTGTTGGAAACCTAAGGAGCGGTAGAGCCTGATTGCTCGGTAATTGAAATCATTTACATACAGCGAAATCGTAGGCGCAGTTTGCTGCATCATGGTGATCGCTGCTGCCAACGCGGGGCCCGAAATTCGATGCCCTCGATGGGTTGGCGCAACCCATACTCCCTGTACTTGAATAACATCTTTTGTTGCAACACCAACATCTGCTTTAAAAATAATTTGCCCATCCTGCATCAGGATATAACTTCTACTCGCAGTTAATAGCTCCAATACGCGTGCTCGATAAACTCCAATAGTTGCTGGCCGTAAGGGATCAATTCCTACTTCCTCGCGAAACATCATTGCCGCAGCTGGCAGCACCAGCTCAATCTCATCAGCCGTTGCAAGCCGAACTTGCTGATTTGGCTCCAAACTAGCTTTCCCAGCTAACGCGAGTAATGGTTGATCAGCTCTTATTAATCGAGCAGGCCCGAGATATGTAGCCACTTGCTCCCAGAGCCCAAACACATCCTCACGATTGCCAATGATGCTGGAGGTGATTGTTTGTATTTCAGATAAATAATCTGCAAGATGAGTCAGCATTTCGTAACTGCAATTTGCAGTTGTGGTGTTTACGCCAATGTAAGCCAATCCCAAATTTCCAGATCGATCATTTACAATCAGCAATAGCGGATCGGTGGATTCAAATTCTGCTAACTTTGAAATCAAAAAACAATTAGCAACCACATCTTGCTCTGCAATTTCAAAGGCAATAGGTAGATCTGTTGCTTCAATTGGTCGAACATAAGACGACCGCAGCATTAGTTAAGAAACCGAAACTGATGGTTCACCAGAGACTCCAGCTGCAATCATTTCAGCTGCTAACCGATTTGCCTCTTCGATCAAAGTGGCCACGATCTCTGATTCTGGAACAGTCTTAATGACTTCTCCCTTAACAAAAATTTGCCCTTTGCCATTTCCAGATGCAACACCTAAATCAGCTTCTCGAGCTTCGCCCGGTCCATTTACTACGCATCCCATAACTGCAACTCGCAACGGAACTTTCATTCCTTCCAGTCCAGCGGTAACATCATTGGCCAATGTGTACACATCTACTTGAGCTCGTCCACAAGATGGGCAGGAGACAATTTCAAGACCGCGCTGTTTTAAGTTAAGTGATTCTAGAATTTGATTTCCCACTTTTACTTCTTCAACTGGCGGCGCTGATAGTGAAACGCGAATCGTGTCACCAATACCTTGACTTAATAAAGCGCCAAATGCAACGGCTGATTTGATAGTTCCCTGAAAGGCCGGACCAGCTTCGGTTACACCTAGATGCAGCGGATAATCAGATTGCTCAGCAAGTAGTCGATACGCCTTAACCATAACTACTGGATCATGATGTTTAACTGAAATTTTGATATCACCAAAGCCATGCTCTTCAAACAAAGATGCTTCCCAAAGCGCAGATTCAACTAAGGCTTCGGGAGTTGCTTTGCCATATTTTTTAAGTAAGCGCGGATCCAGCGAACCGGCGTTAACTCCAATTCGAATTGGCACTTTTGCTGCCGCTGCTGCATGCGCGATTTCTTTCACGCGATCATCGAACTGTTTGATATTTCCTGGATTAACGCGAACTCCAGCGCAGCCAGCATCAATGGCTGCAAAGACGTACCTTGGCTGAAAGTGAATATCTGCAATCACTGGAATTGAGGATTTTCGAGCAATAACCGCTAGCGCATCAGCATCGTCTTGACTTGGAACTGCCACTCGAACCACGTTGCAGCCAGATGCAGTGAGTTCTGCAATCTGCTGTAATGTCGAGTTGATATCAGCAGTAACGGTGGTGCACATTGATTGCACGCTGATTGGCGCACCGCCACCAACCAACACCGGCTTGCTGTGGTGATTCAAAGTCAGCTGTCGGCTTTTGCGCCGTGGGGCTAGCACTGGAGGTGGAGTTGGCATTCCAAGATCTATGTTCATAGGAGAAGTATCTAAGCAGAACTGGATTTTTGCGCGCTTAAACCTGTCAGTTCAATCTAATTGGCGCAATCAAATCAACATAAATCAGTAACAGTGAGAAGCCCAGCAGCACAAATGCAAATAAATAGGCCACCGGCATTAATTTTGCAGTGTCAACAGGCTCGACAGCGCTTCCAATTCGCAGTTTGCGCTTCCCCCACTCATAAAGTGCGCCAGCAACATGGCCACCATCAAGCGGCAGAATTGGCAGCAGGTTGAAGAAAAATAAAGCTAAATTAACACTTGCCAGCAGCACAATGAAGTCCAGCAATCGCCATGTTGCAGGGGCTTGCTGTGCTACCA
>JAURFT010000047.1 GCA_030834185.1 Candidatus Nanopelagicales bacterium
TTATTTTTAAGAGGTGAAACTCAGGTATTAAATGTAACAACTTTAGGAATGTCTAGATTAGAACAAATGTTGGATACAATTGATACCGTTACCTCCAAAAGATATATGCATCATTATAATTTTCCACCATATTCAACAGGTGAAACTGGTCGAGTTGGTACACCTAAGCGTCGTGAAATTGGACACGGAGCGCTCGCTGAGCGAGCATTAGTTCCAGTGCTGCCAACTCGCGAACAATTCCCTTACGCAATTCGTCAAGTATCTGAAGCAATTGCCTCAAACGGCTCAACTTCAATGGCCTCGGTCTGCGCTGCAACTATGTCATTGCTTTCAGCAGGTGTTCCGCTGCGTGCAATGGTTGGTGGTATTGCCATGGGTTTGATCAGCGATCAAATTGATGGTGAAACCAGATATGTAGCGCTAACTGACATCCTTGGTGCCGAAGATGCATTTGGAGATATGGACTTTAAGGTAGCGGGAACTAAAGAGATGGTCACCGCCTTACAGCTTGACACCAAATTGGATGGAATTCCAGCCTCCGTATTGCAAGCAGCACTTGGCCAGGCCAAAGATGCGCGACTTGCAATTTTGAAGGTCATGGAAGATGCCATTGACACTGAGGATGAGATGAGCTTGCTTGCTCCTCGAATCATGACTGTCAAAATCCCCGTTGACAAAATTGGCGAGGTCATCGGGCCAAAGGGCAAGATGATTAATCAGATTCAGGCAGATACTGGTGCCACCATCTCAATTGAAGATGACGGAACTGTTTATATCGGTGCCACCAATGGCGAAGCTGCTGAAGCTGCTCGTGCTGTGATTAATGGAATAGCTAATCCGCAGATGCCAGAGGTTGGCGAGAACTATCTGGGAACTGTGGTGAAGTTGGCTCAGTTTGGTGCTTTCATCTCACTACTTCCTGGCAAAGATGGCTTATTGCATGTCTCTCAAGTTAGAAAGCTTGCCGGCGGTAAGCGCGTTGACAACGTTGAAGATGTGCTCTCGATTGGGCAAAAAGTTCAGGTTCGCATCGTAGAGATTGATCCTCGTGGAAAAATCTCACTTGAGCCAGTGCTAGACGCTGATCAAGCTGCAGCTGAATAAGAGGTTTATGGTTTGGAGCGTAGGGCTGCACGCCCTACGCTCTGACCTTAACTTCTGCTAGTGAAAGATGAAGCATGGCAAAATTAAAAGTAGGCGTGCTCGGCGCCAAGGGCCGGATGGGTGTGGCGGTATGCCAGTTGATTCAAACTACCGCCGATTTTGAGCTTGGTGCGCAATGCGATGCTGGTGACCCGTTAGAACTTTTAAGTAGTTGCGATGTAGTTGTTGATTTCACCACACCAGATGTTGTGATGGATAATCTTGAATTTTTGCTAACAAATAATATCAATGTTGTAGTGGGCACTACTGGATTTACTCCTGCTCGAATTGCACAACTAAACCAGTGGCTATCAACTTCTTCAAGTTCAGTGCTGATTGCGCCAAATTTTGCGCTTGGTGCAGTTTTAATGATGAAGTTTGCTGAGCAAGCTGCAAAATGGTTTGAATCTGTTGAAGTTATTGAACTACATCATCCAGCAAAAGTAGATGCGCCTAGTGGCACGGCAGTAAGAACTGCTAAACTCATCTCGCAAGCGCGAGCTGCAGCTGCGTTGCGCGCAGCAGTTGATGCAACCACAGGAGATCTGGCAGCACGCGGCGGCAGGGTTGGAGATGTGCCAATTCACTCGCTGCGAATAGCTGGACTAGTTGCGCACCAAGAAGTAATTTTTGGCAACCCAGGCGAGACGCTCACTATTCGTCATGATGCACTTGATAGATCTAGTTTTATGCCTGGCGTGGCGCTGGCAATTAGAGCAATTGCTAAACACCCTGGGCTAACAATTGGTTTAGAAAACTTCTTAGAACTTAATTAATCCCGCTCACTGCTCGAAGCAGCGCTGCAACTGCAGCAGCTGTAATAACAATTACAATAAATGGCGCTCGCAATTTATATGCAACAACACCTGCAGCTAAACCAGCTGCTCTGGCATCTAGCACGAGCGAAGTTTCTGCTGCAAAGACTTGAACTGCAGTTAGTGCTGCTAATAATGAAGTTGGAAGCAGCACTGCCAACTTAGCAATATATGTCTTATCTAATACGTGTTGTGGAATTGCGATACCAGCAAGTTTGGTCAGATACGCAATTGCAGAAACTGCTAACACACCAGCCCAGCTCATTTCTCGCTCCAACTGGCAGCAATAACTGCAGCTGTTGCTGCCAGCAAAATTGGTAGGCCAGCAGCTAGCCAAGGCGTAAGCGCAAGCGAGATCGCAACTGCGGCTGCCGCTACAAATTTAGTTTTCGTGCTGGTTAACCGCGGCGCAACTAAAGCGAAGAAGCCAGCTCCAATTGCAGCATCTAATCCAAAAACTTCAGGACTAGTTACAGCTTGTGCTAACAGCGCGCCAGCAAGCGTTGCTAAATTCCAAAATACAAACACTGATATCCCAGTTGCCAAAAATGCTCGGCGAGCTGTTGATGAAGTGGCATCAAAGCGATTTGCCATCGCGGTGCTTTCATCAATTGTGAGCTGGGCGTAAATAAATTTCTGGGCAGCTATTGGCTTAATTAACTGAGCGATGCGCATGCCATACAAACCATTTCTAACCCCAAGCAGGCTGGCAGTTGCAATAGCTGCGCTCACGCTGCCACCAGCTGCCAACACCGACACAAATGCAAACTGACTTGCCCCACTGAAAAGCAGCAGGCTTAGGGCTTGGGTCTGCCAGATTGAAAATCCAGCCGTAACTGCAATCGCCCCAAACGAGATGCCATAAGTAGCAGTTGCTAAGCCAATAAAAAGGGCATCTCGATCAATGATGCGCAGCTGGGCTGGGGTAGCAGGGAGATTGGACACAGTGCAACCTTATCTTCCGACACCCCTTGACAGGTGAATATATCTACGAACTCAAACCCATAGGGTGACGCATTGGAGGGTGTTGTGGAACTTGAATTTCGAAGCGGTGTAGATGTTGAGTTAGTAAAGGCAAGTGCAGCAGATAGCGATGTGATTTTTGCTGCTCGTGTATCAACGCAAGGGGAGCGCACCCGAGAAGCCAGCGAAGACACTGAAAAGTCAATTGCTGGTTTAATTAATTATTTAATGCGCGAGCGTCATGGCTCGCCATTTGAACACTCCGTTCTAACTTTTTACGTGAAGGCACCGATCTTTGTTTGGCGTGAACATATGCGACATCGAATTGCTTCATATAATGAAGAAAGCGGTAGATACCGGGTTTTGGATCCATGCTTTTATGTACCAGATAGCGATCGCAAGTTAGTTCAGATTGGAAAAGCTGGCGCTTACACTTTTGAGTTAGGCACTGTTGAGCAACATGAGATTACTGATAAGGCATTTAGAACTGCTTGCACGCAAGCCTATGAACAGTATGAGCAGATACTTAGCGCTGGCGTTGCACGTGAAGTTGCGCGTGGCGTGCTCCCAGTAACCACCTATTCATCAGCTTATGTAACTATGAATGCTCGTGCGATGATGAATTTCTTATCATTGCGCCGCAGCGCAGAGGGATCGCATTTTCCATCATATCCGCAGCGCGAGATTGAGCTTGTTGCCGAAAAATACGAAGAGGCTTGGGCCAAGCTAATGCCAATTACGCATGCAGCATTTGTGGCCAATGGCAGGGTAGCCCCTTAAAGGATAGTTGGCTACTGTTACCCCATGATCTTTGGCAGCGTAATCACCGCAATGGTGACTCCATTCAAAGCTGATGGCAGCGTTGATATGACAAAAGTAGCGCCGCTTGTCGAACGGCTTATCTCATTGGGCAATGATGGTTTGGTCATTAATGGCACAACCGGTGAATCAGCAACTGTTGATGATGATGAGAAAAATGAAGTTCTAAAAGAAGTAGTTATTGCCGCTGCAGGTCGAGCAAAGGTAATCGCTGGGGTTGGAAGCAACGATACGGCGCATTCGATTCGACTAGCCAAAGCTGCCAAAGTGGTTGGGGCAGATGCATCTTTAATTGTTACCCCGTATTACAACAAGCCTTCAGTTGAGGGGCTTTATGCGCATTTTGTAGCAACTGCGGAAGCTACCGATTTACCGGTGATGATTTATGACATCCCAGGTCGGTCGGCCATTGCGATTCCGAAAGATGTGATGCTAAAACTTGCTGAGCACCCGCTAATTTTAGCAAATAAAGATGCGCGTGCAGATTTAGCATTTTCTACTGAGATGATTCGTAATTCTGGTCTGCAGTGGTTTAGTGGTGATGATATTTTGAATCTACCAATGCTTTCAATTGGCGCTCATGGTTTTGTCTCGGTCTGCGGGCATTTGATTGCAGATCGATTGCGCAATTTACGCAACGCATTTAATGCTGGCGAGAATCAAGCAGCGTTGAAAATTAATCAAGACCTGACTCCAATTTATCTTGGCGTGATGTCAAAGATGCCAGGGGTGATGGCAGTAAAAGCTGCTTTAGCTGCACAAGGATATCTAGAAAACGTGGTTCGATTACCGCTAGTAGCTGCAACCTCAGCACAGGTAGAAACACTACGTAAAGATCTTGCTGAGGGCGGCTTGAATTTGTGACAGTAGTTGAATCAACATCTGAGTTAGCTGCTGCACCAATTGATACTTACCGAATTTTTCAACTTGGCGGACTTGGCGAGATCGGTCGTAATATGGCCGTTATTGAATTTAATAGCAGATTATTAATTATTGATTGTGGCTTACTTTTTCCAGATGAGACGCAGCCTGGCGTTGATTTAATTCTGCCTGACTTTGAACCTATTCGGGATAGATTAGCTGATATTGAAGCAATAGTTTTAACGCATGGACATGAAGATCACATGGGGGCTATTCCATTTTTATTGCGTGAAGTTCCCGAGCTGCCAATTTACAGCTCAAGGTTTGCGTTAGCTTTACTTGCACCTAAATTAAAAGAGCATCGAGTAAGCGCGCCGCTAATCACAGTTGCCGATCGTGAAACGGTGCAAATTGGGGAATTTCAAGTTCAGTTTCTAGCTGTAACTCACTCCATCCCAGATTCGTTTGCGTTAGTTATAAAGACCACCGCTGGCACAATTTTGCACACTGGCGATTTTAAAATTGATCCGCTACCACTTGATGGCCGCAAAACTGATTTAGAGATGTTAAGCCATGCTGGCGATCTGGGTGTGGATTTACTAATGGTTGATTCCACTGGAGCTGAGATGCCTGGATTTGTGACACCAGAGCGAGATATTGGGGTTGTGCTCGAGCGGGTATTTACCGCAGCAACTGGCCGAATTATTGTGGCTTCGTTCGCATCTCATGTGCATCGAATTCAACAAATTGTAAATGCAGCACATGCCACAAATCGTTCAGTTGCCATGGTGGGCAGATCTATGGTGAAGAACCAAACAATTGCAGCAGAACTTGGTTATCTTAAAGTTCCTGGTGGAACTTTGATCTCAGTTGATCAAATAAATGAGCTACCTGAAAATCGTGTTGTGCTTATCTGCACCGGCAGTCAAGGTGAACCGATGTCTGCGCTATCTCGAATGGCAAACGGCGACCATTCGCTCTCGCTTGGCGAAAACGATACGGTGGTTCTGGCTTCGAGTTTAATTCCTGGTAATGAGACATCTGTTAACCACTTGATTAATAAAATTATGCGACAGGGAACTAAAGTTATTCATAAGGGAAATGCTGATGTACACGTTTCAGGTCATGCTAGCGCAGGTGAGTTATTGCAATTGTTTAATGCAGTGCGACCAAGGTTTGTGATGCCTGTGCATGGCGAACATCGCCATCAAGTTGCAAACTCCAAATTAGCCCAGCTAGCAGGAGTTAAGCCGACTAATGTGGTGATTGCTGATAATGGTGATGTATTGCAACTTGATCAAAGCACACTTGAGTTAGTTGGCCATTTTGGGGTCGGAATGGTTTTTGTTGACGGTAGCAGCGTTGGCGAACTGGCTGAAGCATCACTTAAGGACCGACGTATTTTAGGTGAAGAAGGATTCATCTCAGTATTTCTGGCAGTTGATCTAGTAAATGGCAAAGTTGTTGTTGGCCCTGAGATTCATGCGCGCGGCTTTGCTGAGTCAGATGCAGTTTTTGCTGATGTGATGCCGCAGATAGTTGCTGCAGTCGAGACGGCGCTAGCAGCTGGCCAACTTGATGAGCGCGCTCTGAGTCAGCTGGTGCGCCGAACCACTGGAAAGTGGGTAGCAGCAAGGCATTCTCGCCGCCCAATGATTGTTCCAGTGGTGGTTGAGGCATAAGTTGCGACACGAGTTTTCTAAATCC
>JAURFT010000048.1 GCA_030834185.1 Candidatus Nanopelagicales bacterium
GCCAGCGGGCGGCGCTCCTGCTCCACGCGATGGTGCTCGCGGCCCAAGACCTGCGGGTGGACCACCACGAGATGGTGCTCGCGGTCCAAGACCTGCGGGTGGACCACCACGCGATGGTGCTCGCGGTCCAAGAAATTTTGGTACTCCAACTACAGGTGCCGCACCAGCTGCGCCTGGTAGAGGCGGCAAGCCAGGCGGCAGACCAGGCGGTGGCCCACAAGGACGCGGCCAGGTTGGGGGAGCATTTGGTAAGCAAGGTAGTAAATCTAAGAAAAATTACAAATCAAAAAAGACCCGTCGACAAGAGTTCGACAACATGGAAGCTCCAGAGCTAGGTGGCGTATCGCTGCCTCGCGGCAATGGTCAAGTTGTCAAAATGCGTCGAGGCTCATCGCTTAGTGACTTTGCAGAAAAAATAAATGCAAATCCAGCAGCGCTAGTAACTGCGTTATTCCACTTAGGCGAGATGGTTACTGCTACTCAGTCAGTGAGCGATGATCTGTTGATGCTACTTGGCTCGGAGATGAATTTTGAAATCCAGATCGTTTCACCTGAAGATGAAGATCGCGCTTTACTTGAGTCATTTGATCTGGATCTAGATTATCAAGATGAAGATGGAGATCTTGAAATTCGACCTCCAGTTGTTACAGTGATGGGTCACGTTGACCATGGTAAGACGCGACTTCTTGATGCTATTCGAAAAACAAATGTAATCTCTGGTGAAGCTGGTGGCATAACTCAACACATTGGTGCTTATCAAGTTATTACAACTCACAACGATAATGCGCGTGCAATTACTTTTATTGATACTCCCGGTCACGAAGCATTCACTGCAATGCGTGCACGTGGTGCCAAGGCAACTGATATTGCAATTTTAGTTGTAGCGGCCGATGACGGAGTTAAGCCGCAAACAATTGAAGCACTTAACCATGCGCAAGCAGCTAATGTGCCAATTGTGGTAGCAGTAAACAAAATTGATAAAGAAGGCGCAACACCTGAAAAGGTTCGTGGCCAGTTAACGGAATATGGCCTAGTTGCCGAAGAGTATGGCGGTGACACCATGTTTGTTGATGTCTCAGCCCTTAATGGTCTAAACATTAATGAACTGCTTGATGCAGTGCTGCTCACCGCTGATGCTGCAATTGATTTACGAGCAAATTCTGGAACAACCGCCAGCGGCGTTGCTGTTGAAGCTCACCTAGATCGAGGTCGTGGACCAATTGCAACAGTGCTAGTGCAGCGAGGCACGCTGCGACCTGGTGATTCGATTGTGGTTGGTGAAGCACATGGTCGGGTGCGAGCCATGTTGGACGAAAACGGCGATCCAGTTGATTTCGCAGGACCATCACGCGCAGTTCAGGTGCTTGGACTTTCATCAGTTCCAGATGCCGGCGATTCCTTCTTAGTTGTTGATGAAGATCGAACAGCTCGTCAGATCGCACAAACTCGTGCTGCCCGTGAGCGCAATGCAATGCTGGCCCAGAATCGAACCAGCAGATCACTTGAAGACTTTATGAAAAATCTTGAAAAGGGTGCAGATAGCGAGCTGAACTTAATTATTAAAGGTGACGTATCAGGATCTGTTGAAGCACTTGAAGATGCACTGCTAAAAATTGATATCGACGAAGAGGTTTCGCTGCGCGTTATACACCGTGGTGTTGGTGCGATAACCAAGAACGATATCGATCTAGCCAGCGCATCTAGTGCAGTGATTATTGGTTTCAACGTTCGACCTGAAGGTCAAGCTCGCGAACAAGCTGAGCGAGCTGGCATTGATGTGCGCTTCTATACCGTTATTTATCAAGCAATTGATGAAATTCAAGCTGCCCTTAAAGGAATGCTTAAGCCAATCTATGAAGAGGTTGAGCTGGGATCAGCTGAGATTCGAAACATATTTAAATCAAGCAAGGCCGGAACCATTGCAGGCTGCATGATTTTAACGGGATCAGTAAAGCGAAACAGTAAGGCGCGTTTGATTAGGAACGGAGCCATTGTGGCGCAGGATTTAGCAATTGATTCGTTGCGTCGTGAAAAAGATGATGTAACTGAAGTTCGTGAAGGGTTTGAATGCGGTATTTCGTTTGATAAATTCAATGATCTTCAGCCAGATGATCGAATTGAAACATACGAGCTGCGAGAGAAAGCTCGTGCCTAATGGGCGAAGCCAGAGCAAGGAAAGTTGCTGATCGAATTCGGGAGATTGTTGCTTCGCTTTTAGAGTTTCGGGTAAAAGATCCAAGACTTGGTTTTGTAACGGTAACAGAGGTGAGAGTTACTGGAGATCTACGTGAAGCAACAGTGTTTTATACCGTGCTTGGCACCGAGCTGGAACGAGATGGAACCAAAGCAGCTTTAGATTCAGCCAAGGGAATGATTCGCTCTGAAGTTGGAAAACAACTAGGCATTAAATTCACTCCAACAGTTGAGTTTGTCTTAGATGCGATTCCAGAGGGTGCGGCTCGAATGGAAGAGTTATTGCTGCAAGCCAAATTAGCAGATGAGCAAGTTCATCAAATTGCCGAATCAGCCAACTGGGCCGGTGAACCAGATCCATATCGACAACCTGAACAACGTAAGTAGATTTTTTAAAAATGAACCACCAAGATGCCATTGCGGTAATAGATAAACCGCTAGGAATGACTTCGCACGATGTGGTGGCAAAAGTGCGAAAATTGTTGAACACTAAAAAAGTAGGTCATGCAGGAACGCTAGATCCGCAAGCTAGCGGAGTGCTGGTTTTAGGTATTAACCGCGGCACTAGGTTTATGCAATATTTTGTTGGTGATGATAAATGTTATAAAGCGGTCATTCGCTTAGGTGTGTCAACTATCTCTGATGATGCTGACGGTGAGGTTATTGCCACTAAATCCAATTTGTTATCTGAGGCTGAGATCTCTGTTGCAATGCGAAATTTTCAGGGAGAGATCATGCAACGGCCAAGCAGTGTTAGCGCAATTAAAGTAGACGGCAAGCGCGCTCATGATTTAGTGCGATCTGGAGTTGAACTAGTGCTGCCGGAGCGACCAGTTGTGGTGCATGAGTTTGAGTTGGTAGCTGTAGCTAAAAGTGAATTTGATGGAATTTCGGTAACAGATATCTCGGTGCAAGTGCGGTGCAGCAGCGGCACTTACGTTAGAGCCTTGGCCCGAGATCTAGGCGAGTTACTAAATGTTGGTGGCTCGATTTTAACCCTACGCCGAACTCAAGCTGGAGTATTTGGTATTGCTGAAGCGCAGCAGTTACCAGAGATATCTGATGAATTGGCAACGCTTTCACTTGGTGAGGTGGCAAATCGAATTTTGCCATGTGTAACAATTACTCAATCTCAGATGGTTGATTTAACGCATGGAAGGGCCATTGAAATTCAAACAATCCAGCAATCTCCAATTGCCGTTCTAACTGAAGCTGGCCAATTAGTTGCTGTGGGAGTTTGCCAAGCTGGAAAGTTTCAGCCAACTAATGTATTTAGCGCAGCAAAGGTTTTAGATAATGAATAATTCTGTTGTAGTGCTAGGAGTGCTTGATGGTGTTCATTTAGGACATCAAAAATTATTGAGCGTTGCAGCAGACCTAGCTACAGACGCCAATGCGAAAGTAGTAGTTGTAAGTTTTGATCCACACCCAAATGCCGTCTTACAAAATATTGAAGTAGAGCTGATCTGCTCAATCGAAAAACGAAAGCAACTGCTGCTTCATTACGGTGCAGACCGAGTTGAACTAATTGAATTTAATTTACGCCGCATGCATCAGCTGCCAAGCGATTTTATTTCTGAGATATTGATTGATAAATTAGCAGCAGTAGCTGTTGTGGTTGGTGAGGGCTATCGATTTGGATATAAAGCGCAAGGGACGGCGGCCGATATTGCTGCGGCTGGAATTAAAACGGTAGAGGTTGCACATCAAGAGTTTGTAAATGGTCGAATATCTTCTACCCGCATCCGGCAGGCAATTAAGAATGGGGAGATGGCTGATGCGGCAATGATGCTTGGCCGGCCATTTACGTTAACTGGCGAAGTTGTGCTTGGAGATCAACGAGGTCGCACGCTTGGTTATCCCACAGCCAATTTGCAGTTAGATAGCGCGCAGCTAATTCCCAAACCAGGCGTTTATGCCGCATTTGCTCAAGTCGGCAACCAGCTTTATTGGGCGGCGGTAAGCGTTGGCGCAAATCTGACCTTTGGCGGCATTGAGCCCAGAGTTGAGGCGTATTTGATTGACCAAAAGCTTGAGATCTATGGGGAGCAGATCAGCTTGTCGTTCATTGAGTACCTGCGCCCCATGCAGGCCTTTGATGGCGCTGAAAGGCTGATCGCGCAGATGGATCAGGACGTACTCAAAGCCAAGGAAGTGCTTGCTGGTAGCCTTCCACCTGGTTCCAACCGGAATTGACGGTTTCTGAGCGGGCGCTCGGATACCGCGAACTAAAGGCTTCGGCCTCGCGCCCGAAAGGTAACTTAAATGTCTGATGTCACAAATAAGCAAGCAGTGATCAAGGAATATGCTAAATCAGCTAATGACACTGGATCTGCTGAGGTTCAAATTGCGCTATTGACTGATCGAATCAATCACTTGACTCAACATCTAAAAGATCATCCACAAGATCATCATGGTCGCCGTGGCTTGCTGCTTTTAGTTGGTCGACGACGTCGCTTGCTTGATTACTTAACCAGAAAAGACATTGAAGGCTACCGTGCGTTGATTGCCCGCCTGGGTATTCGACGATAACTTAACCAAAGCGAGCACGTCAAAAAAAGACGTCGGTCCTCGGTGGTGGGTAGCGGGTCAATTGAGCCGCTGTTCTCGATCGAAGACCGCATAAGACGTGCTCCATAGATTTATGGAGTGTAAAAAATGGCCCAAGAAGGCAAAACTTCGCGTACCACAATTAAGAGCGAAGGCTTTAAAGATCGAGAGATTGTATTTGAAACTGGACGGCTAGCGAGATTAGCAGGCGGTTCAGCAACTGTTTATTTGGATGAAGAAACAATGTTGCTTTCAGCAACTACTGCTTCTAAATCACCACGTGCTGAAATTGATTTCTTTCCACTAACTATTGACGTTGAAGAGCGCATGTATGCGGTAGGACGAATCCCAGGTTCATTCTTCCGTCGAGAAGGACGACCAACTGAAGATGCGATTTTGGCCTGTCGATTAATCGACCGACCACTTCGCCCATCATTTGTTGATGGACTTAGAAATGAAGTTCAGGTAGTAGTAACTGTGCTTTCACTGCATCCAGATCATCAATATGATGTTTTGGCAATTAGCGCAGCATCAATGTCAACCATGCTTGCTGGTGTTCCATTCTCTGGACCAGTTGCTGGCGTTCGAATGGCGTTAATTGATGGCAAGTGGATGGCATTCCCTACTCATGATGAGTTAAAGCGAGCAACATTTGACATGGTGGTCGCAGGACGCACTTTGCCAGATGGTGATGTAGCAGTGATGATGGTTGAAGCTGAAGCACCTGAGGCAACTTTTGAACTAATTGCAGCAGGTGGCACCATGCCAACTGAGCAAGTAGTTTCAGCTGGTCTTGATGCTGCAAAGCCATACATCACACAGTTGTGCAAGGCACAAAGTGATTTGGCAAGTCAGGTTGAGAAAACAGAAACTGAGTTCCCGATCTTCGCAGATTATCAAACTGATATTTATGATGCAGTAAGCGAAATTGCAAAGGCAGACATTTCATCAGCGATGACGATTTTGTCAAAGGCTGATCGTGAAGCTGCCACCGCCGAGATCTCAGAGCGCGTGAAGACTGCGCTTGCTGAAAAGTTTCCAGAGCGAACTGGCGAAATTAAAGCTGCTATCAAATCTTTAACCAAGCAGATTATTCGTGAGCGAGTTTTGCGCGATCAGGTTCGCATCGATGGTCGTGGTCTCTCTGACCTGCGTCAACTTTCAGCTGAGGTGCATGTTGTGCCAAG
>JAURFT010000049.1 GCA_030834185.1 Candidatus Nanopelagicales bacterium
GAGCACGGCTGACAAAAGTTATGCCACGCGATTTCAAGCGCGTCCTAGCAGCTACTGCAGCTGCTGAAGCTGCTGGAAGAGATGTATTTGAAGCGATTATGGAGGCTGCAAATGGCTGATCCAAAAGGGTTTATTACAACTGCAAGAGAAACTACCAAGCGTCGTTCGGTTGATGTTCGCATCCAAGATTGGCGCGAAGTTTATGAAGAGCATCCATTGGCAGCTACTCAATCACAAGCTGGTCGTTGTATGGATTGTGGCATTCCCTTCTGCCACAGCGGTTGCCCGCTAGGAAACCTAATTCCAGAATGGAATGATTTGGTATGGCGAGGCGATTGGGAGCAGGCCAGTGAGCGATTGCACGCAACAAATAATTTCCCAGAATTCACGGGAAAACTTTGCCCAGCACCTTGTGAAGCTGCATGTGTTGTTGCGATCAGCATGGATGCAGTAGCTATTAAGCATGTTGAAGTAGAGATTTCAGAACAAGCATGGCGCAACGGATATGTAAAACCAATGCCACCAGAGCGACTTACTGGAAAAACCGTAGCAATTATTGGATCAGGCCCAGCTGGGCTTGCTGCAGCTCAGCAATTAGCTCGCGTTGGTCATACCGTGGCTGTCTATGAACGTGCAGATCGAATTGGTGGTCTGCTGCGTTACGGAATACCAGAATTCAAAATGGAGAAATGGGTAATTGATCGCCGCTTAGAGCAGTTAACTGCCGAAGGCGTGAAGTTCAGAACCAGCGTTGATGTTGGTGTTGATATTGATGCCAAAGATTTACTACGCCGTTATGACGCAGTAGTGCTTGCCAATGGATCTACCCAATGGCGAGATCTACCAGTTCCAGGTCGAGAATTTGCTGGCATATATCAAGCAATGCAATATTTACCGTTGGCAAATAAAGCTCTTGCTGATGGAGCTGATCCAGTTGATGTAGAGATCACTGCAAAGGATAAGAAAGTAATAATAATTGGTGGCGGTGATACTGGAGCTGATTGTTTAGGTACTGCGTTAAGGCAAGGTGCAAGCTCGGTGGTTCAACTTGAGATTATGCCAAAACCCCCAATGGCTCGCGCTGATTATCAACCTTGGCCAACATTTCCTATGACTTACAAAATTACCTCTGCTCATGAAGAGGGAGGCGAGCGGATGTATGCAGTCTCTACGCAACGATTTGTTGGTGAAGATGGCAAAGTTACAGGTATAGAGCTAGTTGAAATTGAGTTAAAAGAAGGCAAGTTTGAACCTGTCAGTGGAACTGAGATTGTGTTGGAGGCTGATATGGTCTTTCTGGCACTTGGTTTTACTGGACCAGAAAAATCTCCGATGCTGGAGCAACTTGGGTTGGAGCTAAATGAGCGCGGCACTGTAATTAGAGATGATAGTTACGCCACCAAGGTTGATGGTGTTTATGTTTGCGGTGATGCTGGGCGGGGCCAATCATTAATAGTTTGGGCAATAGCCGAAGGCCGCTCAGTAGCTGCTGCAGTTGATGCTTACTTAACCGGTTCTGCAAGTCCGCTCCCTAAGCCAATATTGGCTTCAGCGCGCCCGATGATGGTGTAACTACTCAGTACTTGCAACTTCTCAGATAAGGTCTAGCCATGCGCCGAGCCAAAATAGTTGCCACGATGGGTCCTGCAACAGCTTCCGTTGAAAAAATTGAAGAGTTAATAACAGCTGGCATGAATGTGGCGCGACTAAATATGTCGCACGGCAACCGTGAAGATCAAATAAAGATGCTCTCTTATATTCGCACAGCAGCGAAGAATAAAAATATTGATATTGGAATCTTTGCCGATTTACAGGGTCCAAAAATTAGATTAGGTATTTTTGAGAACGGTCCGGTTCGGCTTGTAGCAGGCGATAATTTTACTATCACCACAGTTGAAATCAAGGGCACCAAAGAAAAAGCCAGCACCACTTACAAAGGCCTTCCAGGAGATGTAAATGTTGGCGATTTAATATTGATCGATGACGGCTTAGTTGCGCTAACTGTTAAATCTAAATCTGAAACTGAAGTAGATTGCGAAGTTATAGAGGGTGGTGCAATTTCAAATAACAAGGGAATTAATCTGCCAGGCGTGGCAGTTTCGGTTCCCGCGCTTTCAGATAAAGACGAAGAAGATTTGAAATGGGCACTTAGCGCAGGTGTAGATATGGTGGCGCTGTCATTTGTACGAAGTGCTAAAGATTACGAAGACGTTAAGCGTGTGATGACTGAAGCTGGAACGCATGTGCCGGTCATCGCAAAAATTGAGAAACCTCAAGCGGTAACTGCGCTAGTTGAAATTTGTGAAACTTTTGATGCAATCATGGTTGCACGAGGAGATCTAGGTGTTGAGCTACCACTTGAGCAAGTTCCTATTGTTCAAAAACGTGCCATCACGTTGGCTCGGCAATTTGGTAAACCTGTAATAGTTGCAACTCAGATGCTTGACTCCATGGTTAATTCGCATCGGCCTACTAGAGCTGAGACTTCAGATGTAGCAAATGCGGTTTTTGATGGGGCAGATGCGTTAATGCTTTCTGCCGAGACCAGTGTTGGTGTAGATCCTGCACATGTGGTTTCGGTAATGGCTTCAATCATCAAAACAATTGAGATGGATGGCGGAACTAAGCTGCCAGAAATCGCTACAGATTCAATTCGCTCAACAGCTTTTGCAGTAGCTAGGGGCGCTGTTCAAATTGCCGAATCGGTTTCAGCTAGCTATTTGTGCGCTTTCACCGAGAGCGGCAGGTCAGCGCGATTGGTAGCCAGACTGCGTCCAGTTGTTCCATTACTTGCCTTTACGCCAGTAGAGCAAGTAAGACGCCAACTCTCTTTAGTTTGGGGAGTTGGGGCGTTTGAAGTGGCATCGGCATCAAGCACCGATGAAATGGTTAGGCATCTTGATCGCATGCTTGTTGAAACTAAACGCGCTAAGGATGGTGAGCGAGTTGTAGTTATCGCTGGCGTGCCGCCAGGGGTTTCTGGAACAACCAATGGAGTTCGTGTTCACGAGATTGGCCGTGCCGGTAGCGATTTACCATAACTACGTGTGATATCTTTCCGCGACCTTTAATCCAGTCCTGCGAGGCTGAGAAGGAGAAAGCCGAATGGCTCCCAACAAGGAGGCCCGGCAGTCCCCAGTTTCTGGGGTGCTGCTTGAAGCCGCTGATATCAGTCGAATTACATCGCGCATTGCGCATGAAATAATTGAGCGAACCGCAGGTCAAGATGTTGTGCTACTGGGTATTCCAAGTCGTGGCGCTCCACTAGCTCACCGAATTGCTCAACGTATTGATGAAATTGGCAACAGTAATATTCCAGTTGGTTCAATTGATATTACGCTGCACCGAGATGATCTGCGGCTTAAAGCGCCGCGACCGTTGCAAGAAACGGTAATTCCAACCGGTGGCATTGATGGTAAGTTGGTAATTCTGGTTGATGATGTGCTCTTTTCAGGTCGTACTGTTCGGGCAGCATTAGATGCATTAAGTGAAGTTGGACGCCCAGCTTTAGTTCAGCTAGCGGTACTTGTGGACCGAGGTCATCGAGAGCTGCCAATTAGAGCTGATTATGTTGGTAAGAACATCCCCACATCTTTAAATCAAGTAGTTAAAGTAAATCTACACGAAATAGACGGAATTGATCAAGTGACTTTGAGTTCTGGGGAATCCAGATGAAGCATTTATTGTCAACGCAGACACTTGAGAAGCAAGATGCACTTTTAATTTTAGATACTGCTGAGAAGCTTTCAAGAATCAGCGATGGTCCAATTAAGAAATTACCAACCCTTCGTGGACGAACTATCGTGAATCTATTTTACGAAGATTCAACTCGCACCAAGATTTCATTTGAAGCTGCTGCCAAGCGATTATCGGCAGATGTTTTGAATTTTTCAGCAAAGGGTTCAAGTGTTTCTAAAGGTGAGAGCTTAAAAGATACGGCACTTACTTTAAAAGCCATGGGCGCAGATGCCATCGTAGTTAGGCATCCAGCAAGTGGGGCTGCGCATTTGCTGGCCAACAGCGGATGGATTGATGCAAATGTTGTAAATGCTGGGGATGGCACACATGAGCATCCAACTCAAGCATTGCTAGACGCCTTCACAATTCGTCGACAATTACGAGAGGGCAGCGGAGATTTAAGCGGAGTTCGAGTGGTGATAGTGGGGGATGTATTGCATTCTCGGGTAGCTAGATCAAATGTTTGGCTATTGCATACATTAGGTGCAAAAGTTACCTTGGTGGCACCTCCTACCTTGATTCCAAACAATTTAAGTGGCTGGCCAGCTCAGATCGATTACAATTTAGATAACGCGATCGAAGATGCTGATGTTGTAATGATGCTTCGAGTTCAGCAAGAAAGAATGCAAGCGTCATATTTTCCAAGCATTCGTGAATATTCAAGAAGATATGGCTTAGATATCTCCAGAGTTAATAAAATGCATAAAACGGGCATTGTGATGCATCCAGGTCCAATGAATCGCGGAATTGAAATTAGTTCAGAGATAGCAGATGGTGCTAGATCCATGATTGTGCAGCAGGTCCAAAATGGAGTTTATGTTCGAATGGCAGTGCTTTATTTACTACTTGGGGGAGCAACCGAAGAATTATGACCGAAGTTAAATCAACAGTTATTCAAAACGTTCAGCCTTATGGTGAAGCGCCGGTAGATTTGATAATCAAAAATGACCGGATTGCTGAAGTTGTTGCTGCTAAAAAAGGCAAAGGCGATGATGTTATTGATGCAACTGGGCTAATTGCGTTGCCAGGCTTTGTTGATTTACACACTCATTTACGCGAACCAGGACGAGAGGATGCTGAAACTGTGGCCACCGCATCTGCTGCTGCAGCATTAGGTGGATATACGGCCATTTTTGCGATGCCCAACACCTCACCAGTTGCAGATAATGCAGGTGTTGTTGAGCAAGTAAGACGGCTAGGAGATGCAGTAGGGCTAGTTGAGGTGCACGCTATTGGTGCGGTAACTGTGGACCAGGCAGGAAAAGATTTAGCAGAGTTAGGTGCTATGGCTGATTCGGCAGCACAGGTGAGAATTTTTTCTGATGATGGAAACTGTGTCTCCGATTCTCAGTTGATGCGCCGGGCATTGGAGTATGTAAAGGCTTTCGATGGCGTAATTGCGCAACATGCGCAAGATCCACAACTAACCAAAGATGCTCAGATGAATGAAGGGGCAGTATCAGCAACGCTTGGTCTTAGAGGGTGGCCAGCAGTGGCAGAGGAAAGCATCATCGCTCGAGATTGCTTACTTGCAGAGCTGGTGCAATCTCGCTACCACGTTCTTCATATCACAACTGCCAGAGGTGTTCAGATTGTTCGTGAAGCAAAATCGCGAGGAGTAAAAGTTACTGCTGAAGTAACACCCCACCATTTGTTATTGACTGAAGAATCAGCCCGCAGTTACAACCCAGTGTTTAAAGTGAACCCACCTTTACGCACTAAGCATGATGTGCAGGCGCTGAGAGCGGGCTTAGCTGAAGGTGTTATTGACTCGGTTGGTACAGACCACGCTCCGCACAGCAGTG
>JAURFT010000004.1 GCA_030834185.1 Candidatus Nanopelagicales bacterium
GCAGGGAGTTTGTGCAGCAGGTAGCTGTACCTGTGTGATTGGGGTCGTTGTTTGAGTCGTAGTTGGAGTTGTTATAGGCGACGCGGCTGGTTTTGCAGCTTTTTTGGCTTGTATTCGCCAAGTCAGTTTCTTACCACTTTTTTTACAAACAAAAGTTTTACCAGATTTAACAATTTTGATACTAGCTTTAGTGCAGACAGCACCAGCCTTAACTTTAGTAGCAGGAGTTGCCATTGGCACTGCTAGCGAGAACAGCATCACAGCTGCAGTTCCGATCGAAAGCACTTTTGTAGTTTGGGGTTCCAGGCCAATTGAGTCGGCGATAGCAACCCCATTTTGAACGCAACTCACGCACATATCAATTACCCCCTATGGGCTAACTTCTGGCAACATCATCCGGCTCAAAATCAGCTTAGTTGAAATCACCTAGTTGATACTAGTTTATAGAAACTGCTTTAATCAATTATTTGGCTCAAGCTCAGGTTCACCCTTATTGGCAACAAATGTCCGCCAGATCATCAGGGAGATAATATAAATTGGTGCGATCAGCAATATTGGCTTTAAGACATCAGGTCCGGTTGGATACTCAAGCGAAAGCGCTGTCATTGCTAGAAAATAGACTGCTGCCAAACTCAAAGTCAAAGGACGCAGGGTTTTTACTTTAATCAAGTGTGGAAATTTTAAATTCGTTAACTGCAATAGACAAATAACAATAGAGCTAATAATTACCCAGCTGCTGTTGATCTCAAGAATTAGCATTGTTGGTATGACCAAGTTCCATGAGGCTGGAAAGCCATTAAACCAAAAATCTTCAGTTTCTTGATCGCTACGTGCAAACCAAAGCGCGTAGGTGAAGAAAATAAGGGAAGCAATAACTATGTCCCAACCAGGTGGCAGCATCTGTAGCTCAATCATCAAAACTACCGGAACTACCACGCAAGTTGCATAATCAATTACTAAATCAAGGGTATGGCCATTAAGTTGTGGAGCATGGGTTTTAACATCTAATTTTCTTGCAATTGGGCCATCAAATCCATCAAGCAGCTGACAGACAATTAACCAGATCAAACCTTCTCTGATTCGGCCATCCAAGATGGCAGCTAGCGCTAATAAGCCAGCAATTGCGCCCAACGCGGTAAAGGCATGCACGCTAAATCCAGCAACTACCAGTCTTCGCTCGGTTAATTTCATAATGTCGAACAGTAGTGCCAATTGTTTAAGGCGATTTTTTAGATCAGGCAGAAGGATAGAGGCTAGAAAGTGCTTTATTTGTGTTGATATCTAAAAACTCTTGTTAGTTAAGCAGCGGACTGCACACTGACTCTGCTTCACCTTGAGCTGCCTCAGCTGGATCTCCCCCATTGGGGGTCATGCCATTAGTGAATGAGTCATCAACATAATTTTTGACACAAGTTTCAAATTTACTCTGCGAGTTAGCAGGATCTGGGTTATTAGCTGAATTTGCACAACCCGATGTCAGTAACAAAGCCGATGCTGCCAGCAGCGCAATTTTTAATAAGCTGCCAAACCCGTGCTTCATAATTTCAATCACCTATTCGCTGTTGCTGCTCCTTGATGGGAACTAATTTACTGCCTACAGCCATAGTTGCACCAATTAATATCAAATTTTTAATACTGTCTTGACCCTCTAACCTGCAAGTTGGCCTTATTCATCCCTATCTTTAATATCTCTAACCAAAAATTTGAAGGATTTCCTCTAAAGACACTAGCTGCTAATAATCAGAACTGCAGATTCTGACATATTTAACTGATCACAGAAACTGCTGAATTTGATTTTGTTATAACCATAAATAAATACTGCCAAGAATGGTTAAAAAGGCAGTCACTAGAAATACATCCCAAAGTGGATCTCTTGGGGCCTTCATGCTTCGCTCCCTCTTGCTCTAGGCGCTAAATTCTAAATCAGGTTTGCAAAATTGCATATTACTTTGGCACCGGCGAATAGCCCAGCACCTTTAGCGCTCCTTGTTTATTAGCTTTCACTAATACCCCTTCGCCAGAATCTAGTGAAACCCCAGTAAGTGCTGCGACGTTAACAAAGTGTCCAACCATAACTAGCAAACCACTTTTTTGACGGTGTTTAATAATTCGCTGCTTGATCCTTGCGGTTTGAATGTTATTTACTGGATCGGCAACTTGAAACAGCGAATCCAGATTCTTATTTAATCTCACTTTACCCAAATCAAGCAGCTTTGCAGTTTCGTTAGCCCGGCACCATCTGCTGGATTCAACACGAAGCACTTTTACCTGCTGGCTCTTAAGCCAGCTACCAATTTCAGCTGCATCTTTTCGACCACTGGCAGAAAGATTTCGCTGGGTAGTGCAATCTCCTAATTTGAAATTTGCTGGATCTCCACCTCCTGGCGCATAGGCATGGCGCATAAGAAGAACATAGCCTTTTGGATTGCCGCTTTGTAGTTTCTCCCAAACCTCCAACTCGTTGGCAGAAGTTGTAGTTGGTGATAGCGCAACTGAAAGCGCTGTAAGCAGGGTTAGGACTAGCTTGCGCATTTACTCCCCCTACTAGCTATGTTGGTAACGGAACTGTAATAGCGAAATTTGAAATCTGCATCAGCACTTTAAAGGGGTTTAAATCTGAAGTCACCATTAACATCAAGCAAACCAATTTCAGGGAACTCAGCCTTCCTGCCCAAAGCGGTTGCCTAAATCCCTCAACAGAATATTTCATGGTACTCAATGAACGCAAATGAGTTATCAGTTAATTGGAAGCTCGGACACTGGTGATTCTTTACTAAAGGTCAATAACGCTATATGGTTTTGATTTGTTACGAGAATGCGTATCTAGGCTAATCAAAATGACTACAATCGAAACTAAAATTACAGATACTCCCCCAAGCATTAATGTTTCTTGTGGTCCAAAAAGATCAGCAAATAAACCTACCGCCGGCCCACCAATAGCCATACTGCCGCTAAACACAACTGTGTAGATGCCAAGAATTTTGCCTCGAATTGCATATGGCGTGTGATGTTGGATAAGCGAGTTTGCAGCGATTGTTGTGAGCAGCGCAAATAATCCAGAAAGCCCCAGCATCGCGGCATAACTCACAAGTGTTGGCGAGGCTCCTGCTCCCAATTGCCACACTCCAAACAACAGCGCAGTGGCAGCAAGTTTAACAACTGGCACACTGGAGTTTCTGTGTGCTGAAATCAATCCACCAAATAGTGCACCAATTGCAGTAGTTGAACTCAGTAAGCCGTAACCGGCAGCTCCTAGTCCAAAGATATTTACTGCAACTAATGCAGTTGTAATTTGAAAGTTAAGTCCAAAATATGCCAGCGTAGCAACGATGAACATTGCTTTAACAATAGCTTTGTCAGCCCAGATAAATTTTAAAGTCGCAAAGAAATTAACATCATCTTTAGCTACCTCATGAGTTGTATGCAAACTACCATTTCGAGCACTTAAAATCAGTACAGCAAAAAACGCGTAGGCCAATGAGCTAGCAAATAATGACGCCGGCACTCCTAATACACTAACCGTAATACCCGCTATGGCTGGTCCAATAATTCGGGCCAGATTGAAATTCACCGAATTCAAACTCACCGCATTTGATACATTTTGTTCACCAACTAAATCTGACATTAGTGAATGACGAATAGGCATATCAATTGCCGAAAATATTCCCACAACCAGAGCAAAGGTATACACAATCCAAACCTTTTGATTCTCGGTGAAAACTATTGCAGCCAAAGTCAAGCCACTTAGTGAAATTACAGCAGAGCAGATTGCCAATATCTTCTTTTTGTTATATCTGTCTCCAAGGCTTCCGCCATAGAAGCTAAAGAAAATTGCAGGTGCAAACTGCAAGCCGGTGATAATGCCCAGCGCAACTCCGCTGCCCGTTAACTCAAGAATTAACCAATCTTGGGCAATGCGATGCATCCAGGTGCCAAGATTCATCACAAAAGTACCAGTTGCATATTTGCGATACTGTCGAAAATCCAAAGACACAAAGGTTCGCTTTGAAGCAGTTTTTATCGATACTCTTTCAGAGGCCCGATTAGCACTTCGCTTAATTTGCATTAAATTTTCAGTCAGAGATTACTTGTTGTAATCCCTGACCAGTTCAGCCTTGAGGTCAGTTGTCCAACCACGTTGGAAGTAGTAGGAACTTACGATTTCGGTTGGCTGAAAGGCTTCTAGCTCCTCATTGCTGCCATCTAGGAAATTAACAAAACCATCACCTTTCCAGGCATTAATCGTGGTGGCATTGCCCAGGTTTAGTCCAAATAAATGCTTGCTATCTGGTACATCAGGAGATGGCGATGGCAGGTATCGATATGTGTAGATACGGTGGCCGTACGACGGAATACCATCATCTGGCAATTTCTCAGTTAGCGTGATTCCCATATCAACAATTCTGGTACCAAAGCGATCTACTTGACCACGAAGTCGGGTACCAACTCCAAGCTTTGGCAATCCTGGGTTTGCTGGCTGCAGTTTGGTCTTAAATACCTGAGCTTGTTTTTTTGCAAAACCCATGTAATGACCAAATACCACTGACCATTCTTCGGAGACCCAAATAAATGCACTGAATCGTCCTGGCACGTTGTCGTACTTAACGTAAAAGCCAACTAGGCCCTCGTTGTATTGAGTGCGTTGTGGTTCGTCAAATTCTTGACCTGGATGTGATTCGCTGACTTTCACCATATCGGCAACATATACATAGCCTAAACAATCATCTGTTAATGATAAGCCTTCTGGCAAGTAAGGGGTGACAACTTTTGGATCAACGCGGAAGTTAACTTGAATTGCATCTGCACTAATGTGGTGTGGCGGGTTTTCAACTAGTGAAGCTTTGCCATTTGGTGATACTGGATTTCCAAAACCGATTGGACCAACCATGCTGAAAGCTCCTTTTCATAAGTACAAAAAAAATGATTTGTGACTTGGGTCACAACCTTTAAAACCCTGCGCTTTTAGTATAGGCTTCCACGAAGTTCGAGGTCAAGAGTATTTAATCTGTTATCGACAAACCAGAACCAACTCTGAAGGGTTTGAAATGAATATTGACACGCATTCACACTATTGGCCAAAAAGTTTTCTTCAAGCCATGCACTCTGGAAAGGATTTTTTTGGCTGGAAGCCAGAAAAAGTTGGCGGCAAATTAGCAATCTCACTTGGTGAAACCACACTCACATTTCCAGTGCCTGAGACTGATCTAGACGATTTAGATACAAGATACGAAACTCGAAATGCTTATCAACCCATTTCAATGGAAGCTCTTCAAATTGTTGGTTTTCTTTGGTGCCAACATTTAGATGAGACAGATGCAGCAAAATACACATCTCTTGTTAACGATGAGCTCAGCGCAGTCCAAGCAAAGCGACCAGATCGCTACCGCGGCTTAGGGCTTGTGCCAATTCAAAGTGTGGAACTAGCAGAGCGAGAAATTAAGCGGTTGAAAAATGAATTAGGAATTACTTCACTAGCAATGCCAACTTCATATCGGGATCAAAATTCCGATGAAGGCAATCTACTAAAAATCATTGAAATTGCAGCAAAAGAAGATATGTCAATGTCATTTCATGCAACTTACTTAAATCCTGTTGGCAACGATCGGTATCCAAGGTATTACTTCATGAATAGCTTTGGAGCTCCAGCTGAAACATCACTTTCTTTAATGTCACTTATTTATTCTGGCTTTTTTGATCGCTTCCCAGAAGCTCGAGTTCAATTCATGCAAGGTGGTGGCTGCGTGCCATACAGCGTGATGCGGTTTACGCAACGTTACGAAGAACGTGAAGACTGCCGCGTAATGGCAGAACCGCCACATAAGTATTTAAATAAAATCTATTTTGACTGCCTAACCCATGATGATCTATCACTGCGCTTGCTGATTAATCGTGCTGGAATTGACAAAATTATGATTGGCACTGACTATCCATTTAAGAGCGATCATCCAGGTGGATCATCAAATTGGATTCGCTCTGGAGTGTTAGAGCCAGACGAAATCGAGCAAGTTGCTTATAAAAATGCAGCTAGATTCCTAAAACTACCAAAAGATCTTCTTCCTGCCTCATGAGCGTAAAGCACCTTGACTATGTTGGTGATCGAACCGCTGCCAACAGTGCGCTAATTGTGATA
This sequence comes from Candidatus Nanopelagicales bacterium, assembly GCA_030834185.1. Taxonomy (GTDB): domain Bacteria; phylum Actinomycetota; class Actinomycetes; order S36-B12; family UBA5976; genus AcAMD-5. Next base: position 6,131 of record JAURFT010000004.1, read on the forward strand.
GATGTGCAGTGCGCATTTACCGAAAGCTCACTGTTTGGCATCGCTTCAGCTCAAAGCGTGCTTGACAATATAAATAGTGCAGTTGATCGTGCTCGAGGGCTTGGTATGCCAGTGATCTGGGTGCGTTATCAAGTTCGCACCGAGGTTGGACTAGGACTAACCAGTAAGCGTTATGGCGTTGAGGATCTGCATACTGGCGAAGGCACTGAGCTGGATCCACAGCTGCATTTTGTGCCTGGTGATGAAGTGATTATCAAGCCAAGACAGAGTTCGTTTTACGCCACCGATTTAGAGTATTTGTTGCGCAGCAAGGGTATTAAGTATGTCTGCATAGCAGGAGTGACAACAAATGTCTGTGTGCTTGCAGCTGTAAAAGATGCCAGTGAGCGAGATTTCGCCGTTACGATGTTAGAAGACTGCACAGCAGCTTTACCAATTCTGCGCGATGAGGTTGAAGTCATGAGTGCCGCAGAAGTACAAGCTGCCGCTTGCAACTTCATACGTTGGGCATATGGTCCAGTTGAAGATCATAAGAGCGTATTTGATCAGATTGAAGCCAATGCAAACTTTCAAGCAGCACCAGTTGAACAAAAATCTGCGCTAATCATTATCGATCTACAAAACACTTTCACTCAGCCAACGTCACCACTTTCAGTTGAAGCCGCTCATGAACTCATTGATAGCATCAATAAGTTAGCTGAAAAAGCGCGTATCCAAGGAGTTCCAGTTATCTGGGTAAAACGCGAAGATCGCAGCTCAGTTGGGCCAGGAATCACTGCAAGCAGATATGGAAGAACTGGAATTCACCGTGATGGCGGTGCTCAATTTGATAGCAAGCTCGATTTGCAGCCTGGTGATTTAACCCTAACTAAGCGTCGACAGAGTTCGTTTTATTCCAGCGACCTTGAGATTGTGCTGCGCGGGCTAGATGTCACCAGACTTTACTTAGTTGGGGTCACAACAAATGTATGCGTACTCGGTACTGCGAAAGATGCTGCTGAGCGAGATTTTGATGTGAATGTGGTTGTTGATGCAACAGCATCACTACCGATAGTTGTGGATTCAGAAACTAAATTATCTACAGCTGACACGCAATTTGCCGCTGTTAATTTCATTGCTTGGGCATATGGAAAATTGGTAAACTCAAAAGACATCTTCAACTAGGAGCCGAACTTGTATAAATCACCGCTTGGAGATCTGCGCAAATCAGTTGATGAGATTGCGAGCTATCAGGATCAAGCACTGGCCAAAATGACTAAATTAATAGCTCAAAACCACCCTCACTACAAAGCCAAATATTCTCAGCTTGGGCTAGATATCGCGAGCATAACCACTTTAGCCAAGCTGGAATCAATTCCTGTTACTGAAAAAATGGAGTTTGTAAATAGCCCAGAGAACTTTCGAATGCAGTCAGCTATTGATGCGCCAGATGAATATGTAATTTGGGATATTGTTTATACAGCAGGCACCAGTTCCTCGCCCACTCCGATCTACCAAACCAGCTACGACTTCCGCGGTATTTTGTTGGCCCAGGTTCGAATGGCTGAGATTCGTGGGATGAGTAACAAGTCACGAATTATGAATCTGTATCCAATCACTGCCCATCCGCATGGAGCTTGGTTGCGAGCAAACAATGCTGCTGCTGCACTTGGTTGTGCCATAACTGCTGGTATGAGTGGCAGGGACTTTGGTTCGTTTGAGCTAACTCGAAAAACTGCTGAGATTGTTGAATTGACACTGCAATCAAATCCAACTGCGCTCTGGGGCGTGCCTTCATATATCCGCGAAGTGTTAAGTCAGATCTTGGCAAAAGGTGGCAAACTGCCTGCGTTGGACATGATTGCCGTTAGCGGCGAGCCTTGCACCCAAGCAATGCGAGCTTCGCTTACTGAATTAGCTGAAAGTGTTTCTGATGTCCCAGTTGTAGTTTCAGACAGCCTTGGTGCCTCTGAGCTGCAGTGTGGATTAGTTGAATGTACCCTGGGTGCTGGTTTTCATAATCCCGCACCCGAACTATTCTTACTAGAAGCACTGGATGAGAACGGCAAGCGAGTATCTGAGGGTGAAATTGGTAGTTTGGCAATTACCCATCTTGATCGACGTGGCACTGTTTTGCTGCGTTATTTATTAGGTGACAAAGTTCAGATTACTTATGAAAACTGCGATAATTGTGGTCGCGGTGGCGGCAGAATTGTGGCGCATAAGGGCCGCGAAGGTCGCTTTACCAAAATTCGTGGCAATATGGTAAATCTTGATGAACTGTTAAAAATATTGGCTGATGATAAAGCAATTGTCGAGTACCAAATAGAGATTCATAAGCAGTCAAAAACTGATCCACTTTCACTAGATGAACTAACTGTTCGAGTTGTGCCTGGTGCGGGCTGTGACACAGCTGCAATTGGAAAACGGGTTGCTGCCGCAATCAGGATTACTCCTGTGGTGCAAGAAGTAACTCGAGATCAGATTTGGGGAAACAACACAAGTTTGAAAGCAACCAGAATCATTGACTCTCGTGACTACAACTAAGTAAAAGCCTAATTAAGGACCTAAAAATGACCTCAGTTCAGCCAATAGGTGAAGTAATTGATACCCACTCCCACTATTGGCCAGACGGCATGGTTGCGCAGTTAAAAGCTGGGAAGTTATGGCATGGCTGGGAGTTAACTAAAACATCAACTGGCAAATCAGCTGTTGCACGCGGAGCTCGCGTAGCTCCTTTTGAATTTGATGAATACGCTGGAGATCTAACCCTACGTCGAGCTAAGCGGCTTGAACTAGAAAATATCTCAGCTGAGCTGCTGATGGTGCCTTCTTTTTTATGGGGTTATGAAATGCCAGCAGCTGATGCAGCACCAATGTGCCGCGATATCAATCGTGAAATGGCTCAAGCCAGCATAACTACAGCCGGAAAAGCCATTGGGCTAGGAGTAGTTCCGCTGCAAGATCCAAAACTCACTGCTACAGAAGCTGAGTTTGCAGTAAAGGAACTTGGTATTACAGCATTTGCAATTGGTACCAGTGTGGATAAAAAATCCTTTGATGACCCAACTGTGCAAGCCTCGCTATCGGTGTTGTTTGAAACTGGGTTACCCGTTTTAATCCATGGTGTTTATTTTGACCGGATTGCAGCTGAACGGCTGCCAAATTATTATTTTGGTAACTCGTTTTCCGTACCGTTAGAAACCAGCGTTGCGCTAATGTCGCTGATCTTCTCAGGTCTACCAGACCAATTCCCAGACCTTCGCCTAGCCACCTCGCACGGCGGAGGTTGGATTCATTATGGCTTGGGTCGCTTTGAGATGCGATTAGCTCATGGTCACGATCGGGGAAAGATGCAAGGCATGCCATCGGAATATTTAAAGCGTTTCTACTACGACTGCTTGGTGCATGATCCAGATACTTTGGCATATTTGATAAGCAAAGTAGGTATTGATCAGATTCTTATCGGCACAGACTTCCCTTTTGGTGGTGACATTATTGGTGGTTCATCGAATTGGATTAATAATATGCCATTCTTGGACCAAATCGATAAGCAAAAAATCTTCTCTCAAAACGCCAAGAGATTTATGGGTTGGTAGTCTGTCAAGAAATAATCAAATATATTTTTTATCGAGTTGCCAAGAACCGACCCAGATCTTTTTCAGGATCCAGCACTGCACTTAGTAATTTCTTTGTGTATTCCTGCTGTGGATTGCCAAACAATGCTTCGACTGGCCCCTGTTCTACGACTTTTCCTGACTCCATCACCACAATGTCATCAGAGATAAAGGCAACCGTGCCCAAGTCATGTCCAATAAACAGATAAGTGAGTTGAAATTTTGCTTGTAGTTCTTTTAGCAGATTCAAAATCTGAGCCTGAATTGATAGATCTAGTGACGAAATTGGTTCATCTAAGATGATGAATTCAGGTTGTAGTGCAAGGGCTCGAGCAATGCTCACTCGCTGTGCCTGGCCTCCAGAAAGCTGATGTGGATAACGCATGGCGTAACTTGGCTCTAAGCCAACCATGACTAGTAATTCTTCAACTCGAGCTGACCGCTCCTCTTTACTACCAACTGCATGCACTACTAATGGTTCGGAAATGGACTTCAAAACCGTCATTTTTGGGTTAAGTGATGAAAACGGATCTTGGAAGACAGTTTGCACTCGTCTACGGAAGGCCTTAAGTGAAGCACCACTTAATCCTGTTACGTCCTGACCATCAAACATAACACTGCCACTAGTAGGGGCTAACAATTTGGCCAAAATGGAGGCAACTGTGGATTTACCAGAACCCGACTCTCCAACTACACCAAGCGCTTTACCCTTTTTGATTTCAAAATCCACATGGTCAACAGCTCGAAGATTTACGCGCGACCCACGCTTTCCAATCTTGTAGTCTTTAACTAAGTCTGTAACTTGAATTAGTGGTGCAGTTCCCATCAGGCACCTTCCGCTGGGTTATGACATGAGAAGATGTGATTTACACTTTGCTTCGTTGGCTCAAGCCTTGGCACATCTGTTTTACATTTTTCAATTGCTCTTGTACATCTGGGGTGGAATGCACAACCCGATGGAATAGTGGCCAAAGAAGGTGGTGTGCCTGAAATAGTGGTCAATAGTTCTGCTTTGCTAGCACCGATTCGTGGCATGGAGGAAAGAAGTGCCTGAGTGTAAGGATGTTTTGGTGATCGAAGCACTTCCTGAGCAGTGCCAGTTTCTACAATTCTGCCCGCATACATAATTGCAATTCGATCTGCAATTGCTGCTGCCACTCCAATATTGTGAGTGATTAAAACAACTGCCATATCACGCTGATCACGGAGCCGTTGAATCAGCTCCAGCACAGCCACTTGGACTGAGGCATCAAGTGCAGTCGTTGGTTCATCAGCAATTAAGAGTTTAGGCTCAAGTGCAATTGCCATGGCAATCATCACACGTTGCCGTTGACCGCCTGATAGTTGATGTGGAAACTGGTTCGCGCGGCGTTCTGGATCTGGAATCTGCACTGAATCAAGCAATGAAACTGCTTGATTCCATGCTTCATCCTTGGACATGCCCCGGTGGACCTGAAAAATCTCAGCTATTTGTGCACCCACCTTGAAGCAAGGGTCAAGTGAAGTTAGCGGATCTTGAAAAATGACGCCAATTTTTTCCGCACGCAACTTTCGCAGCGATTCTTGATCTGCACCAAGGATCTCATTTCCTTCAAACTCAATTGATCCAGTAATCCGAGCAGTGCTAGGAAGGAGGCCTGAAACGGCATGCACCGAAACGGATTTACCAGCACCAGACTCCCCTAATATAACGAAAGTTTCACCAGGAGCCACAGACCAGTTGGTAGTGTGAATGGCTTGCAACGGACCACTAGCAGTGTTAAAAACAACATCCAAATTTTTGATCGATACGACTGTGTCAACTTTTTGCTCAGCAAGATTCACGTTAGATTTCCTTTGTTTGTGGATCTAATCGATCGCTGAGCCAATCACCAAACACATTCACGCAAAGAACTGTGAGCATAATTGCAACGGCAGGAAAAGTTGCAATCCACCAAGCAGTCTCTAAGTAATTTCGCCCCTCGCTAAGCATGGATCCCCAAGTTGGTGTCGAGAGCGGCACTCCGAGGCCAAGGTAACTCATGGAACTCTCCGCAATGATGGTCTGAGCCACCACGAAGGTCCAAACTACCATCATGGCACCGGTGATATTTGGCACGATGTGTTGAAATACGAGTCCGAATCCAGAGCGACCTGAAGAAATCGCTGCCCGATAAAATTCGCTCTCCTTTACGCTTAAAGACTTTGCATGCGCAAGTCGTGCAAATGGAGTCCAGAGCCAAATTACTAAGGTGAAGATGATTGTGTTAACTCCTGCGCCAACAATAGATACAATTGCAATAGCCACAATCAAAAATGGAAATGCCGTTTGGATATCAACAACTCGAAGTATCACTGCCTCTTGCCAGCCTCGAAAATATGCGGCAATAAGCCCTAAAAATCCACCAATTAACATAGCTAAAGTTGCTGTTGCAAGACCTACTGCAAACGAGACCTTCCCTCCATGCACCAGCCGACTAAATACATCGCGACCTAACTGGTCGGTGCCGAGCAAGTAACTAACTCCTTCGCCAATTTCGAAAGGCGGCACTAGTCGATAGAGTAGATCTTGGTACGTAGGATCCTGAGGAACCCAAAGATTTGCCCCAAAACTCAATAGGGCGGCAGCACCAAGGAACGCTAAACTAATGGGGCCCGCTTGCCTGAACCATTTTTTGCGTCCAGGGCCTTTAGGCAGAGCATCAGACTTTGCTCCAACAAAAAAACTAAACGCTGACATTCGCTGACTCATAGCTAGTTAACCTTTGCCCTTAGCCTTGGGTCTACAAATTGATACAACAGATCTACGATCAAGTTAACTAGAACCACCATTACTGCAACTGTGAAAACCCCTGCTTCTAGCATTGGGTAATCTCGAGCCTTAACAGCGTTTACCATCAGAGATCCAATTCCTGGCCAGGCAAACACAGCCTCAATAATCACCGCGCCACCTACAAACTTACCGAGGTCAATTCCAATTAGCGAAAGCATTGGCACTGAGATATTGCGAAGGATATGCTTAAAACGAATTCTTCTATTGTTAAACCCGAGTGATTTTCCAGTCCGAACATAGCCACGGTTCATTTCCTCAATAAAGTATGCCCGTACCAAGCGGGTGTGCCTGGCCATCAATACAGCAGAAAGTGCAATAGCTGGCATGATGATGCTTGTTGGCTGCTCATTTCCAAAGCTTGGCAACCACTGCAGCCAAACTGAGAAAACCAAAATCATAAAGATTCCGATAATAAATGGTGGAATCGATTGACCCAACATCGACATCGACAAAATAAATCGGCCAGATGCATTCCGGCGCTTCACTGCTGCGAAGATACCCGCAGGAATGGCAACGAGCATGGCCAATGCAAACGCTACAAAGCTTAAATAAAGAGTTGATGGCAGGGCTTCCAAAATTAGTGGCATTGATGGCTGCAAATATATATATGAGTCGCCAAAGTTCAGTGTTGCTAATTTAATAAGGAAGGCAAAATATTGCTCAAAAATCGAGCGATTTAAGCCCAGTGACTCTCGAATGATTTCAATGTCTTCGGTAGTTGCTTCACTTCCAGCAACTGCCAAAGCCGGATCGCCACTTACCCTAACCAAGAAGAATAAAAGAGTGGAGATCCCGAGCACTACAAGTATTAGTTGTAGTGCTCGGGATCCTAGGACTCGCAGCATCTAGTTCTTTCTCAATTACCGATGCTTACAAGGTCAATATTGCCACCAGCATCAATAAAGAATCGCTTGGTTGCCTTTTTGCCTGCCCAAATATCTGGAGTATGGATACCCCACAGGATTGGTGCATTTTCCTTCAGAATCTTGCCAGCCTCACAGAAAGCTCGAGTTCGAGCAGGGCTTCTGGTTGATAGTGAAGATGCTTTAGCAATCAACTCGTCATATCGGGGATCTGAATGGCCAATGTTGTGAGTCGAGTAATTTGTGGTGTAGCGCGCCATCTGCACACCAGCATCTAAGTCAGGACTTGATGACATTCGCCAAGCGAATAAGTCCTTACGTGGAATAGCTCCACGAAGATAGTAAACATCCAGGAACTTAGAAAACTCCAGAACCTCTACTTCAACCTTGTCCACTGCGTCCAAGCGCTCGATCATTTGAGCGATTGCCTGTGCCATCAATACGTCATTAGTTATGTAGGCAGTGGATGTTTGGAATGTTAGTTTCAGATTGGATACGCCAGCCTGCTTCATGAGGTCATTGGCTTTCTTCATATCATATGGATAGGCCGTAACTTCGCGGCAATATCCAGTCAGATTGCTCGGCACAAGTTGTGCTTGTGCAATAGAGCCTAAACCACTATTAACGCGATCAATCAATGCCTGCTTATCGACGGCAAAATTCAGCGCTTGCCTTACACGCTTGTCAGCGAGTGGGCCCGATTTTGCCATGATACTCATGTGATAGGTCGCTGGCTCAATGATTGAATTCACAGCAAAGCTTCTACGCAATGAGGCAATGTCGTCAGTTGGAACTTTGTTCACAACATCTAAGCCACCTGACCTAAGTCCAGACATACGTGAGGCATCTTCAGGAATCACTTTGAAGACAATCTTGGTCGCGGCAGGAACTACACGAAGTGATGATGGATTTGGCTCAAGCACTAGCTCCACGTTTGGTGTAAAGCTGGTTGCAACAAATGGGCCAGTACCTACTGGTGCTCGCCAGAATGCTGCAGCACCTTTGGCCGCAAATTCCTTTGGCGGCAAAATAGGTACAGTACCTAGAGCACGAGGCAATAGATATCTTGGTGCAGACGTAGTGATTTTTACCTTGTACTCTGACATAACTTCAATTCGAGTTATTTCAGAAATCTTTGCTCGCAAGCCTGCTCTGTTGGCTGGATTCAAAACCCACTCTAACGAGGCTTTAACTGCAGTGGCATTGACTGGTTCGCCATTAGGAAAGGTCTTACCTTGAATTAAATTGAATACCCAGGTTTTTGAATTGCCTTCCTGTGACCAAGAGTCAGCAACATTTGGCTTAACAATTGGCGTTCCGGTAGAGAGATCAACTCGGGTTAGCGCTGAGTAAATAGCACCCACGATAAATGAACGAGGTGGGGCACTAGCTGCATAAGCTTCCAGCGATGGCGGCAATGATCCGATACCAATGGTTACGGTTTTACCAGATCCACCTTTAAAGTACTTTTTCCAAACGCGCTTACCTTTTTTGGTAGCTTTGCAAATAAGAACAGTGTTGTTTACGTACTCTTGTTCTTTCAAATTGGTGCACTTAGCTCCTGCAACTGCAGTATTTGCTGAGGCACTGGTATTGAAAGCAGTTAAGACTGCGAAAGCCATAACAAAAGTTATGACAGCACTCACAGACTTTTTTGCAAATCCTGCTTTTGTTGCCATGCTGGTATTACTCCTTCTTGGAACGCTGACAGTCCCCTATTTGGAAAACATTCTTTGGACACCCAAAGAGTGCCATAAGGCTAATCAAGGACTGAAGCTGAGTCAATGACAATGTACTGGCAGAATTTTCTAGAAGCCAAGCTTGCGGTCATAAAGGCCAAGCAACTGTTGATTGGTTTTCCACCGGCCCAGATTGTTGCAAAATTGCTCTACCACTCGCTCGGCTCGCAATGGTGATCCACCTGCAATATGTGGGGTAATTACTAACTTTTGATTACTAAAAAGTGGGTTTATTCCTTTAATTGGCTCTGTTTCCAGCACATCCAGCCCTGCGCCGTACAAGTGCCCTTCGTCTAACAATCGTAGAACATCTTCTTGCACTAGCAGCCCTCCGCGCGAAACATTTATCAGAACTGCTCCGGGTCGCAATTTAGACAGTCTCTCGTAGTTAAACCAACCATTATTTTTGGACGTCACCGGCAGTGTGAGACATATCACATCAAGCTCACCAAGGTAGTTTTCTAAGTGGTTGTTATCAATAAGCAAATCGACATGTTGCTTACTAACATTATTTAAAAGATCCACTCCAATAATTTTATGAAATTCGAAACTACGTGCGCGCTTTGCTACAGCTTGGCCGGCAGAGCCCATTCCTATTACACCAATTGTCCGATCTGTGAATTCCCATTGCTTTATCCGAATTTCTTCTCGATGCTCCCAGCCTGGATTGCGAACAGCTTCAGCTACACCTCGAGTAATGCTAAGCAGTAATGCAAAAGCGTGTTCAGCTAGATGGGACCCAACTAGACCGCGAGCAGAAACTAATTTAATCGGCTTATTGCCAATGTATTCTACAATCTTATTTACACCAGCACCGACAGATTGCACCCAATCCAATTTGTTACCAAGCTCGATAAATTCTGGTTTGATATCACCAAAAATTACTTCTGCTTCTTTACTCAGTTCCATAGCTTCACTCAAGTCCCGAGTCAATTTGACCTCTGTGCCAGCGGCAGCGTTAATGATTTTTTCAAATTCAGAATCGGTAATTGGTGCAATTAAATCTAATGGGTAAACTAAAATCATAATTGTGGCCTTGTCCGGTTTATTTAAGCCTAGCTTTAGTTTCTGAACTGTGAATCATTTCTCCAACTGCATAATCAGCAATTACGCTGGTAAATTTATGAACTTCATCATCAGTATATGTCTCATCTTTATGTCTAGTGGGCAAAGTGCCACAAAGATCTGCTACAAACTTAACTCGATAATCGTGAGCAGCAGCATCGAATGCAGTGGCCAATATGCAAACATTAAAGGTAAATCCACTGAGCCATACTTCATCGATTGAATTTTCTTTCAGTACGATATCCAGATCAGTGGCATAAAACGAACTATGTCTGGGTTTGAAAATGACGTAATCTTGTTCCAAAATTTCTAGTCGGCCATCCAGTTCGGCCCATTCCCCCAAGAAGGCTGCGTTCATCCCAGCATATTTCTCTGAGGTTCGTGTACCGAGTGATAACTGTGGTCGAATTAGTCGGCTCATCCAAATTACGGGAAGTTTCCTACTTCGAAAATTACGCGCAGTCTCATTTATGCCAGCGATAATTTCATCTGAGCCTTTGACTGAAAATGGTGCGTTCGGTGCAGAAAAACGTCTAAGTGGATCAACCACAATAAATGCTTTTGATTTAGTTTCAGACACTGGAGAATTATCGCGATATATCCGAGGCTTGTCCAGCCTATTGATTTCAATATGATTCTACCAACATGAGCAGCAACTGCTTTGTTTAGATTACTTAGGCCGAGAGTGGGTGCTTATGGCTATAGAAGATTTGGAACAACTAATATTTAGAGATGAGCAAATAATAAATGCTGATCCAGCGCAGGTATTATGTTTTCAAGAGCAGCTCATGAAAAATATGTTGCAATTGATTGCAAAGCAGCACCCGGTGTATCGCACCATGATCGCTGCCAAGCAAATTGAAATTCTGGATATAAAGTCTTTTGCAGATTTAGATGAAGCATTTCCAGTAACAACCAAGGAAGAGTTTGTTGCCACCCCTATGTCTTATGTTCTGGAGGCTGATCCAGCAAATCAGAAGGATTATTTAAATTGGGATGTCACTTACACGGCTGGTACAAGTGGAGTTCCTGCACCAGTTTTTCAAAGTGCTTACGACTTTAAAGGTGTCCTGTTTGCTCATTTACGCATGGCTAAGTTACGTGGTATGGATCGTACTGACACGATATTCAATCTTTACCCACTGGCACCGTATCCACATGGTGGCTGGATTCGTCCATCACAAGCCGCCGCAGTGATTGGTGCCTCTGCGGTGGTTGGAATGTCAGGCAGCACATCTTCGTCTTTTCCAGTTTTGCGAAGGTTTGAAGAAGTAGTTGACTTAGTTGCCGCAAGTAACCCGTCCGTAGTATGGGGTGTTCCGAGTTATGTGTTAAAAGTATTGCGAGAGCTGGAAAAAAATAAGGTTCAAATTCCGCGGTTACGCTTAATTAACGTTAGCGGGGAGCCTTGTGGACCTAAATTGCGCGCACACCTATTGCAATCTGCCCAACATGTTTCAAATTTGCCCGTAACAGTCTCTGATAGTTTAGGTGCAACCGAAATGCAGTTCTCGTTAGTGGAATGCAGTGGTGGATTTGGGTTCCATAACCCAGTTCCTGAGATAGCTAGATTAAGTGTGATAGATCACAATGGAATCGAGTTGCCTGATGGCATTGCTGGCAAACTGCAAGTGACACACCTAAATCGACGTGGCACAGTTCTGATCAAATATCTATTGGGTGATATCGCAATCATGGACCAATCGCCTTGTCCGGGCTGCGGTTGGACAGGTGGCAGAATTATTAAACACCTTGGCCGTGAAGGAAAGTTTGTAAAAGTCCGCGGCCAAATGGTTAACACTCAAGCAATAATGGATTATCTAGAATCACTTGACTACATTTTGGATTACAAGGTGTCAATCAGCCAAGATGTGTCAACTGGCCTGGATCAAATGTCAGTTGACTTGGCTACCAAAACTGGTAACCTCTCAGTTGATGACAGGACAACCTTGTTAGCCCAATTAAGTGACCTAGCCGGACTGCGACTAAAAGTTGATCTAGTTGAGTTAAATCAAATCTGGGAGCCAGAAGCAGGGATGAAGCCAAAACGCTTCGTTGATCTTCGAATTGCAAACTGATTAACTATCTCCTCATTCCCCCCAACACGATTGGAAGCGAATCAAGAAATGATTATTGATGCCGTGTGCAACATGTTTACGCCTGAAATTTACCAATCTCGGCCAGATTGGACTAGAAAATTTCATACTCAGAAAATGAAAGTTGCTGGAGCAGTGCTTGATGGTGTCAGTATAAGTGAGCACGTTGAACTGCTAAATAAAGCTGGAATTAGTAAAGCCTTATTGATTGCAGCAAAACTTGGTAGACGTGGACTAGAAGACTCTTGGGAGTTAGATGCCGCAACTGTGGCATCTGCTTGTGAAGCTGAGCCAGATGTCTTTAAGGGATTAATGGGCATCAATCCATTTGATAGCGTTAAAGGAACCAAGGAGCTAGAAATATTTGTTAAGAATTATGGCTTTGTTGGTGCACATCTATATCCACACTGGTTTGAAGAAGCTCCAGATAACAGAATATATTACCCATTTTATGCAAAATGTGTTGAGCTGAATATTCCAATTCAGATGCAGGTAGGCCGCTGCCAGCGCTATGCACATGAACGACCAATGCGAAATGTTGGCTTCCCCAGCAGTGTAGATCGAATAGCTTGCCATTTTCCTGACCTGAAACTTATTGGCATCCACGTTGGCTGGCCATGGACTGAGGAGATGATCTCAGTTGCTGACAAGCACGAAAATGTGTTTATTGGCACTGATGCTTATGCGCCAAAATATCTAGGTGACTCGTTAATTAATTACATCAACTCATGGGGAATGAAAAAAGTTATTTTTGGTACTGATTGGCCAGTAATTCCATTTGATCGAGCAGTAAAAGAAACAAAGGATTTAGGGCTAAGCGATGAAGCACTGGAGCACCTGTTTACATTGAATACTCAACGAATTTATGGATTGGAATAAGGCATGAGCGAATTAATTATCGATGTATCAGTTCATTTAAATGACCAGTCAGCCAAAAGCGCACAGGCCCAATGGGAGCGTCCGCTTTTGAATCGAATTCATACTCCACACACGCATGGCAGCAAACCAATCTCACTTGATGACCAAGTAAGCCAGATGGACCAAGCTGGCATAACCGCAGCTTTATTAGTTGCTACAAAAGTTGGTCGAGCTGGTCTTCCTGGCAGCTGGCACGTTGATCCAGCTGTTGTGCTCGAAGCAACTACAAAATATCCAAAGCGATTTTTTGGTCTCATGGGAATTGATCCATTTGCTGGCATGAATGGCGTAAAAGAACTAGAGCGCTATATCGTGGATCATGGCTTTGTTGGTGCTCATGTTGTTCCACACTGGTTTGGTCTTAGCCCAGATGATGAAAGACTGTTTCCGTTTTATGCTAAGTGTCTTGAACTTGATATCCCAATTCAAATCCATATTGGTTCATCGCTAATTCACACACCAGCTCAACAGTTGCCAAGTTTAGGAAGTCCAAACAGCTTAGATGAGATTGCTTACACGATGCCATTTTTGAAAATGGTTGCAACCAATAGTGGTTGGCCATGGGTGGAAGAGTTGATTTCAGCTTCGAACAAGCATGAGAATATTTATGTTGTGGTAGATAAGCACCCAATCTCTGCTCTTGGTTGGCCCATGTTTAATTTCCTAAAATCATGGGGCATGAACAGGGTGCTTTTTGGTGCTGACTTCCCATCTCGCAGGTATGAAGAAGTGCTAGCTGAAGTTAATTCATTAGGTCTACCAGAAAAAGCAAGGCCAGGATTAATGGGACAAAATGCAGTTGATCTCTACAAATTAAACTTTTGAATCTAATTTGTAGAGCTTCAATGCGTTATCAGTCTCTAGCTTTCTTGCAATAGCCGGATCTAGTCCAAGCGCCGTCATCTCTGTGCGGGCAACGTCATACGGAACTACTGGGAAATCAGTACCAAACAGCACCTTGTCTTGGCCCCATGAACTCAAGTAATCAACTAGCACCTTTCCCCATTTGCTTGGGGCATGTCGGTCGGTTCCGATGTAAACATTCTTGTGCTTGTCAGCAACCGAGATCATTTCCTCAGTCCATGGCCAACCAACATGGATTCCAATAATTTTTAAGTCTGGAATGTCGCATGCCAACTTATCAATTGCTGATGGCCGATCCACACTTGGCATACGCTGCAATGGTTCATAAATTCTCGAGTAACCAACTTGAATCTGTACTGGGATATCTAATTCAGCACACTTGGTGTAAAACGGATAGTAAATTGGATCATCTGGTGATTTTTCATACCAATGCGGATAAAGGTGAGCACCAATAAAACCATGGTCAACAACCATACGCTCAAGTTCTTTCACACCACTAATCGAATCGTAAGGATTGATGCCGTAAATTGCTGAGAAGTAATCTGGCTCTGCCTGTACAACCTCGAGGATCTTTTCAGGTGCAAGTGACCATGAACCAGGTAGGCCTTTTCTGCCAAGCTGTGCGGAAATTAGAAGTGCATGACCAAAGCCGTTTTCTTTGAGCATTTGGATCATTAAATCTATGGGAGTGCCATCAATTAAATATTGTGGCAACTTATTTTTATTAGCATGAAACTTTCTTGTCCATTCAGGCCTAGACGCCACAACCTCTGGGGTGAAAAGGTTCGCCACAATATCAATTCCGCCGTTGATAGCCAAAATAATCCCTATCTCTTAATTTTTAGATGTTTAAGACTAACTTACTGAAAGCTATTGGTGCTGCTTTAGCCATACATTTGCAATATCGATTCGGCGAGCAAACCAAACCTGACCTTTTGCTTGGGCATAGTCAATAAATTCACGCAGCGCACTCATCCGAGCTGGTTGACCAATTAGTCGCGCATGTAAGCCAATTGACATCATCTTGGGCGTGGCTTCACCTTCAAGCCATAACTCATCAAATGCCCGCTTTAGGTGATCAAGAAAGCCAGCTGGATCCGAATAGCCGGGTGACGTTGCGAATCTACCGTCATTTAATGTCAAGGAATAAGGTATGACTAAATGCTTTTTGGCATTCACCTCAGTGAAATATGGCAGGTCATCATTGTAGGAATCTGAGTCATAAACGAATCCACCCTCTTCAACCAATAACTCGCGAGTGTGCACGGATGGGCTGTATCGGCTGTACCAACCTAGCGGTCGTTGACCACAAGCTTTTTCAATTGTTTCCACCGACATGCGAATCTGTTCGCGCTCTTGTTCGCGAGTGAATTCCCACATTCGATCCCAGCGATAACCATGTCCAGCTGGTTCATGCTTTCGCTCTCGCACATAATCAGCAAACTCATTATGGCGAGCTAAAGCCATAGCTGTAGTGAATAAGGTGATTGGAATTTGATATTGATCAACAAGACGAGCAAGTCGCCAAATGCCAACTCTTGAGCCGTACTCAAAAACTGATTCGGCTGCTAAATCTCGAACCGTAGGGCCAGTCGAGGCTGGGGTTTCAAGCAATCCTTGCGGGTTCATGCCATCGCCGTTAAAGAAGGATAACTCTGATCCTTCTTCCCAGTTGAGAATAATGCTCACCGCTACTCTGGCGTTATTTGGCCAAACCGTCAGCGGTGCCTTTGCCCCGTAGCCAATCAAGTCTCGGACAGGTCCAGCATTATCTACTGGACCTGCGCCGATGTCACTGTTGCTAAGCATCGGCATTAGCCAGTGTAAACAACTTTGCCATTTTCTACCAACAAGATTCCATCAACGTGAATTGTTGGCTTCATCATCAGAAGGTCAAGGTGAATGTCAGCTTTCACCGTACCGCCTACAACTGAGTTTCCAAGCGCGAAGTGTGATGTTCCAAGAGCTTTTTTATCCTCGGTGACATTTCCAGTGAAATCTGAAGCCGGATTAGTCCCAATAGAAAGTTCACCTAAGTTGTCACCGTTGACAATTGGAGCAATTATTCGCTTAAGTTCTTCGGCTTGTGGGCCTCCGGTGATCTCAACAGCTTTTCCTTTCTCAAATCGAACAGCAATTGGCTCAAGCAATCTTCCTAGCATGTGAGCTGATCCATCAGCAACTAAAATTCCCTCGCCAGTGCCTGGCACTGGACATTGCCAAGATTCACCGCTTGGGAAACCAGAAACCTGACCTGGTTCACGGGCAAACGAAGCCCCACAGCCTGCAGTTACACCTTCGATTGAAGCTGTGAAGTCAGAACCAGCCTCACTTGTTACTTTAATAGTTTTGCCAGAAGTCATAATGTCAGAAAGCGGCTTAGTTATTTTATAAACTTCATCGTAATCTGCGAGACTTGACCCAGTCATTAAGAGGTCAGCCTTCATGCCAGTCATGACAATGCCTCGAGCGCCATTTTCTTTGAGTGCACGCCCAAACTCTTCTGTAAATCCAAGTCCAGTTGAAGTTGGTGAAATTATTACATCAGCACCCATGAGAGCCTGTGCCATGATTTTGGTTGCTGGCGCTCCAGCCAATACACGCCTGGGCATAATGACCACGGTTGGCTCTGCTCCAACTGCTCTTGCAGCGGATGTGAGTGCTTGCACGATTGCGAAATCTGAATCATCATCTGCTGCGATCAATACCTGTTCATTGGGCTTTACTGCCAGCGACTGCTCTACTACTGCCTTTGCAGCCTTTGCTAGCTTGATTGCAATCCAGTCCACAAGACCTCTTCCTATCTAGTTAATAGTGACAACCCTATGGCATAATCGAGGTCTAGTAAATAGTTTGCAGAAATGTTAATGATCAATGAGTTATTGGTTTTTAAACAGCTAGCCGCAAACATTCCGAAAAGTTTTTTGATGCATTACCTGAGAGGCAGCTAGTTATGATCCCGGCGATAGACCTACATTCCCACTTTTGGCCGAGGGGCTTTCTTGAATCTTTAGCGAGCGGTAAGGAATGGTTTGGTTGGCAAAAGGTTTCCAAAGATGGCTTCAAGACAAGTATCAAAATTGGTGACGAAACATTATCATTCAAAGTTCCAAAGCAGGACTTAGTTGATCCTGCTGCCCGAACTCAAACAAGAATTGCCACCCAAGGCGTATCTCTAGAAGCTCCTATGGTGGTTGGATTTCTTTGGAACTACCATCTTGGCAGATCTGATTCAGTTAAATTCTGCCGTGAGGTAAACGAAGAACTTTCAGAGGTGCAACGAGCATATCCAGAAAATTATCATGGGTTGGCAATGCTGCCAATGCAAAACAAAGATGCTGCAATCCAAGAAATAAAACATGCAGTAGATAATTTAGGGTTAACCTCATTCGCTATTGCCTCACATGTCAATGGCTCAAATCTTGATGCGAAGGACTCACTTGAAATAATTGAAGTGCTAGCAAAGGAGAATTTATCGCTATCAGTTCACCCTGAATTTTTTAATAAAATTGGAGATCGAGATCGCTTGACCAGATATTATTTCAAAAGCTCTGTAGGCGCGCCCGCAGAATCTGGGATTGCTTTGCTTTCATTAGTTTATTCTGGAATTTTTGATAAGTACCCAGATTTTCGGGTGTCCTTTACTCACGGTGGTGGTTTTGCTCCCTATTCAATTGGTCGTAATCGTATTCGCTGGGAAGCTGAACCCACAGCAAGCAGAGCAACACTAAAGAGCCCAGAACATTATTTGCGTAACTGTTATGTTGATTGCCTAGTCCATGATGACTCGTCTTTCAAGTTTCTGCTTGATCGGATGGGGTCTGACCGAATTCTGGTTGGAACTGATTACCCATTTGATTGGGATCATCCCGGGGGTGCGGCTAATTGGATTCGAAACATGACCGATATCACCGACGACACAAAGCGTGATTTACTCTGGAATACAGCTGCAAAATTCTTAAACACTTCCGTCCCTTATCGAGAGCTATGAATGTGACTACTTTAAATTATCCAATAAACACCACCCCCCGAGTTTTTTTGCCAGGTTCAAGTGATGTGACAGAAATTGGAGCAGCAATAACTCAGCTCTCAAATCAAGTCCATGAGCTCTCCTTGATTATTGATGGTCGAAAGGTCAAGGGTGGTGGCGAACAGGTAAAGGTATTTTTGCCACATCGAAAAGATCAGCAATACGCTGAAATTGCGCTACCAACTAAAGCTCAGATCAACAGCGCTCTATCGAACACGCTAAAAGTCCGAGAAGCTTGGTCGAATACCAGCATGGCTGAGCGCGTCACCATATTTAACAAAATAGCAGATCTAATCGAATTTAAATACAAAAATTATCTTGTTGCAGCAACTATGGTGGGACAATCAAAAACTGTATTTCAAGGTGAGATCGATGCTGCTGCAGGACTAATTGACTCAATTCGATTCAATACCAAATTTGCAGCTGAAATCGAGAAAATGCAACCACCTGAGAGTGAGATCACAAATATAACTTTAGATTATCGACCACTAGAGGGATTTGTTTATTCAATAACACCTTTTAACTTCACCACAACAAGTGCAATTCTTTCTACTGCCCCAGCATTGATGGGAAATGTGGTGATTTGGAAGCCTTCGATCACTGCCATGCTACCAGCACATATCTTGATGGACATTTATCATGAAGCGGGTTTACCAGCAGGGGTTATCAATTTAGTTCCTGGTTACGGACCTGAAGTTAGTGAAGTGCTGTTAGAGGATGAGAATCTAGCTGGTATTTATTTCACTGGATCAACGAAAGTTTTTCGGCAACTTTGGAAAGACGTTGGCGACAATTTAGCTAAGTACCGAAACTTTCCCAGACTGGTTGGCGAAACTGGAGGTAAAGGTTTTGTGGTAGCACACCCAACTGCAGATCGCGACAAATTGGTATCGGCATTGATACGAAGTGCATTCGAATATCAAGGGCAAAAATGCTCTGCTTGTTCAAGAGCTTACATAGCCCAATCGGTCTGGAACGATATCTCTGAGCAACTAATTTCCACAATTGCCAACCTAAAATTTGGCCAGATCGAAGATTTTAAAAACTTTATGGGTGCGGTAATTGATCAAGCGTCATTTAACCGCTTACACACTGTACTAAAAGAAATTGCTGGTGATGGTGATATCAAGGTCTTAGCTGGCGGTAAGACAAGCGATGAAGTTGGTTACTTTGTCGAACCAACATTATTACTCTCCAATAACTTAGGCCACCGAATATTTTCAGATGAATACTTTGGCCCTATCTTGGCAGTTCATGTATTCCCTGATGAACAATATGAATCAATCCTTAACGCGATTGATTCATCTTCGCCATATGCTTTAACTGGTGCGATATTTGCTACCGATGAAGCTGCAATTAGATTTTCATTAGATAAATTACGCAATGCAGCTGGAAGCATGAATGTAAATGACAAACCAACTGGAGCTGTCATGGGAAAGCATCCGTTTGGTGGATCTAGAGCATCAGGCACAAACGACAAAGCAGGATCCTTGCAAGGCTTGCTACGTTGGACAAGTCCAAGAGTTGTTCGTACCGTAACTAACTCAACAACTGAAGTTTTGCATCCCCATCAAACTTAGGGTGGATTAATGGATTGTGACGCCACCATCAATAAATATGGTCTGGCCAGTCACCATGCCCGCAGCATCGCTGAGCAGAAACAAAACTGAATCTGCCACATCCTGCTGGGTAGCCATGCGACCAAGCGGAATCGAGGATATCTTGTCTTTCATGTATACGTCATTTGTTAAAAGTGGTGCGGTCATATCACTTGGCACAATTGTTGGCCCAACTGCATTAACTCGAATGCCATCTGCTGCCCACTCAAAAGCTAACACCTTAGCCATAAACATTACGCCTGCTTTACTGACCGAATAACCAACCGTGTTATGCACAGCAGAATGGCCGCTGGTTGATCCAATATTAACAATTGCACCTTTAGTTTTTTTAAGTTCAGCATAAACAGCCTGACTCATAAAAAAAGTGCCGTTTAAATTAATATCAATTACATCGGTAAAATCTTTTTCGGCAACTTCACTCGCTTTTGCTCGGCGCACAATGCCAGCATTATTTACTAAGTAATCAATTCGGCCATGCTCAGAAATTACACTTTGTACTAAATCCAAACATGACTGCCTGGATCTCACATCAACAAAGTGCTTACTATTTGGCGCAGCTAGCTGGTTCTCCCATGATTGCGCTGGCAACAAATCAGCAGCAGCCACAACAGCGCCTCGGGCAATTAGTGAATTGGAGATGGTTGCACCAATACCGCGAGCGGCACCGGTAACAATTGCAACTTTACCTTCAAAATCTTGACTTAGACTCAATCTCAGGTACCAATAATATTGCTGCTATCAGCCCAAAATACATAGCGCTTTTGCAGCGCCTTGATGATGATATGCGCGAAAATTCCCATTAGCGAGAGTACAATTAAAATCGCAAACATAGTTGGAGTTTCAAAGTTGTACTGCGATACCAAAACCATATTGCCAAGCCCCGCCTGTGATCCTAGGAACTCACCTACCACAGCACCCAATATGCTTAGCAAAATTCCAACATCTAGACCAGCAAAGAAAAACGGCATCGCACTTGGAACTTGCACTTTTTTAAAGATCTGAAATCTCGAAGCACCAAAAACTCGCAGCATCCGAATATGGTCGCTGTCAGCTGACTTTAGACCTTCAATGATGTTAATTAAGATTGGGAAAAATGCAATTATCGCAGCCATTACAACTTTACTAGTTTGGCCAAAACCAAACCAGATAATAAAAATTGGGGCTAGCGCAATTTTAGGAATTGCCTGGAAACCAACTAGGTATGGCAGCAAAGTTTTTTCTACAATTTTTATCTGTGAAATAAAAGTTCCAGCTATTACAGCGAAAATAGTTGCAGCCACAAAGCCGTAAAGGGCTTCTTGAGTTGTCACCCAAACATTGGTCCAGAAAAATGAAGTTTGCGATTGATAAATTAAGGCTTCACCAATCCGTGATGGCGTAGGTAAAATTGTTTCTTTAACCTCAAGGATATTGATTAAATTCTCCCAGGCCAAAATCACAACAATAAACAAGCCAGGGACCAAAATGAATTCAGATCGTACCTTTAGAAACTTCATTTATCTCCCCTTATTCGATCACGTTAGCAGCACTGAAATAATGACGAATTCGCTGCACATAATGTCCTGAAGCATCACTTGTCATCATCTCAAGTGTTCTTGGTCTAGGAAGCTCGATATTAATAATTTCAGCAATTCGACCAGGTCTTGGACTCATCACAATTACGCGGTCAGATAAAAACACCGCTTCGGTAATTGAGTGAGTCACCAGCGCAATGGTCTGATTACTTTCTTTCCAAATTCTAAGCAGCTCTAGATTCATGTATTCACGAGTCATCGCATCTAGCGCACCAAATGGCTCATCCATCAGCAGAACTGAAGGTGAGTGAATAAGCGCTCGGCAGATGCCAGCGCGCTGCTGCATGCCGCCGCTGAGTTCATTTGGATATTTATTTTCAAAGCCATCCAGCCCTACTAGTTTTAATAGGTCTGCTGCAATAGCTTTGTATTCTGTTTTATTTCGTTTTTGAACTTCTATTGGAATCATTAAGTTTTCTAAAATTGTCCGCCATGGGAGCAAAGTTGGTGCTTGAAAAACCATACCAATCTCTGACAGTGGTTTAGTTACCTCATGGCCTGAAACCGCGGCGCTGCCTTCGGTTTTTGAAATAAGGCCAGCGAGAATATTTAACAGCGTGGTTTTACCGCAGCCTGAAGGTCCGACGATGGAGATGAACTCACCGCGGCGCACATTGAAATTTATATCTGCCAAGGCATGGGTGGAGTCACCCGTTCGCGTGCGATAGACCTTGTGTAGCCCTTTTACGCTAATCCAGGACGCCTCGTTAGAGGCGTCCTGGATGGCGTTGTTCTGTTGGGTCATATTTAATTTTCCCTACAAGATTTCAACAATTGTTACTTACCTGCCTTGTCCGCAGCGGCCACAATTGGCTTACGATCAAAGTCATTGGCTCGGCCAATTCCCCGATTGTCGAAATGTTTAGCTCGAGAGATCGCTGCAACTGTGGTGCCAGCAGCACGGGTGTATGCCTGGCTCTTGCTCCAATCGCTTAGAGGTATGTCTCCAAGCATCTTCCATGACGCTGGAGTTCCAGTTGTTGGTGTGGCAGACGCTAGCCATACCTTCAGCTGATAAGCACCCAACGCAAGTCTGGATTCAAGTGGCTGTCCAGCTAATGCAGCTGGGATCTCGGTGAAGCCCAATCGAGCTCCAGAGGTTGGGTTCTGACTTGAATAAGTTAGACCCTTAAATGCTGCTCGCAAGAAGCGCTCAAATACCTCTGGCTCTTTAGCATAGCGATCAGCATTTACTACCCATGACAGTGAACGGACGCCGGTTAGCGCAGCTGGGTTGGGTAGGTAGTTGTACTTAGTTCCGGCAAATTCAGTTCCGGCATAGGCTGCTGTGTAAAATGCAATTGCATCAACATCGCCGCGCTCTAGCGCAACTGTTGCTGGACCAATTGAGCCACCTACTGCAACAAGCTTGACATCAGTTTCTTTCATGCCGTTACCAGCTAGCCAAGCTTTGGTGTACGGATAGCTTCCAGAACCAAAACCAATAATTCCGATGGTCTTGCCCTTCAGGTCACTTGGGCTCTTGATGTTCTTCTTTGGATCTGTTGCCATCAACCATGGGAAGTTTTGCACTAGGCCACCGATGATTTTGATGTTTGCACCGCGCTGAATGCCTTGCAGTGCGGAACCTAGATCACCTCCAGCGATATCAATTCGACCCTGACCAACTAGGTTTATGGCGTCAATTGATCCACCAGTTGTAACGGCAGAGACATTTAACTTCTCCGACTTGAAATAACCAAGTTGCTTTGGAACGGCATAAACTGCAAATTCTTCCTTAGGTGCAAAAGCGGCTGAGGCGGCACCAAAAACAAGTGTTGCAGCTTTGTAGCCTTTCCACTTTGCTTTTCCTGCCTTGCCTTTGCAAGACAATGTGTTTCCGTTGGCTGCAACTCCAATTGCACCAACCTTTGCACATTTCTGACCAGCTCTAGCAGTTGCAGCTTGTGATGCTGGTGCAAGTGCGACTAGAAGTGAACCTGCTAGCGCAGCACTAAGTACCGCTGAATAAATCTTTTTAACCCGTGGGTTGGTTAATCCAAACATCATTCTCCTTGGTTGTTTGGTGTGGCAGTTTTCGCTGACTTGAAAACTAAACACAGTATCGAGCAAGACTAGTGCTCGATACTGCCAGGATGTCAAGGTGGTGACCAACTTTACAGCCCGCTTTAAAGTTTTAAGTAGTGCATTCCTGTGAACTTGAATTGCCCATGAGGCCATAGGGTCGGTACGCTTAAATCAAAATACCTAAATCAAGGACTGCTGGTGACCCCAAAAGTGCTCTCCCCCATTGCAATTGGGGGGTTATCGATCAAAAATCGAGTATTCCTGCCCGGGCACACAACCAACTTTGGCCGAAATAACCTGCCTACTCAACGAAATGCGCAGTATTTAGCGCAGCGAGCACGCGGCGGAATAGGTCTTATCTTCTCCGAAGCAATACGAATCCACCCCACCAGCGCCGGTCGTCCACTAACTATGGGCATCTTTGCTGATTCTGCAATTGACTCATATGCCATGCTCACCCAGAGCGTGCATGATGCTGGCGCTGCCATCTTTGCCCAGATCATGCATGCCGGCAGACAGGCCAACGGGGATTCATCCCACACTGCTGCTTGGTCTGCATCCGACATTCCGTGGACACTTGGCGGACAGGTCCCGCATGTGATGAGCCACGCAGATATCAATCAAATGGTGAAAGCTTTTGGTGCAGCGGCAGTTCGAATGCGCAAAGCAAATTTTGATGGGCTTGAAATCCATCTGGGCCATGGCCATTTAATTCAGCAATTTCTTTCACCAATTAGCAATATCCGCAGCGATTCCTATGGCGGGTCGTTAGCTAATCGAATGCGGTTTGCCATTGAGGTGTTAACTGAAGTTTTTAATGCTGTGCCAGATTTGCCAGTTGGAATTCGAATCAGCGCTGATGAGTTTGTGGCAGGTGGGTTAGATCCTGAGCAGATGATTGAAATTGTTGCGGCGCTAAAAGATTACAACTTGAGCTTTATTCACACTTCACACTCTGCCTATCATGGCTCTTGGAGCTTGCCAAGCCAATTTGCCGATATGAACTTTGGTCATGCACCATACCGACATCATGCGGGTATTTTTAAAGCAGCATTTCCAGAGCTACCAATTTTAACAGTTTGTCGATTAGACACCATCTCTGAAGCTGCTGAGTTAATTGATAGTGGTGAAGCAGATATGGTCGGGCTGGCTCGCCCGCATATTGCAGATCCTGATTTAGTTATTAAATTCACCCAAAACCGCGAAGCTGAGATCACTTCTTGTATTGCTTGTAATCAAGAGTGCATAGGTAGAGTAGAGAAAAATCTGCCAATTTCATGCGTTGTTAATCCAGAGGTTGGAGCTGAAGAACTTTGGTGCGAGCTAACTGGTCGCAACCAAACCAGTCAGCGCGTTTTAATCGTTGGTGGCGGACCTGCTGGGATGAAAGCAGCGCTTTCAGCTGATCGCAGCGGGCATAAAGTTAAATTAATTGAAGCTGGATCAGAGCTAGGCGGACAGGTGATAGTTGCTGCCAGTTTGGCTAAGCGGGAACGATTTGGGCTTTTGATTAAAGATTTAATTCGCGATATTAAAAACTCAGATGTTCAAGTGCAGTTAAATAGCAAAGTAACCGATCTAACCGAGCTTGCAGTTAACTTTGATAGCGTCATTATTGCAACTGGCGCACACCATCTACCGCGTAGTTTTGGGCCAGGATTAGCTGCAATCTCACCGCAAAGCGCCATTGCACTTTATGCCGGTATGCCAGCTCAAACTCCCCAGCCAATTGTGATTGTTGATGAAGAGGGAACTTGGGTGGCTGGATCAATCGCTGAGGAGTTGGCAGCTAATGGCTATCAAGTGCATTTAGTCTCACCCACCGCTTCGCTGTTTGCGCAAATTACAATGTATTCAAAATTAGCGTTGATTCCCAGATTGCGCAAATATGGCGTGCAGATTCATCTGACAGCTAAAGTTGAATCCAGCGATGCTGGTGTTTTGATAAAAAACAACTTAAACGAGCATGAGTTATTGCTTGAAAACTGCAGCGCAATCATCGATTGCGGACCACGAAAAGCAAATGACCAGCTTTATCAAGCTGTTGAGCAGAACCCCAATCGCAAATTTCAAGTAATTGGCGATGCGCTATCCCCTCGCAGCGCCGCTGAGGCTGTTTATGAAGGAAATGCAGTTGGCGCATTTTTAGATTTAGACTTAGCAACCGCGTCGCTTGACGCTCAATAATAAGGAAGCCAAATGAATGCAGCAGCGTTAATCGATAAGTTCTTGCAGCACAATGAAGATCGTGAGTTAGAGCAAGCTCAGGCGATGATGGCACCAGGTTGTCGAATTGAGTTTCCCGGCAAAAAAAATTACAGCTCATTAGCTGAGATGGTGGCAAACGCCAAGGGCCGCTACAACTGGGTGCGCAAACATCGAGATCGTTATTTTGTTGGCGAAGTTGGTGATGAAACTATTGTGACTTCAATAGGCACGCTTTATGGTGAAAACTTAAGCGGGGTTGCTTTTGAAGGTGTTCGATATGTAGATGTGTTTGTGATTAAAAACGGCCTGATTGTCGAGCAGATGGTCTGGAATGATTTTGGTGAAACCGGAGTGCTGAATTAACTTGCTTTAGCAATTGCTTTGGCAGCTAAATAGGCAAATCCAACTGCAGCCAGCAATCCATTGCCAGCTAAATAACCAGCTGAACCATGTCCGCTAATTCCCACAGCTGCCCCGCCTGCGGCATAAAGGCCTGGAATCAAATTACCTGCTTTATCTAAAACTGCAGCATCACTGTTTACTTTCAATCCACCTTGAGTGTGAAACAGCGATGGGCGCAGCTTGATCGCACCAAATGGTGCTATCAATTGCTTCTCAAACCGAGCCCGACCAAATTCATCAACAGCCTTACCGCTGTGCACAGCTGCAGCAGCAGCTGCAGCATTAACTAGTTTCTCAGCTGGTAGCTCAATTAATTCTGCTAGCTGAGTTAATTCATCTGCCCAAATAATTGCGCCGCTATCAGCTGTAACTTCAAACTCTTTAAATGACATTGAGCCATCATGAATCTCTTTATCAATAATTAACCAACCGCTGCTTTCAGGTTGATTGTTTAAGATTGCCGCATACTCTGAGTAACCAGCAGATTCATCACCAAATCGGTCGCCAGCTAAATTTAAAATAAAACCGCCTTGCATCACAGTTGCCCACCCAACCAATGTGTTGGCATGGCTAGCAATTGCCGCATGGCCTTGATACGCATCTAAATAACCAGTTGCAGCGCCAAGCCGCTCACCTATTTCTAAAGCTTCGCCATTGGAATAAATCGAGCCGTGATAATAAACCTGGGCAATTTCAGCGTTATATTTATCTAACAGCGCTTGATTAGCGCCATAGCCATTTGTTGCCAGCAGCACGTTTTTAGTTGCGATCTCAGATCTGCTGCCATCTGGGTTCTCAACCACTGCAGCAGTTACTCCAGTTTTGTCCAAGATCACATCAATTAATCGCGTACTGGTTTTAAAATCAAAATTCCCAGCAGCTTTTGCGCTATCCCAAATTGGTTGCATAACTAGATAGCCTTTTCGGCCCGTAACAGTTAAGCAGCGATCAACGCTATGTCCTGGGTAATGAAAATCAGTTACTAACTCCCATGGAACACCAAGTGCATCTGCCATCCACTCTAAAACTTCAACGCTTACTTCAGTTAATGCTTTGGTGGCAACGGGATCTGCTGAATTTTTAGTTTTCTTCATGATGTCTTGGGTAAAAATTTCAGGTGAATCTGTTATTCCTGCAGCTTGCTGCCAGCGTGATCCAGCAGCTGGAAACATTCCTGTTGTTTTTGAAGTATTGCAAGTGGTAACAAAATCAGGTGAAGCATCAACTAGTAATACCTTTAAGCCCAGCTCTGCGGCTTTAATTGCGCCAATTAAGCCACCACCAGCACCGGCAATTACAACATCATAAGTTGTCAAACCAGCTCCCTAGTTGGATGAAATTAATTGCAGTGCGAGCTCGGCTGGATCAACAACTTCTAGCCTTAAACGATCTTGCTGTACATTTACAGCAGAGCAGCCATTGATTACCACTGTCGCGCCTTGCGATGCCAGGCTGTCAACCGCTTTGGTTAATGCTTCATGCCAAAGTTCTTCATCATTTATGGCATCAAAACTTAAATTCAACACTTCTCGACCAGCATAGTTTTTTGCAAAGCCATATTCAGCGACCCTGCGCTCAAGCTCAGCACCAATCGCTTCGTTGCGAGTTACCGCGCCAATTTTATGACCCTTCGCAGCTAAGTGTGCGAGCACATTTTGCAACATTCCAACCACTTGGCTCTCTGCTTCCAATCTAAATCCTGGATCAAGAACGCAATCTGGCATTACATAATCAGCTCCAGCTTCACTGGCACTACTTAATTCGGTGAGCAAGCTGGCGTCACTTGCTCGAACATCAGTTGGGGTATCTAAAGCGGTAGGACTGCCCTGGGTCAAATTTCGCAGTTCGACTGTTACGCCGCTTGGCGCAATTCTGTTGTAACGCTGCTGGCGGCGTTCAAGTTCAGCTGCAGTGACGTGAATTGGGGTGATGGAAACAATCTTCATTTGCGCTCCTATGCGTTGGAATAAGCATACTGCGTGCTTGGCTGCTTGCAGCAACTTCCAAATTTCCAGAACCAAATTGCAAGCACTACGATATGAGGGAAAACCTCAACTCAGGGAGCGATTAGCAGATGACCCAAGCACTGCAGGATATAAAGGTAATAGATATGGCAACGCTGTTTGCCGGGCCTATGGCTGCCACCATGCTGGGAGATTTTGGTGCTGATGTTATAAAAATTGAGCATCCAAAAAATGGAGACCCGGTTCGAACCCATGGCTCAAGTAAAAATGGGGTTGGGCTGTGGTGGAAGATGTTGTCGCGCAATAAAAAATCTGTCACGTTATATCTAGGCTCCCCTGAAGGTCAAGAGATTTTTAAAAAGCTCGTAAAAGATGCTGATGTTGTAATTGAAAACTTTCGCCCCGGCACTTTGGAAAAATGGGGCTTGGGCTATGACGAATTAGTAAAAATCAATCCGAAATTAGTTTTAGCCAGAGTTACTGGCTTTGGCCAGATTGGCCCGTATGCCACTCGCCCAGGCTTTGGCACGCTAGCTGAAGCGATGAGCGGGTTTGCTTCAATTACTGGAACTGCAGATGGGCCACCAACCCTGCCACCATTTGGTTTAGCGGATGGTATCTCAGCGCTAACAACTGCCTATGCAATTATGACGGCGCTACATGCACGAAATATCACCGGCAAAGGTCAGGTAATTGATTTAGCAATTATTGAACCGATATTAACCGTGCTAGGTCCGCAAGTAATTGCATACGATCAACTTGGTGAGATTCAAGAACGCCGGGGAAATCGCTCCAGCAACAACGCGCCACGAAACACCTACATCACTGCCGATGGCAAATGGGTAGCAATTTCAACAAGCGCGCAAGCAATCGCTGAACGAGTGATGCATTTAGTTGGTCGGCCAGAGTTAATTGATGAGCCTTGGTTTGCGTCTGGAGCTGAGCGCGCTAAGCATGCCGACGAGTTAGATGAAGCAGTTGGTGGCTGGATTGCGCAGCGAAATCGCGATGAGGTGATGGCGGAGTTTGAAGCAGCGCAGGCTGCCGTTGCTCCAATTTATGACATTACAGATATTTTTAAAGACGAACAGTTTTCTGCGCTTGGCACAATTAAAACTGTGCAAGATGAAGAACTGGGTCCTATTAAATTTCAAAATGTGCTGTTTCGATTATCAGATACGCCAGGGGCTATCAACACTGCTGGTCCAAGCTTAGGTAAGCACACAAAAGAGGTGCTTAATAAATATGGCATCAGTGATGATCAAATTGCTGAGCTGAAAACTAAAGGCGTGGTTTGAGCATGAATGAGTTAAATTACTTCAGAAGTTATTTATATGTGCCAGCGAGTAAGCCTGAGATTGTGGCTAAGGCTTTTAATTCTGATGCAGATTGTGTGGTTATTGACCTTGAAGATGCAGTTCATGTTGATAGTAAAACTGCAGCAAGAGAGTTTGTGGCAGAATTTCTAAAAACAAAAGCCCCAAAGCCATTTTTAGTTCGGATCAATGATCCAAATGGCGCCTGGGGAATGCTTGACCTGGAAGCTATTGCTTCTGAAAATCTATTTGGTGTTCGAATCCCAAAAATTTCAAGCATCGAAACGATCAAAACTGCAGCTAAAGTTTTTGATGCTGCCAAATCAAACGCGCAGATACATTTATTAATTGAATCAGCACTTGGTGTGCAGAACGCATTTGAGCTAGCAACTGCAGATCCAAGAGTTAAAGCGATCTCATTAGGAGAAGCTGATCTTGAATCAGATCTTCGCGTTACAAATGATGAGGCACTTAAGTATTCTCGAAACGCAATTGTGGTTGCAGCAAGAGCTGCTGGGTTAAAACAGCCATCGCAATCAGTTTTTCCAAATACGAAAGATATAGCTGGCTTAACGGCCTCAACCATTGCTGGTAAAGCTGCTGGCTTTTTTGGCCGATCAGTGATTCATCCAAGCCAGGTTGCCGTTGTGAATGAAATTTTCACCCCTACCGCACAAGAAGTTGAGCAAGCTTTGCAGTTGCTCAGTTGGTATGACCAGATGCAGGCATCGGGAAATAGTGTGATGGCGCTACCAAATGGTGATTTACTAGATCCTGCAAATATTCATTATGCGCGTTTTCAAGTTTCGCTTAATCAGCAATTATTAAACTAGGAGCACAGATGGCAAGCCTAATTGTTCAAGCATTAAGTAATGCGGTGCAAATAATTGATTTATCACAGCCGCTTTACAGCGGTATGCCAACCTCCCCCAATCATCCTGAGTTTCGATTGTCATACCTTCGACGCCATGGCGATATGGTGCGAGCAGATGGTGGTTCAGCCGCAAATGAAATGATCGTGACCGGCGGACATGTTGGCACCCACGTTGATGCGCTAGCTCATGTCTCACAAGATGGCATGGTTTATGGCAATGTGCCAGTTTCAGATTGTTTTCAAAATGGCAAATTTGTTACCCACGGCATCGATCAGATGCAACCTGTTGTAACTCGCGGTATCTTTTTAGATATTGCCGCTTTAAAAGGTGTTCATATTTTGCCAGGTGGCTACGCCATTACTGCTGACGATCTGCAAGCGGCCTGTGATCAAATAGGCGCAACGCCAAACCCAGGTGATGCGGTAATTATTAGATCTGGCTGGGGTAAGCATTTTGCGGTTGATGCAAGAACTTATATCGGACATGACTCAGGGGTGCCTGGTGTTGATGAATCTGCTGGAAAATGGCTAGCTGAGCGCAAAATTAGTGTTACTGGATCAGATACAACTGCCTATGAACATATCGCAGCTGGCAAAGGCCACAGCGTGTTACCAGTGCATCGAATTTTACTTGTTGATGCTGGTATTCATATTATTGAACATATGCATTTAGAAGATGCGCATGCTGCCAAGCTGACTGAATTTATGTTTATTCTGGCTCCGCTTAAAATTCTTGGCGCAACAGGTTCGCCAGCTCGGCCATTGGCGGTAATTTAATGTCAACAATTGCAGAGCAGCTTGGCGAAGTTGCATATCAAATCACCCAAAATGGTTTATCCGATGAGCTGCGTCGCGAATCAGCGCGTCGAGTTTTAGATGTAATTGGTAATTCGCTTGCTGCTAAAGATCAAGCTGCAACTGAAGTTGTTCGTAATGTTGTCTTAGCTTGGGAAGGGCCAGCAGATTCTTTTGCCATTGGTGCTGGCAAATTACCTGCTGCTGCAGCTGCGCTGCTTAATGGCACGCTGGCACATGCGATGGATTTTGATGACACACATCTGCCTTCAGTTTTACATCCCAGCGCATCGGTAGTTCCTGCAGCGCTAGCTGTTGGCGCAAAACTTAAGTCCAATCCAACTGATGTGATGGATGCAATTGCATTTGGTATTGAAGTCACTTGCCGATTGGGGATGGCAGGCTATGACAAAAAATTAGGTAACTCAGTATTTTTTGAACGTGGTTTACATGCAACTTCCATCTGCGGCACACTAGGTGCGGCAACAGCTGCAGCCATGCTTTACAAATTAAGCGCAGCGCAGATTACTTCGGCAATTGGAATTGCTTCTAGCATGGGAGCGGGATTACTTGAAGCTAATCGCACCGGTGGCACAGTTAAACGAATGCACTGCGGTTGGGCGGCCCACGGCGGTGTGGTGGCAGCTGAGCTTGCTAAAGCTGGGCTAACTGGTCCGCCAACTGTGATTGAAGGTCGATTTGGTTTTATGCAGGCATATTGCGGTGATCAAGTAAATCTTGCCGAGCTAACCGATGACCTTGGCACTAGCTGGGTGCTGCCAGGATTATTTTTTAAACCATACCCTTGCAATCACTTCACTCACACCGGCATCGATGCGGCGCGACGAATGAAAGCTAACGGCATCACTCCAGATCGAATCGAGCGCTTAGAGCTTGGTGTTCCCACCCCCGTGCTTAGAACTATTGCTGAGCCACGAGAAGCGAAAATTAAACCTGAGTCTGGTTATCACGCTGCCTTTAGTGGCCCATATACAGTTGCAGCTGCTTTTTATCGAGATCATGGACTTGGGTTATTCCATGAAGACTTTGAAGATGAAGCAGCTCATGATCCAGAAATTTTGGCATTAGCGGCAAAAGTAAATGTTTCAGCAAATGCTTCCTGCGATGAAATATTTCCGCACCAATTTCCAGCAGTGCTAACCGCATATCTAAAAGATGGCAGCAGCATTACCGAGCGGGTGCTCGTTAATCGCGGTGGACCGCAAGATCCGCTATCAGATGCCGAGCTTGCACTGAAATTTGAATCTAATGCGCGCTTAGCAATCTCTAGTGAGCAAGCAGCAAAAATTGCGCAGAGTATTTTTGGTTTTGCCACTAATTCCAGCAGTTTGGACCAATTAGCCCAGCTGCTTGAGGGTTAACGGGCGGTTTCGGGTGATCTGGGCTGGAATTGAAGAAATAGAGATTTAGGTCACAAAGCTGTCGCCTTGCTACCTTTGTTAGCTATGCCCTAGCGTATCCACACCTCGACATTAGGAGACCCAAAAGTGACTGCCTTTGATTTAGTTATTAAAAATTCTTTAGTAGTTAAGCATGATCAGGCACAACCACTGGCAGTAGATATTGGTATCAAAGACGGCAAGATCACCAAACTAGAAGCCAATATTGCAGCAAGTGATGCTAAAGAAGTTTTTGATGCTGGCGGCAAGTTGGCGTTTCCAGGTGTGGTTGATGGACATCAGCACTGGGGTATTTACAACCCACTCGATATCGACACTGCGTCTGAAAGCAAGGCGTGTGCGCAAGGTGGCGTAACAACTGCGCTTTCTTATATGCGCACTGGCCATTACTACATGAACAAGGGCGGCTCTTATCTTGATGTGTTCCCAGAGGTGCTTGAGCAAACCGCTGGACGTGCTTATGTTGATTACGCATATCACCTAGCTCCGTTAAGCGCTGAGCACCTAACCGAGATTCCAGAGTTGATCTCTAAGCATGGCGTTAATTCATTTAAGATTTTTATGTTCTACGGCAGCTATGGCCTGCATGGTCGATCAACTTCACAAAATGAATTTTTAATGATCCCAGAAGGTGAGCGCTACGACGTTGCTCACTTTGAATTTGTAATGCGCGCAATTCAAGCAGCTCGAGTTAAAATGCCTGAAATTGCTGACACAATTTCTTTGTCACTGCATTGTGAAACAGCAGAGATCATGACTGCCTATACCAAGATGGTTGAAGAATCTGGTCGACCAAAAGATCTTGAGGCTTATCACCTATCTCGCCCACCACATTCTGAAGGATTGGCAATCACAATTGCCTCTTACCTGGCTCATGAAACCGAGCTGCCAAATATCAACTTACTGCATCTAACATCATTTAAAGCAATTGATGCGGCAATGAAAATGACGCTCGCTTTCCCACATGTTAACTTTAAGCGCGAAGTAACTATTGGCCACTTGTTGGCAGATATCAAAAACTCTAAAGGCGTTGGCGGCAAAGTGAATCCACCGCTTCGCCCACGCGAAGATGTGGAAGCGCTTTGGGAGCATTTATTAGCGGGCAACATCGACTGGGTGGTTAGCGATCATGCCTGCTGTAAAGATGAGCTTAAGTTTGGTAGCCCACGCGAAGATGTCTTTGTTGCTAAATCGGGCTTTGGTGGCGCTGAATACCTGCTTCCGGGACTTGTTAGCGAGAGCAAAACGAGAGATCTCAGCTATCAAAAGATTGCTCAGCTTGCCTCTTGGAACACAGCTCAGCGCTATGGCCTAAAGAATAAAGGTGCGATTGCACTAGGTTATGACGCTGACATTGCAATTGTGGATCCAAACACTTCTTATGTGGTTAAGGCTGAAGATTCACTATCAGCTCAGGAGTACACCCCATTTGAAGGATTTGAGTTAACGGCAAAAGTAACTGACACTTTCTTGCGTGGAAACCAAATCTTTGGTGGCGGCAATGTGCTTGGCGCACCACTTGGAAAGTATCAGTTCCGACCAACTGCTTAATTTTCAACAGTGCATTAAATAGAGCGCGGCTTTCTATTTATTTAATTTTGGTAAATGCCAATTGAATTTAATAGATAGTGAGCGAAAGGCAAAAACTAAACTACCAGCAATTATGCTGGCATAGGTTTGATTTAGCCCTAATTCAAGAGCTAACACAAAGCTGACTGCGCCCAAGAATGCAGATGTGCCGTTAGTTTCGCGGTGCAGCAAAGTTGGTTCAACTTGGCTTAATACATCTCGAACCAAGCCGCCTAGCACCCCGCTAATTACTCCCAGCACAACCGCTGGAATAACACCTTTATCAAATTCAACAGCAAGTGCAACACCCGCAATAGTTGCGATTGCTAGGCCAATTGAATCCAGCAACTGGATAAAATTACCAACTGGCTTGGTCCATCTAAATGCGATTGTTAAAACTACCGCTAGCGCTATTACTAGTAAAAGTGTGGGTTGATTAATCCAAGCTGGGTTTATATCCAAAATTACATTACGGAACGTTCCACCTGAAAGCGCTGCAGCGGCTGCCACAAATAACAATCCGCCATAATCCATATTTCGCATAGCTGCAATGCGTGCGCCAACTAGCGCAAAAGCAAAAGTTGATAGGTGATCTAAAATCAGAATTAAATTAAAATCTGCCAAATCAATCATTAACTAACTGCCTTCTGCCGCTGGCTAATAACTACTCCTAGTACCACGATAGTGGCTCCAGCAAATTCATACCAATGTAGTACTTCTTTAAGTAGCGTCACTCCCGCTACAGCTGCAACTATTGGGGTGACATATGTAACGGTGCTGGCAATTGCTGCTCCAGCTTTAGCTGTTACTCGATAATGCAAAACATAAGCCAAGCCAGATCCAAATCCACCAAGCATTAGTGACACGAAAATAATTTGAGGCGAAATAGCACTGCGCAACTCAAGATTGAACATTGCAAATGGTGCGATTTGCAAGGCGCTAATGGTGATTTGAAGCGCCATCAATGAAGTTGGTGAATAGTTCAGCGGAACGATATTTCTTTTGTAATAAGGCAGTGAGAAGCCATAGCCAACAGTTGCAGCTAAAACAGCTAGCACGCCAATTAATTGTCCAGATGCAACGCCAGTCCAGATACCAAGCACCACCAACACACCAATAAATCCAGTGAGTAAGCCAATGATCTGAAATCGGGTAACTTTTTGATCGCGAAAAACTAACATCAAGAGTAAAAGTGTAACTAGCGGAGTTGATGCATTAATGATTCCTGCCAAAATACTAGAAATGTAATCTTGGGCAAATGCAAATAAAAATCCTGGCATTGAATTCATAAGTATTGCCATAAAAAAGAGTTTCTTCCAAATTTTAAATGGAAGTTTAAGTTTCATCGCTCTATTAATTACCAATAGCACAAGCGCACCAATAGTTAGGCGGACAAATGCAAGCAGTGTTGGATGAAATGCAGTTAACAATACCTCAACAAAATAAAAAGATAAGCCCCAAATAACAGCTACAATTAAATAGCTAGGTAGCCAAACTTTGCTGCTAGTTGGTAGCGTCATCGCACCAGCCGTAAAGTAAAAATACTTGGCCATTTACAGCAACAATTTCGCTTGAGATAATTTCTAGGTCAACTTCTAAATCAAATTTATAAACATCGCCATCAATTGATTCGCCTGCCAGCAGCCAATCAGCTGCACCCGATTGGCTGCCAACCCAATTGGAAACTAACTCAAGGGTTTCAACCCTAGGCAATCCAATATTTACATTTTCATTTAAATATGGCTGCTTTGCCAATGCGCAAGATTGCAGCGCAGCTGGATCAAAAGCTCCCGGGTAGTTATTTGCAATTACAAAATCAATACCCTGCGCAAATCCTTCCGCAAAAGCGGCATTGCCTTGGTCATAAAGCTCAACTATCGCCGCTGCAATATCCGCTGCAGTGGCAGTCGCCATTGGTGAGCCTGAAGGTGCAGCTGCATTACTGCCACAGCCAGCAAGCAAGCCCAAGGCCACGATCACAGACAACATTTTTCTCAAGAGGGCACCTTATTAGTTAACTGGCTGAACAATACTGATTGGCAGCCAGGCCCGTTATGAAAGCCAGCCTGTTTGGCTTAATTTAGGTTAGAACTTATAGTCAAAAGCTGATATCCAGTCTTGATATGTTTTTGAGACCAATTCACGACTCTCCTCATTGAACAGCACCCGATGGTCTGGATAAAGCTGAGTCCAGCTACCTGCCTTAAGTCGAGGCAGTTTGGCTAAATCGGCTAAGTCCAGGTCAAGTTTTTTAATTACTGCTTCAATATCTGCTTGCAGACTTTCGTGCCTGATGTAGTAATCCAATGGGTGCCCAGTTAATAAGAATTTCTCAACAGCAGGTCGCTTGGTTTCTTTAAGCATTTGGGTAAAAAGCAGCTGTAGCTGTGGCAGCTCAGGAATAGTTTCACTTGCAGGTGCTCCCTGCTTTAGTTGTAATACTGCTCCACGATCACTTACCCATGGTCGGCGCCAGAAAAATTGTGAGACCGCTCTAGTAAATGGATTGCGGACATTAACAAATTTAAAATAATAATTCCAGGTGTCAATCCCAATGTGTTCAATAATTCGAACGGCTGGCATATGATTGAAAAAAGTGTAATTCGAGGATGTAGATCCACGAGCACCAACTATTCCAACCTCGCTGATCTGTTCGTCACTGTAGTGCAGCTCTTCAGCAGTTTTTTCAGAAATAGAACCAGGTACACACCATCTTTGAAAGAGCACCTCGGTGCTGGTGCCAGCTGTTTTTTTAGTTTTAAGGAATATGAATTTTTTAGGGTGACTTAATAACATTGTCAAACCATAGCAATTGATACCCCAGATATACTTTAAAGAATTCGGACATAACGGGAATATTTACTCAATTCATTATTTTTCTTTTGCGGTTTCAGCAACAATGACACCAAGTATCACAGCAAGCCCACCTAATAGCTGAATTGCAAGTAATGACTCATTTAACAATACAAACGCAATAGCTGATGCAGTTACTGGTTCAAGTGTGCCAACAATTGCTACCGTTCGCGCTTTTAAATGTCTAAGGGCTACAAATGATAAGAAGAATGGTGCAATAGTTCCCATAATTATCATCCAAGAAATAAGAGTCCAGGTTGGGAAAGTCGAATTAAAATCTGCTACAAGATTGACCTGGCCACCCAGTAGTGCTGAGTTAAAATTCCACCATGGCTCAAGAATTGCCCAGAAAATCACACTGGCTCCAAATGCCAAAGTAACTACAGCCAGTGGAGAGCGCTTTGCAACTAACTTCTCCCCAGTGATGAAATAAATTGCTAATGAAATTGCAGCCAATCCAGCTGCTACAACTCCAATACCATCAAGTGTAAATCCGCCCCAGAGATTAGTTACTAAGGACAAGCCAAGAATTGTGATTGCTAAGGCATACCAAACTCGCTGCTTAACTTTTTCTTTTTCGCCAAATCTCGCCCAAAGCGCGACTAAAACTGGAGCGGTGTACTCAATTACTAACGCAACTCCAATATCTAGTCTATTTATTGCTACAAAATATAAATATTGAACCAGCGCAACGCCAACGATGCCATAGCTCAGGAACTTTGGAATCTCATTTAATTTAAGTTTTAATTCTTTTCTTACAAATATAAGTGCTAGCACAATCAAAATAGCGAAAGCGCCTGTTACTCGAATTTGACTTAGCTGGGCGGCATCAATGCCTGAGATTAATAATGATTTAGATACTGATCCATTTGCCGCAAACAGCGTAACTGAACTTAGGAGTGCAATATGTCCAACAATTGGACGCTTAACAAATTCAGATGTTGGCATAAGGAGCTGAGCCTAGTGGGCTGAGGTGATGAAACTTAGCGAGGCACGGTCAACGATTTTGCCAATCCTTCGCCAATAACGTTGATCGCAACAATGGAAATCTTGCTTCCTGGCTTTAGCTTGCCCACCTTGGTAGAGCAAGCTGTTGTACTGGCAGTAACTCGGCAGATTGCCTTCCCGTCACTGCCACTTACTCGGTACCCAGTTAATTCTGAACCACCAGTATCCGTTGGCGCTTGCCAGGAAATTATGTAATTAGAAGACTTGATATTTTTTCTAATTTTTGCTTTCTTAACTTTTTTAGGAATACTTGTTGCAATTTCCAAAGCTGCTAATTCAATGCGTTCAGAGCGACCAAGAGCAGTGTCTGCAAAAATTGCTAATCGATACTCTCCAGGGGTTGCGGTGATTGTGCACTTATAGTCTGTTAACACTGCGTCACAAAGTATTTGCTCTGTTGTTGAATCAATTACTTTTACTCTGATTTCCGATTTTGGCACGCTGCTAACTCGTAGCGGATCACTCCAAGTTACTTCTATCGCTCCCGATACTGGAGTTAGTTTGATATTAGAAGGTGGACCACCAGGGCCCACTTCAACAGTAAATTCGTATGAGGTGCCATCACCTTTAGCTGAAAGCGCATAAAGCCGATACTTTGTTTTACCAGGATTGGTTGTAACCTGACAGCTTAGTGAGGAGGAACTTGTTTCACACACCTTGTTGTATCCTGTTACATCACCAACTTCACTTAATCGCACCTCAATATTTACAATCTCACCACTTGATTTACGAATTCTAAAAGTAACTAGTTCGCCAGAAGATTTCTTTCGCATCTCAGCTAACATGGCATCCATATTTGCAACTGAAACTCCACCAACTGCAAGCACAACATCTAGTGCTTCAATTTTTGCGTAGTCAGCTGGGGTGTCTGTAATTACATTTGTAATTGTGACACCACCATCCGGAGCGTCTTGCACATAAACCCCAAGATAGGCACGCTTACTTTCTAAAACTTCTTCAACTCGGTATCCAGTAATTGCAGTAGATTCTGTTGTTGGTGCTTGCCAGCTGATGTTTAAATTGCTACCAAGAATTTCATATTTAACTTCTCGTGGTTCAGCAGGAGTTGAATTCGCAACTGAGGCAATTCCTTGATTGATGATATTTTGATAAAAGCTTGCCACCATTCCAGTTGCAATATTTGTACCCCGAAATGAAGGTATACAAGAAGTATCGCCACCAGCATTCACTCCAACTAATACCAATTCATTTCCAATTTGAGTCACCATCGGCCCACCAGAATCTCCTGGACAAATTGACTGTGTTGAAGTTCCGGTGGTTTGAATAAAGCTGCCTGCTGGATATTGGAAACTAAGCACACTTTGACGAGCCCGAAGTTCGATTTTGCGCGGAATACCGTCGTTATCTTGGTCCAATTTCAATTTGCCATAACCTAAATGAGTTATTGGCCCACGATTAGTTTGCAGGTCACGAATCTCAGCTGCTGATGCAACTCTAGCTAATACTGGAGTGGCTAAAACTTTGTCTAGCGTTAAAACTGCAAAGTCGTTGGGTTCAATTGTGTCAGATCGGTTTTGATATCCCCTTACCCAATTTATCTCAGTTACTCGAGCGCGCCCTGCAATTGAATCGCGATTTAAATCAGCTCCAGGTGTTGCAATAAATAGGCCATTTGGATAATTGATAGTGTCGCCATTTTGAATGACACAGTGCGCAGCAGTTACCACAATGCGCGGTTGCAACAGCGCTCCTGAGCAAAATGCTCGAGTTGCCGTTCGGCCATGGATTAACGCAACCACAACTCCATCGCTTGTTGCCACCTGACCGCCTTGCACAGCCGTTGCTGGCGGCACAAAGATCAGCCCTGAAACTAAACTCAGAGCTATTGCAACTAGTCGGATCCTTGGCTTCATACGGTTAATATTTGCATGCATACCCAATAACTACCAGTTGAGACTGTCAAAATTCTTAGAAACCCCACTCTTGCTGGAAATGAGCTAACACCTCTGGCTGCTGGGCTATTGTTCACACGGTGAAATCAATCAGACGCCTCGTTTTAGCAATTACTGCCATCGCTGTTGCTATTCCCCTGCTACCCAGCGCAACTGCCAGCGAACTTGGTGGCAGTCAACTAAATAACAGCGGAATCATTGTTAACTTAACTGAAGAGATTCCAGCAATTCCAAAAGCAAAAGTGAGATCTTTTTTGATCGTGAACATGACAACTGGTGAAGTGCTAGCTGCTAAGAATCCACATAAAAAACTACCTCCAGCAAGCACAATAAAAGCACTAACTGCGATTACATTATTTGACAAGCTAGATCCGCAGCGCAGCTATACAGCCAGACGGGTAGATGCACAGACGTATGGAACTCAAGTTGGGATTGTGCAGGGTCGCAAGTACACAATTGAGCAACTTTTTTACGGCTTACTACTGCCCTCTGCTAACGATGCCGCAATGGCGCTCGCAAATGCCAACGGCGGAATTGCAAATACTTTGCAGCAGATGAACCAAACTGCAAAATCATTAAAAGCATTTAATACTGTTGCAAAATCACCACATGGACTTGATACCGCTGGCCAAGTGTCAACAGCATTTGACTTGGCATTAATTGGTCGCGCTGCGATCAATAATGAAACATTTCGCAAATATGCCAGAACCCCGCGATATGAGTTCCCTCGAGTTGGCCGAGATGCAGCAAGCCGAGAGATAGCAAATACCAACAAATTGCTCTCAAGTTACCCGGGCACTATTGCTGGAAAAACTGGCTTCACTACTCAAGCTAGAAATTCCTATATTGGCGCTGCTCGTCGAGAAGGTCAAACTATTTTGATCACTTTTTTGGGAGCCGAATATGGCAGAGATGCCCTTGCGACAAAGCTGTTTGATTGGGGTTTTGCAGTAACTGGATTTATTGAGCCCGTTGGCAAACTTCCTGATTAATCTGCAGTTATTAGCCGCCAATGGGAGCTACTCATCTAGTAGATTAATGAGGTGAAAACTAGCCCAAAGCAGCTCAAATTTATATTTGGCCTAAATGCCTTATTCGCTATCACTGGCTTTGCTATTCAGTTTGTAATTAATTTATTTGATCTGGTGCAATATGTTGATGTTGGCGATTACCCAACCCTGCTTGGCGGTCACCCCGCAGGAGCTGCTGGTGCCGTAGGGAGATTAACTGATTCATTTAGCTACTTCACTATCTGGAGTAACTTAATTGTCTTTGGCGTTATGTTTGCGCTTTATCGCAATCCGAATCGGGATAGTTTTGTTTTTAGAGTGCTAAGGCTTGATAGTTTATTGATGATCACAGTCACTGGGGTTATCTATCACATATTAATTAGACCTTATTTCCCACCAATCAGTTGGAATGTGTATTCAGATATCTTTTTACATACCATAACTCCGCTGTTCACAGTTTTAGTTTGGTTATTGATTGGGCCAAGAGGTTGGCTTAATCTACAAATTGTGTTTTATTCGCTAATAATTCCAATTATTTGGTTGATTTATTCCATGCTTAGAGGTGTGGTTATTAGTAAATATCCTTATGACTTCTTAGATGTAATTACGCATGGTTATTTAACGGTTTTAATAACAATTCTGGTCTTGCTAGTAATTGGCTTACTTGTGGCGATGTTTTATTTATTGCTTGATAAATTGCTCTCTACCAAAAAATAAACTAGCTACGCCCCAACATAGTAATGTGATATTTCAGTTAAACCTTCATCAATAATTGCTATTCCTTCGGCTATTTCAGCTGCCGAAACATTGCATGGCGGCACAATATGCATACGGTTAAAATGCACAAACGGCAATAAGCCACGCTTTTTACAAGCTGCAACTAGCTCAGACATTGCAGTGCTGGTGCCACCATAGGGAGCTAGTGGAGATTTAGTTGCTCGGTCAGTTACTAAATCCATACCCCAGAACACGCCTAGACCTCTGATATCTCCTATCAATTTATGCTTTTGAGCAAGTTCGTTCAAAGCTGGGCCAATTACGCTTTTGCCAATTTCTTTAGCATGCTCAATAATTTTTTCATCTTCCATAACTTCAATTGCAGCAACAGCTGATGCGCACGCTAATGGATGGCCTGAATAGGTAAGCCCACCAGGAAAAACTCGCTGATCAAATGTTGCAGCAATCGCATCTGAGATCACAACTCCACCTAGTGGCACATATCCAGAATTGACGCCTTTAGCAAACACAATTAAATCTGGCGTTTGATTCCAATGCTGATAGGCAAACCATGCTCCAGTCCTACCAAAGCCAGCCATAACTTCATCAGCGATCCAGACAATTCCATATTTGTCACATAGCGCCCTCACTCCTGCTAAATATTCAGCAGGTGGCACCAAAATGCCATTAGTGCCAACTACTGATTCAATCAATATGGCAGCAATGGTGTTTGGTCCCTCAAAAATTATTACCTGTTCAAGATGCTCCAGTGCCCGCTGCGCTTCTTCAGCTTCAGTTTTTGCCCAAAATGGTGAGCGGTACAAATAAGGGCCAAAGAAGTGCACATGTCCGTAAGCAAATTCATTAGGCCAACGGCGTGGATCTCCCGTTGCACTTATGGCAGCACCCGTATTGCCGTGATACGAACGATACATGGATAAAACTTTGTGCCTTGAAGTGTGGATGCGAGCCATACGAATTGCATTTTCAACAGCATCAGCTCCACCATTTGTGAAAAATACTTTGTTTAAACTCGATTCAGCATGATCAGTTATCTTCTTTGCTGCCAGCGAACGAGCTTCATTTGCTTGCTGTGGTGCGATTGTGGCAAGGGTTGCCGCTTGATCAGCAATTGCTTTAACTACTTTTGGATGCTGAAAGCCGATATTAGTAAAAACTAATTGACTCGAGAAATCCAGATATTTTT
Source organism: Candidatus Nanopelagicales bacterium (assembly GCA_030834185.1). Lineage (GTDB taxonomy): Bacteria > Actinomycetota > Actinomycetes > S36-B12 > UBA5976 > AcAMD-5. The sequence continues at coordinate 48,592 of JAURFT010000004.1, forward strand.
TACCATCAAAATCCCAGCAGTAGGATCCAGCGCCACCAGCTATTGGCATTGGGCTGATCTGACCTTGCGCTGACCAAGAGTGAAATACATGGGCACGATCTAGCTCATATACAGCTTTACCCCGGGCTGGATCTGGACTAAACATATCTGGGCCTTTCGCTCTGCCGCAATGTTATTACCGCTGTCAACTAATAATTGGAGGCTCTTCAACGGAGAACTGCTTGATTACTAAATTATTCTGCCGCCTAAACCATATCCAGATGACAAAAGCTGCTAACGCGCTAATAATTCCCCCGATTGCAAGGCCGAACCTAGCGCCAAAATCTTGGGAAATTTTGCCAATAATTGGTGACCCCACCGGCGAGCCCCCCATAAATACCATTAAATATAAACCTGTCACCCGGCCACGTAATTTATCTGGAACGGTTGATTGGATGTAGGAATTTGCACTTGCCATTACCATCATTGCTGCATAACCAGCAAGCGGTAAGACTGCTGCAAACATCCAATAAGTTGGCATCTGCGATGCAACAATTTCAATTACTCCAAAGGCTATAGCTGCTTTTAAAATAAAATCTAACTTTGGCGCTTCTAGAAACCTCGCCACAACTACAGCTCCAGTTACAGTTCCCAGCGCAATCATGGTGCCAAAAAGTCCAAATGATGTTGCACCTAGCCCAAATTCAACTCGTGCCATTAGCGCGGTCACAACTTGAAAATTAAATCCAAAAGCTCCAACGATTAAAACTAAAATCATTGTTGCAACCAGATCTGGTCTAGCTTTAACATAGCGCAGCGCAGATCGAACTCCATCTGATTTACTGGCTCTTCCAAAATTGTGCAATGTGGTTGTGTTCATCATCATTAGTGCTGTAATCACAATGGGATAAGTTAGTGCGTTAATTATGAATGCCGGGCCAGTGCCAAATGCCGCAATTAATAATCCTGCAGCAGCTGGTCCAACTAACCTGCCAGCATTGAAGTTAGCTGCATTAAGGCCAATTGCATTTGGTAGATCTTCTTTACCCACTAATTCAGGAACAAAAGATTGCCTAATTGGTGCATCAACTGCGCTTGCAATTCCAAGCATCACTGCTAGAACCATCACATGCCAGACCTGAACTAGATCTGTAATTACCAATATTCCTAAAGTTAATGCTGCAGAACCTGCCAAAGTGTTGGTTAATATTAGAAGTTTGCGTTTATTTCGACGATCTGCCAGTTTGCCGCTAGGCAAACTTAGAAACAGCGCTGGCAGAAACTGCAATCCGGTAACAATTCCTAAAATTGTGCCAGAGCCAGTAAGTTCAAGCACGAGCCAATCTTGCGCAATGCGCTGCATCCAAGTTCCAAGATTCGCCATCAGGTTTGCACTAAAAAACAACTTATAGTTGCGGTGCCTTAAGGAGCGAAAAGTTCGAGTATCAGCGACGGATTTTGGTTGAAACACTTGCTTATTCTAGTGGCAGCCTATTGCCCCGCTGTATTTAAGCAGCGGGGCAATAGGTCTTAACTTGGCTCAAACCAAGAAATTAGCGAATTGCCAAGGATCAGGGTCTTTTGCTGAGCCATCAATGCTGCTACCTAATTGCTGTTTCTAACCTGCGAAACCAATGGTTTATGTGGAATGGATTTCTTGAAATAGCATATCGTTGCCGTATGAGCACAGTTCGAATAGGCATAGCAACTGCAGCGATCCTGATCACTGTTGGCTACGCCCTTGGATCAAGTGTCTGGGTCAGCAGTGATGCTGGTTGGTATAGATCGCTAGTGCAGCCCGCTTGGCAGCCGCCTGACTGGATATTTGGAGTGATCTGGCCCTATAACTTTATCGTTCTTGGAATTGTTGGATTTATGATTGCAAAACAAGCAACAATTTTGCAGGCATGGCTTTGGCTAGGTTTTTATTTTTTTAGCGTGATATTTGCTCTAGTTTGGTCTTACTTGTTTTATGTGCCGCACAATATTGGTGCATCAGCAATTGCGCTTGCCCTAGCTTCTTTACTAACTCTACCAGTACTAATAATTACATTTCAAACAGATCTTAAATACGCTGTGTTTTTGCTGCCTTATCAAATTTGGGTAATTGTGGCTACATTTTTAGCATTCAGTTACGCTGCTAAAAATTAAAGTTTAGGGCGAGCTCCAATATGCTGAACACACTCACTACCAGCAGCAACGCCTGCAGTAAGCGCTGTTAAAGCATCTTTAGTTTTTAACCAAGCAGCTAGATAGCCACCAGCAAATGCATCACCTGCACCAGTAGCATCAACTGCTTTCACTTTTGGTGCTGAAACTTTTAGCTCTGGTAAATCTCTAGAAACCTGCATAGCCCCAGCTGCTCCAAGTGTGATTACTACATTTTCGGCCAAATCTAATAATGCGTTAGCAGCTTTGGTCATATCTGTTTGTCCAGTTAAAACTCGTGCTTCATCTGTATTAGGGAAAATAATCTGCGTGCCGCTAATCCAATCTCGTACATGTTGAATTCCAGCTAACTCAATCATTGATTCCGAAGATGGATCTACGCTTGTGCTCAGCCCAGCTGATTTTGCTTTAGCTAGTATCTCAATTGCTGCGGTGCGAGATGTTGGTTGCAAATAGGTATAGCCAGAAATATGTAAATGATTTCCCGCTTGTAATAGGTCATCTGTCAGGTGCGCAACGCAGAGCAAACTGTTTGCGCCTTGATCGGGAATCATGGTGCGCTCTCCACTTGGGTCAACTATGCAGATGCATGAGCCAGTGCTAACTTCATTACTTACGATCAATCGGGTATCAACCCCAAGATTTGTAAGCGCAGCCTGCGAGCTGCGCCCAGCTTCATCATCGCCAATTCCGCCAATGAAAATCGTTGGTGCGCCAGTATGCGCTGCCCATGCTGCTGAATTAGCCGCTGCTCCACCTGGCTGTTGAGAGATTTTTCCAGGCGCATCAGAGGCGTAATTGAGCTCAACTGAGATAACTGCCGTGATATCTACCATCACATCACCAACAATTATTAATTTGCTCATCGGAGTTGACTCAATTCCAGCGCAATTTCAGCTGCTAGCTTGGCATTACTGCGAACCACATCGATGTTTACCCGCAGGCTCTCGCCTTTTGTTTCACGATGGAAGAACTCCAATAAGAAAGGTGTTGCCTGCTTGCCTGATATTCCAGCCTTTTTAGCAGCAGCCATTCCTGCAAGCAACACGTCATCATGAAGTTGCTTTGGCAGCTCTAGCTCTTTTTTAACCGGATTTGCAACCACAATTGCACCGGTGCTCTGCAGGTTTGCATGCGTTTTTATCAAATCGGCAATTTCAGCGGCTGAATCAAAACACCATTCCAGGTCATAACCAGATTCGGTTTGATAAAAACCTGGAAATGCCAAAGTTTGATACCCAACCACTAACACGCCCAGAGTTTCTAGGCGCTCTAAAGTTGCCGGTACATCCAAAATTGATTTCACTCCTGCTGCAACTACAGCAATTGGAGTATTACTCAGCGTCGTTAGGTCTGCAGATTCATCAAAGGTGTAATTAGCTTCACGATGCACCCCGCCCAATCCGCCAGTAGCAAATAATTTAATCCCAACACTTGCTGCAATATCTGAGGTAGATGCAACAGTTGTTGCAGCACTTTCTTTTCTGGTAATCACAGCGGCTAGATCTCTTGGGCCAATTTTTCGGATATTGCTGCCGTGCGCGATGATTTCTAGATCAGATTCATTAAGCCCAACTTTGATCTCACCATTAATCACCGCAATAGTTGCAGGCACTGCACCTATTGCCAATACATCTGCTTCGAGCTGTTTAGCAACAGCTAAATTATCTGGATAAGGCAAGCCATGAGCGATCAAGGTTGATTCCAAAGCCACAACTGCCCCGCCGGTAGCTAGAGCATCTGCAACCTGTGAACTTAACTTAGCCTCGATCATGTTTCACCTTACCTAATTCGGTTATTACGAAACTGAAAAATTAAAACACCAAAACTAATAATTGAAACTAAAACGATAACTGCAGACCATGGGGAGCTCGTTGATTCAATTTCAGCTGAAATTGGAACAATCTCTATGGAATCTTCTGATTCAGCAGTGCCAGTAGCTGGCAAATCGGATTCGCCGCTATCGAAGATAATTTCATAACTATCTTCGATTACATGTCCATCAGCTGAAACTACTCGGTAATTTACAAAATAAGATCCCAACGGCATCTGGGTTGGTAATGAAACTGTCACTACATTGCCGCTCAGTGTTGAGTCTTGATTATCGATTTGCTTACCAGCAGCGTTGGTGACAGTTAAGAAGTTAACTTGTTGACCTGTTGCTTCAAGTAGATTTTCATTAAATGTCAAGGTCACAATTTCTGGCCAAGTTGTAACAATTTCATTTTGAGCAGGCGATGCGCTTACCAGATCTGAATGAGCGGAAACTGCTGGAGCGATTAAAAAACTAAAAAGCGTAGTTATGAAGAAGGCCGCACTAAACCTTAAGGCGCTCAATTATTTGCCTTTACCTCGACCAAACAATAAGAATATAGAAAATACTATCGATGCACCGGTAGCAATTACTCGCTGAATGCGTAAATTTCCAGCTTGGTCAAAGAAGAAATCTCGAATGCTGCTAGTAGCCTGTTGCTTGATACCCTCTTTAGAAAGTGCATCACTTACTTCATCTAAGCTTTCAGCTAATTTTTTCAAAGCCGCTTCGGCTTGATTTTCTAGATCGTCGAGTGCCATATTTCCTCCGACTTCAATTCTACGCGTAGTTACTTTTTCGCTAACGATGGATCTAACCTAAAGCCAAAAGGTAGTTCCAAGCGGTGCTGTTTGATCAACGCATCATCGGTTAGAAGGTCATAGGTAGCACGGTCAGCCACAATGGCCCCCGCGCTTAAAATCACAGATCTATCACATAACTCAAGTGCATAAGGTAAATCATGAGTGACCATTAGCATGGTGATATCCAGTGATTCCAAAATTTCAGCGATTTCGCGTCTGGCTGCTGGATCCAAATTTGAGCTAGGTTCATCCAGAACCAATATTTCTGGTTTCATCGCAAGCACGGTTGCAATCGCAACTCGGCGGCGCTGGCCAAAAGACAAATGCTGCGGAGACCGATCAGCAAATTCGCTCATCCCCACAGCAGCAAGTGCCTCAGCTACAGTTTTTGCTAACTCATCTCCCACAATTCCCATATTGGATGGCCCAAAAGCCACATCATCTCTAACGGTTGGCATGAAAAGTTGATCATCAGGATCTTGGAAAACTACACCAACCTTTGCGCGAATTGCTTTTAAGTTTTCTTTGTTGACATCCATCCCTGCAATTCGAACGCTACCTGCACCTGGAAATAAAATTCCATTGACATGCAAAACTAAGGTTGTTTTTCCAGCACCGTTTGGACCAAGCAGCGCAATTTTCTCCCCGCGATGCACGTGCAGGTCAACGCCAAATAGTGCCTGATGGCCATCTGGATAGGCGTAGGCAACTTTGTGCATCTCTAAAACAGCATCGCTCACGCCATCCTCCATGCTAGAACCAGAATTATTGCTGCTCCCATTGGCAGCAGCATGCCTGTTGCCCACTGTGCTTTTGTTGCAATCGCAAGTGAATAGCTTGGTAGTTTACCGTTGTATCCACGAGACAGCATCGCCAAATGAACTCTTTCACCGCGTTCATAGGCTCTAATAAATAATGCACCAGCGCTTCGCGCAATTACAGGCCAAGATCTAATTCCGCGCTCAAAATAGCCGCGGCTTTGACGAGCGATTTTCATTCGGCGCATTTCATCAACAATAACATCAACATATCGCACCATAAATCCAGCAATTTCCACCAACAGCGTGGGCACTTTCAACCTGGTTAAGCCAGAGAGTAAATCTCGCATTGGAGTTGTGGCTGCCAATGTGACAGAACTAAGCACTCCAATTGTCCCTTTACAAAGTAATCCAAAGCCCGCTATTAGTCCTGCTTCTGATAACTGCAATCCAAAATATTCTACATATGGGCCGGCGGAGAAAAATGGCATCAAAATCGCAAATATCACAAACGGAACTTCAATCACCATGCGTTTAACCACGCGAACTGGAGGAAGTTTTGCAGCAGCGATAACTGCAATAATTAAAAGCCCATAGACACCAAATGCCCACCACTGACCCAGCGGAGTGAGCACGACTAAGAAAACAAATGAAAGCATCGCAACTAGCTTTACTTCAGCTGGTAGGTGATGCACAACAGAATGACGTGCAATTAATAATTTGCCCGCGATATCGTGTTGTTGTGTTGTTCCCAAGTTATTTTGCTATTTTCGCTTTGCTAAGAATTTGAATAGTAAGGTTGATCCTACCAGCATCAAAAGAACACCAAATGACCCTGCTAGGGCAACCGAAAGCCGATCATCTGCAACTCCACTAACGCCGTAATCTGCTAGCGGTGAATCGCCTAGCGAATGATCAACCGCATCATCAAGAAATCCTTTTTCTTCAGCGACTTTTTCCAAGCCATCTGGGTCGCCACTTGCATAATATGAAACGACACTCGCCAAAATTAAGGTCACAAAAATACCAAGTGCTAAAAATTTATTTGATAATTTCATTAGCTTACTTTGCTTTCTTTGATCTGAAGTTCAGTTTTTATTTTACCTCGTGCTCCAAAGACTAAATCTGGTCGCAGTACTAAAACTGCAGAAATAGTTAGTGCCGTTATTAAACCTTCACCAATTCCAATTAAAACGTGCACCGAAAACATCGCCACTAAAACATCTAGGACATCCAAGGTGCCAGTGCCACCAATTGCATACTGGGAAACAAATGAAACTGCTGATACTGGAACCGAGATTAGGGCAGCAATAAAAGCCGCAATCACTATTCCAGATCTGCCTTTGAGGAACTTGGTTAGTAAAATAAACACAAACCAACCAGAAAATACGGTGATGATTCCCATATTAAATACATTGAAGCCCAGCGCAGTTAGCCCGCCGTCCGCAAATAACAGTGCCTGCAAAATTACAACCACACTAACTGCGATCATCCCAGTCCATGGGCCAATCAAAATGGCAGCAAGTGCACCACCAAGTAAATGACCACTGGTGCCTAACGCAACGGGGAAATTCAACATCTGCGCTGCAAACACGTATGCCGCAACTAAGCCTGCCATTGGGGCGGCTTTCTCATCTAGCTCGTTTTTCGCCTTATTGAGCGCGATAGCCAAAATTGAGGCAGAAACTGCACCGGTGCCTAGCGAAACTGGGGCATTAATAAAACCATCTGGGGCATGCATAGAAATCTCCTTCTAGGAGAATCTTAGATGAGTATTTCCTTTTTGCAAATCATTTGCAAAAAGGCCGCTGCACGGGTAAGCAGACCCTCCATTACCCTTAAGCCCCTGGGCGGAAGTGGCGAAATTGGCAGACGCACTGGATTTAGGTTCCAGCGCTTTCGGGCGTAGGGGTTCAAGTCCCCTCTTCCGCACCAAAAAATAACTGGGTCAGAAATACTCTGGCCCAGTTATTTTATGTTAACCTCCAAAATCAATTGCTTTGATTTTCCATCAAGATAATGCCGTAACTGTAGCCGCGACGGCGGTAAACCACAGCAGGTTTATTCGATTCAGCTTCTACAAAAATATAAAAATCATGATCAAGTAACTCCATCGCATCAATTGCTTCTTGTCTAGTCATTTTCTTCGCAATATGCGATTTTTCACGCACAATTTGATAATCATCAACTACATCTGTTGTATCTTCTTCCTTATCCACACTAATTAACGGCATTTCTTTTAACGATACATGCTTTACATCTTTATTGCGTTCATGAGATTTTCTTAGTTGCAATTCGAACTTCTCTGCAGCGACATCAAAAGCTGAAATATTGTCACTTCCTGCAGCCTCTGACCTAACCTGAGGGCCAGCACCTTTGCTTGATAACTGAATTTTGTGAGCCGCGTTGCCATGTCTTGGATTTTGCTCAACGGCTACTTCAATATCAACCCGATCAATCTTGATTCCAAATCGCTCCATTCGAGCCATTCGCTCTTGTACTCGTTTTTTAAATGCATCATTCAGTTGAGCTGATTTGGTGTGGAATTGGATATCCATAATTGCCCCCTAGAACTTATTTAGGTTGACCCTAACTTACTCCTGTGCAGCCATGCTGTCACTTCTGAATAGAACCAGTAAAACGTATGTGAGTGGGGCAACTAAGACGCACAGGAAATAATGCATTGGGCATGACGAAAAAAGTCAACATTAGGGGAAAGTTATAGCCTGAGCTGTACCAACCTGACTCCACATGCCTTTACTGCGAAACCAGATCTCTCCACTGCTATTAATCACCGCTATGGATTGATTTGCATTTGCCACTAAACTCTTTGTTTCAGCTGGCAGGCGCAAGATAGTTTGTTCAGCTGTTGCAATATCTATAATTAATGCAACTAAATCTTGCTGTGTTGGAAAGTTAACCAATAAAACCACTTGGGTTGGTGAATACCAATTCAAGTCTAAGACTTCGCCATTAATAGAAATCAATTTTTGAATTCTTGCAAATTTGATCTCAGAACTAGCACGCTTGACTCGCCCAATAAGAAGACTTGATAGTGCACCAGCCTGGGCAACTAACGCGACTCTAACATTGTCTGGGGCTACCATCGCATGGTTTAGAACATTGCCTTGAGGCAATTGAATTTGAGCTGGCAGTAAATTTGATCCATCAAAACCATATACATTTCTATTAGATCGATTCAAGAACCATAATGTTCCTGAAGCATCAAAATTTAAATCACTCAGATTTGCAACTCGAGCAACTAGGTTTGGATTTTGTAAGCGGTCTCCCAGATAAAGTTCAGATGAGTTGGGCAGATACCCCGCAAGCTGAGCTTCATTTGGTGAAATTGCTAAGCTGCTTGGGTTGGTAAATCGAACTAGCCAAGAATCAAGATTCTCATTCTCAAGCGGCTTATTCAATACCCCATCCGCGCTTAAGGCATAAAGCTTCACCTCGTTGTCAATTACCTGACCTAGCCAGCTCCCAGTTGTTAAATCAAGGGGATTTTTTACTCCTTGAATATTGAGCAATTGTCCACCTGTAGTAATTCGTAATCCAGTTAAATTGTCTACCTGCTTTAAGGTCTGAGCCATCTGGCTAATTAGCAAAACCCGCTGTTGATTAGTCATTCTTAAAATTTCAGCATCAAAATCTACTGTTACTGAATCCCCAATCCGCTGCGTAGTTGCCAGGCCACTTAAAAATTCAGGATCAAACATATTCACAATAGCTGGCTTGAGCCAGGTGCTACTGCCAGCAAATAAAGCTCTAATAAGCTGCGGGGCTAAATCACTTTGCTTTGCTACCACTAGAAAATCAGGAACCAACTGGGATTTGGATTCATCAAAAAACCACAGATTTGTAACCGCGTAATTACGTTGAAAAGCAAAACTTGACATCACAATACTACCTGGCGGGTTAGTAATACGCCATTCACCATTTTCTTTAACAAAATTTAACTCAAATGATTTCAGATCTGTTTGAGTTGGTAATTTTGGTCGACGTTGCTGATCAACTACTAAGCTTGGCACTCCTTGTGCTGCAACTACCGTTTCACTCACTTCTTTCAAGCTCAAAGATGTTTCAAATACTTGAATTTCTGCACTAGGTATCCATTCAAAGGCTAAAAAGCTTGCGAGATATGCTCTGGCGATTGAAAAATCGCCAATTGTGTTCTCGTTTGCAGCTAAAAAGCCAGCGGCAATCTCCAATTTAGTCATGCCAATGGTTGGACGCTTGGGAGAATCGCTGATTAAAGAGGTTCGCTCTACTTTTCCAATATCCAAACCATTATTTACCGGGCCAGTTATTGGCACAAAACTGCAACTAGAGATTAGCAACATGATTAGCAGCGCTACAAGATATTTTTTCATGTCAGATTAATCTTGCTAACAATTGGCAGTCGAATTGCAAAAACTACTCCGCTTGAATCTGGGTTATCTGTCACGCTAATTACTCCGTTGTGTTGCTTCACATCCTCAAGCGCAATTGATAATCCCAAACCAGAACCACTGTTATCACGAGCACGCGCTGGATCTGCTCGCCAGAATCGTTGAAATACTTGTATTTTTTGCTCATCAGTTAGCCCAATGCCAAAATCAGCAACTAGTACTTCACAAAAGCCATCATCAGATTTCATTGAAATATCAATCTGAGTTGATCCAGCGTGAGTTATAGCATTTACAATCAAGTTTCTAAGAGCACGTTCAATTCGTCGACTATCGCATTCCACTATTAAATCTGCTGTTTTAGTTTCTAGCCCAATTTGCACACCCGCTGCTTTGGCTAGCGGACTTGTGGAATCTAAAACTCGTTGCACAATATCAACGATTTTGTGCTGAGCTAATTGTAATTGTGTAGCGCCAGCATCGATACGGCTGATTTCAAGTAGATCAGCCAGCATCACCTCAAAGCGATCCAGCTCTCCTTGTAATAACTCAGCAGCCCTTGCAACGTCTGGCGGAAATTGGTCACGTTTGGCGTGTAACAAATCCGCAGCTAGCCGAACAGTGGTAACTGGGGTTCTTAGTTCATGGCTGACATCTGAAACGAAGCGTTGTTGCACTACAGATAACTCTTTAAGTCGCAGAATCTGCTTTTCAAGCGAATCAGTCATCGAATTAAATGACTGCGCCCACCTTGCAACTTCATCTTCGCCGCGAACAATTAATCGTTGATCCAATAATCCTGTTGCAATCTTTTGCGCAGTATCAGCGGCTTGTCGAATTGGCTCAGTAATTCTTCTGGTTAAGAGATATACTACAAAGATTAAACTAACAATTAACAATACTGCGATAAATAAAATTGCCGATAGAACAACATCAAGTAATTCTTGCTGCTGAAGTGTTGGGTAGAGCAAAAAAAGACCATATTGCTGTTGCTCAGAAATTATTATTGGAGCACCAATGACAATTGCTGCAGTTGTTGTGCTGTCTACATAATTAATCTGCCCAAAAGACCATTGCTGATTATTTTCAGCAAATATCTTCACCAATAGTTCAGCAGAAACCGAGCTAGTTAGCACTGCATTGGTTGAGCGCTCTGGGCCGCCACCATTTGAGAGTAATAAAACTTCATACGTTGCCGGTTCACCAGATCTTCGAGCTAGCGTTGCAACAATTGAGTCAACTACAGTTGCCGTATCAATAACGCTAGGTCCAAAAGAATCAACTACATCTCGTGCAAACTCCAACCCAACTACCGCATCTACTAAAGAGTCATTTACCTTGGCGTTAATTACGCCATTTTGCACTTGATTGAGCAGCAAACTTGAAGCTCCAATAACGATACCAAAAATTAAAATACTGGTACTTATCAGCACTCGCAACGAAAGCGATTTACGCCATCGAGCTAGTGGACTCATGCAACGCTCGCCTTATATCCAACTCCCCTGACGGTGAGCACAATGGTTGGATTCTCTGGATCCTCTTCGATTTTGGCCCGTAATCGCTGCACGTGAACGTTAACTAGTCTTGTGTCAGCTGGATGACGGTATCCCCAGACTTCTTGCAACAAGACTTCCCTGGTAAATACTTGACCTGGTTTTTTAATCAAGCAAACTAACAAATCAAACTCAAGCGGAGTTAATTGAATCGCCCGACCGTTTTTATTCACAGTATGGCCATTAACATCAATTATTAATTCGCCAAAAGTTAAGGCACTTAAATCTTTTGGCGATTCTCGACGGGCGCGAGCTCGCAGCCTTGCTACAAGCTCACGAGGCTTAAATGGTTTGACAATGTAATCGTCAGCGCCAGCTTCTAACCCAAGCACAACATCTGAGGTATCCCCTCGCGCTGTTAACATAATGATTGGCGTTCCTGATTCAGCCCTAATCTCTCGACAAATTTCTACGCCATCTTTCCCTGGCAGCATGACATCTAAAAGTACGAGATCTGGCTTATGACTGCGAAACGAGCTCATTGCTGAAGCGCCATCTAGACAAAACAGCGGCTCGAATCCTTCCGCCCGCAGCACAATTCCCAACATCTCGGCCAGCGCTGAATCATCGTCAACCACCAGCACACGCACTACGCTCATGGGGGTAATGGTGTCACCTCCTGTTTCAGATCCGCCAGCACAGCCCCTAAGGAGCAAAGACTAAATGGCAGAGCCAAGTAATGAACAGCCTTTTCCTGGATCAATTCCATTTCGAGAACTAGTTATTGGCGATATCTTCGCCGGCTTAGGTCGAACCGTTCGGATGACCTGGCGGGTATTAATTGCAGTTGGAGCGGTCGTTGGACTAATCGCTGGCTTGCTCTCGTTAGTTATCACTTTTGTATCAGCCCTATTGGGGCTAGATGAAGTTGAGCAGGCAATTACAGATTCAACTATTGGAGCAACCAGCTCTGCTGACTTAACCCAAGCCTTAGTACAGCTCAATGATGACATTTCCACGCTACTGCTGGGCTTTGCGTTAGCGCTAATCTCCGCGCTGATCATGCAGGTCATCGCTGCTGGTGTAATAACGCATATTGCCGCAGATGCAGTTTTAGGTAGAAAGATTTCTGGCACTGATGCTTGGGAGCGAATTAAGCCGCGCGTATTTGGATTAATTGGGTTAGCGCTAGCTGTATTTGGACTTGCTATCGCAGCTGCTGCAATTGCGGTGATTCCAATTTTAGTGCTTGCGCCTTTTTCTTCTGGAGTTAGTTCAGGAATTTTAATTACTGGATTATTGGTTGGATTAATTATGGCGATTGTAGTAAGTATCAGATTAAGTTTGGCAGCTCCAATTTATGTTTTAGAGCACACCACAATTAGTAAAGCTATTGCAAGATCAAACCAATTAGTCAAAGGCAGCAGCTGGCGAATTTTTGGTTATCTGGTGCTCAGCTCAATTATTGCCCAATTCATCGGTGGCATCTTCTCGCTACCAACTCAAACTGCAGCAGTAGCCGCCGCTACAAATGATCCAACCTCAAGCACCGCGACCTTTTTTGAGAGCATCTCAACTGTTATCTCAACAGCAGTTGCGCTACCAATTACTGCCATAGTTCTAACGCTGCTATACACAGATCTTCGGATCCGAAAAGAAGATTTCGCGCAAGAACTAAGGCGAGCAAGCGAGAATTAGTAGCGGTAGTGATCTGGTTTGTATGGACCTGACTCAGCTACACCCATATAAGCTGCTTGATCAGTTGTTAGCTCAGTAAGCGTTACGCCCAGAGCTGGCAGATGCAATCTGGCAACTTTCTCATCTAAGAACTTTGGCAGGGTGTAAACGCCAACTGGGTAGGCGCTGGTGTTGCCATAAAGTTCAATTTGAGCCAACACCTGGTTGGTAAATGAAGTGGACATCACAAATGATGGATGCCCGGTGGCATTACCTAGGTTAAGCAATCTACCTTCAGAGAGCACAATTATTGATTTGTGGTCTGGGAAAATCCATTCATCAACTTGTGGCTTGATGTTATTTCGAACCACACCTTTAACTTGAGCTAGACCAGCCATATCAATTTCATTATCAAAATGCCCGATGTTTCCTAAAATCGCTTGATGACGCATTTTGCGCATATGCTCAACAGTTACAACATTTTTGCAACCAGTTGCTGTAATCACAATGTCGGCATCGCTAATAACTTCGTCTAGCGCTTTAACAGTGTATCCATCCATTGCAGCTTGCAAGGCGCAAATTGGATCAATCTCAGTGACCACAACTCGAGCGCCTTGGCCACGAAGTGATTCAGCAGAGCCCTTGCCAACATCGCCATAGCCGCAGATAACTGCAAGTTTGCCAGCAATCAAAACATCGGTAGCGCGGTTAATGCCATCAATTAAAGAGTGGCGGCAGCCGTACTTGTTGTCAAACTTACTTTTTGTGACAGCATCATTTACGTTGATCGCTGGAAATAGCAGTTTTTGCGCAGTAGCCATTTCATACAACCGATGAACACCAGTTGTTGTCTCTTCAGTTACGCCTTTAATGTCAGCGGCAATTCTGGTCCAGCGCTGCTTATCAGCGACTAATGATGCAGCTAAGGTTTGCAGCACAACTGCGAACTCTTCAGAATCT